>CAZRDQ010000028.1:0-649 GCA_964598945.1 uncultured Candidatus Bathyarchaeia archaeon
GCAAGGCTCGACAAGAAATGGATTGATCTCAAAAGGAAATGAGAGCTACCATGCAGCATACATGCTTAACGTCTATTTCTCTTCCCTATGGAATGGATACTCAAGCTCCGTGAGGCCAGATAAGTTGGAACGGCTAGCTGACCTCAGGAAGAAGATCGACGAAGTAGATGAACAGATACTTACGCTTCTGAGAAAGCGCGTGACTATTGCTGAACAGATCGGAAAGGTGAAGACTGAGAAAGGGCTGCCTATTCGAGATGAGCAGAGAGAAAGAGAAGTACTTGACAGAGTCGCCTCAAAGGCTGAGGTAAAGGGTATTAACCCAGAGAGCGCTAGACGCATCTTCAGGGAGATCATAGAGCTTTCTGTCGAGGGCCAGAAAAGAACTTAGGCTTGAGGCACTAGAATCCACATTTCTATGACGGGACCTGATATACATGAGCCGCGGCAAGCCCTCTGCAGGAATTACTGTCAGCCTAGTCGGTGGGGCGGGAAGGATGGGACTGCTCTTCGGCAGGGTCCTGAAAGACAGGGTTGGTGTAAGGATAGTATCAAGGAACCTTGAGAGAGCAAAGGATGCGGCAGAGAGTATTGGTGTTGGATGGGCGGCCTTCGAAGAGGCTCATGAACGCGACATCGTCATTGTATC
>CAZRDQ010000028.1:659-11815 GCA_964598945.1 uncultured Candidatus Bathyarchaeia archaeon
CGACCAGACCGTTGAAGTATGCCAGAGTCTGGCGCACAGGATGAGACCGCGCTCTCTGCTTGTGGATCTTGCATCCGTAAAGACAGGCATAACAGAAAAAGTCGCAGACTCGACCCCAACCACTGTCGAGTACCTCAGCCTTCATCCACTCTTCGGCCCTCATATACAGGATATAGCAGAGAAGAGGTTCATCGCAATAGAGGCAAGAGCTGGCCCGATGACTGACGCTTTCCTCAAGATGCTACTAGATTGTGGTGCGAGAATAAGTAAAGCCACAGTTGAGCAGCATGATCACGCCATGGCAGCTGTCCAGGTCCTGCACCACTATGCTCTTTTGACGTATGCCTCTGCGCTAAGCCGGGTTGCTACTGATGAAGACCTCTCAGCTTATGTGACCGAGTCTCTTGAGAGAACAGTACATAATCTCCAGAGCATGCAAGAGAACTGGGAGACCATATACTCAATACAGAGACGCAACCTCCACGCCAGAGCCATAAGAGAGGCCTTTGCAGAAGCAGCGGCTGACCTGGTTGAACTCGATGAAGACTCCAAGACTAATCTTGAGCGTTCACTGTCGATACTGAGACCTCAGGCCAAGCGCCGATCCGACCCATAGTCCAAAAACGTTATACACTCCTGAACAGCTACTTTACTGTGGTGTCATACAGTTGTGCGAGGAATATGAAGAGCCTAGATGGAGCACGTGGCTTCTATTCAACTGCTCCAACTACGAGCAACATGAAGAGGACTCTGAGATCGGTATGGCCATCATAACGAACCAGGCTAGGGCACCCCAGGTCAGGGCGACCGTGGAAGATCGTGTCTGCAGCCTTTGTGGCGCGCCTTTCGAGAACGTAAGTGAGGAGAGCGCTCTGACTCCTTACCTTACTCATGATGTCGAGCGCTTCAAGTCCTATGGCTACGCGATACTGAAGGATGACGAAGTCGAAGGATGAGATGAACCAAGGAAGCAGCTTGAACCGGCTTATTGCCCAAGCTTCCCTAGCCTTTTGGCTATCTCTTCTCTGAGTACTGCATTAACCTTTTTTGCTTCTACCTTCCCCCTGACCTCCCCCATGATCAGGTTCATCAGTTTTCCAGCGGAGGCTTCACCCTGATGTTTCAGAAGTTCCAGGTTCTTGTCGATCAGTGTATTGATTCGTCTTCTCAGCTCGTCTTCGTCGATCATGCCTAGGCCTAGCTTCTCGACAGCCTCTCCGACGCTGGACTCCGGCTTCTGAGCAAGCCACTTCAGGAGTTCCGGCACAGCCTCTTTTGCGGTCACGTTCGAATCCACTGCTTTGAATACCTCCATTACCTTATCGTCGGTTAGAGTGTCGATCGGCACCCCTTCTCTGCGTAGGCTCTTGACCACCTCTGTCAGAGTGGTGGCTAGGAAGGATGGAGCGATCCTGGTATTCTGCGCTATGTTCTCGAAGAGCGGAAGACAGTCAGAGTCCACAAGCTGCTCTGCAAGTTTCTTGTTGATCTGATGGGTCTGCATGAGCTGGTTTACGATGTCCTCAGGCATTGGGGGAAGGTTCTTCTGGAGTATGCAGAGCCTATTCTGGGTGATGGCCACTGGAGGTACATCGGTCTCAGGATACATCCTCGCTGCCCCTGGTCTTGGTCTCATGTAGCGGGTTGTGCCATCGTCCCTGGCGGCTCGGGTCTCCTCGGGAACCCCTTTCAAGCACTCCCGGACCCTCTCTACGACCCCTTTCAGGGCTTGATCTGTTTTATCTTTGATGTCGGCAACGAATACCACGGCATCCTCTTCTTGTGCCTTCATCCTCTTTCTGAGTTCCTGAACCTCGGATGATGATATTCCGTAGTTAGGAAGCTCGTCTGTGTGGAAGATCCCCCCGACGCCTCCCCAGAACATTGCTCTCTGAGCCATCTCGGTCCCCAGCCTCACACCCTTCTGAAGCTCCTTGCCGAGCAATCCGGCGAATTTCGGAAGAAGGACTGCTAGGACGATGCCCCCTTTCTTGATGGCTGAGGTCAGGACTTTAGACTGTGTCTTGGCGAAGATATCTGAGACCTCATGGAATTGCTCTGTGAGATCCTTATCTCTGAGCGTTCTTGCTTCAAGCTCCTCCTTCACCTTCAGGAGCGATAGTTGCCTTGCCACTTCGCCTTCAACTATCTCCGCTATCAGGTCAAGTTGCTGTACGCCTTTGATCTCTATCAGTGCTCCGCGCTTGGTTGAGATGTTCAGGTCCTGTCTTATCGTTCCGAGCCCTCTCTTCACCCTACCAGTGGCTCTTAGTAGCCTGCCTATTTCCAGAGCCACCTCTTCGGCCTGTTGAGGTGACTTGATGGAGGGGGCTGTCGCGATCTCTATTAGCGGTATGCCCAGTCTGTCTATTCGGTAGGTTGAGACCTGTTCTGACTCTACGATCTTTCTCGCGGCATCTTCTTCGATGCTGACATGCTGGATCCCTATCTTCTCATTCTTTCCAACCGCCCCCCCGAGTGAGACTACACATGTCCTCTGGAAGCCTGTTGTGTTTGAGCCGTCTATGACTATCTTCCTCATCACGTGGATCTCATCAACGGGCTTCGAGCCCGTAAGCAGAGCCACCGTGAGAGCGATATCGATCGCTTCCTCATTCAACCTGTGTGGGGGCTCCTCATCCATCTCCACAAGGCATGAGGCCTCGTCAGGTGCTTCGTATTCTATTGTTCTGCCTTTCTTGAACTCGAAGAGTGCTGCCTGGTCTACTTGGCCAAGCTCGCTCTGCGTGGGCCTGAGCAGCCGGGTGAATCTCGCATCTGGATTCTCTGAGAGTTGCGTTGGGCAACTGCAGAAAAGCTTGTGCCTTGTGTCAAGCTGCTGATGGATCTCAAGCCCCACCTTCAGGCCGATCTCTTGATAGTCGACATTCAACAAATCTCATCATCAGGCACAGTTCTCTGAGAGATCTCTCCAGCAATGTTCGTCGCGAGGAGCCTCTTTGCCTCATTGAGGTCTCTGGTTTGTCCCAGTACCCACATCATCTTGACAAGTGCAGTCTCCGGTAGCATATCTTCCATCGGGAGCACGCCTAGACTAAGGAGGTCGCGACCCGTTGTATAGACGTTCATGTTGACCCTGCCCCATAGGCACTGGGAGGTCATGCCTACAACGATGCCAGCCTCGACCGACTTTCTGATGGAAGGTTGGAGGTTCTTGCTGATGTGACCCAAGCCCGTGCCTTCGATGACAAGTCCAGCGTAACCCTGTTCGATTGCTGATTCGATAATCCGACTATCCATGCCCGGATAGAACTTGACCAGAAGGACTTTCTCGTTGAAGCTTGTCTTCAACTCCAGGTTTCTCTTGATATCTCGTGATTGGTAGTCGGGAACAAGCATCTTGAGATCCGATTTCTCCATATCAAACACGGCAAGAGGTGACGAGTTTATGGATCTGAACGCATACCGTCCGCTTGTATGGCATTTCCTCACTTTCGTTCCTCTATGGATTATGATCGTCTTGTCTGAGGAGTCACAATGCATGGCAACTGCCACTTCAGCAAAGGGAGCCTTCGACGCGACGGCTACGGCTCCCATGAGGTTGGTGGCTGCATCCGAGCTTGGCCTATCTGATGATCTCTGGGATCCAACAATGATGACCGGAATTGGAAGGTTTCTGAGTGCGAAGCTCAGTGCGGCGGCAGTATATGCCATGGTGTCCGTGCCATGACAGATGACCACGCCATCTGCCCCTGACTTCACTGCCTCCATTACTTTCTGGGCCATTCCTACCCAGTGCTGCGAGGTGAGGTTCTCGCTCAACTCGCTGTAGAGAATATGAGCGTTTATTTCAGCCAGTTCAGAGAGCTCAGGAACTGTACTGTAGAGATCGGCAGCTGAGAGTGCAGGATGTACTGCTCCTGTCCTGTAGTCGACCCTACTCGCTATCGTTCCTCCGGTGCTTATGATGTCAATCCTCTGTAGGCCTCTCTTGGCCGCTGGCTGGGCAGGGCTGGTGAAGGAGGGCTTGGCCCCAGCCCCTATCCTCTCGATCCTGCTAGTCGGAGTCATCTTGATCCCGATGTTGTACCCGCTTCCGAGTTTGATCACTATATGGATATCGTCTCCTGCCTCTGATCTTGGCATCAGGCTTCCTTCGTATACCTCTCCATCTCTGGCGATCCTGATCATATCGCCTATCACGGCGTTTGCCTCACTCAGGATCTTGAGCGCTCTTCCACTGTAACCTTTCAGTTCAGTTGGAGACTGCAAATCAGTATTCTCGCTCCTTGTGTCATCAATTAGGTTAGGTGGACAGATTACCTAAGCTCTTTGTACATGTAGGGTCCCTCTAGGCTGTACCCGTGTTTCATAAAGTATCTTCTCGAACCGAGCGCACTGGTTACAAGAACCTTCCTGCAACCGTACTCGTCCCGCGCTTTGTCTTCGGCCTCATGAAGCAGTCGAGAGCCGTATCCTTTGTGCTGCCACAATTCAGGATCGGACTCGCCCACCGGAACCACAGGCCCCAGGACATGTATCTCTCTGATCAGGCCGGCCCCTTCCCCTGAGATCTCCTTTCTGTGCGCCTTCTCTGAGGGGATTCGAAACCTCACGTATCCTATCAGACATTCAGAGTCAGGATCCTCCAATGAGATGAAGACCTCAGTGCCTTCAGATGCGTCATATGTTCTCGCCATGACCGTCAGATCATCCTCCTGAGGTAGTTCTTCTTGTCTGAGCATTCTGTGACCTACCTCTCTGCACCTTATGCATCTGCACTTGAGACCTCTCTCAATCATCCTCTTGCGAACTATCTCGCGCAGGTTTCCTTTCTTGATGCCTGCTGCTATCAGGTAGGCAGGAATGTCACGCTGTATCCGCATTATCCTGATCCATGGTGGAACCTGTTGCTTTATCTGGCTCAGAAGTTCAACTGTCTCGTCGAGTTCGCAGGGTTTGAATGAACCCCCAAGCCACCAGCCATGCAGTTTAGTTCCCTTCAAGACGAGGCAGGGGTATATCTTGAGCATGTCAGGCCTGAAGTCAGGGTCGTTGAAGAGTCTCTTGAAGGCCTCAAGATCCCTCTCTGGGCTTGAGCCCGGCAGACCCGGCATCATGTGAGCAACGATCTTTAGGCCCGAATCCTTGAGCGCACGGAACGAATTCGCAACGGTCTTGACGCTGTGGCCTCTGTCGACCAACTTGTAGATATCGTCGTGAAGATTCTGAACTCCGACCTCTACCCTGGTCACACCCATCGAAAGCATACAGTCGATGTTGTCTTCGAGGCCGTAGTCTGGTCTTGTCTCAACCGTTATTCCAACGTTGCGGTTTCTGCTCCATGTCGCCTTCTCCATGGCCTCCTCCAAAGATCCTGAGGGCTCATCATTTATGGCATCCAGGCATCCCTTGATGAATGAACGCTGGTACTCGATAGGAGATGCTGGAAAAGTTCCTCCCTGAATTATGAGCTCGATCTTGTTGGCGCTGTGACCTATCGCCTTGAGCTGATTCAGCCGACTCTTGACCTGCAGATACGGGTTGAAATTGTTCTGCAGGCCCCTCAGCGCGGCCGGCTCTTTTCCTGTGTAGCTTGAGGGCACGCCTTCTTCGTGAGGGCAGTATGCGCATCTTCCATGAGGGCAGTCGCGCGGCTGGCTCATCACAGAGACGATGTTAACACCTGAGACGCTTCTGACGCGTTTAAGCTGGAGTGAAGTAAGTAGGTTTCCACCCTGCCGCCTCGCTAGGGAGAGTATCTCTGAGTTCTTGGGAAGGAGGCTTAGATGATGCTGTTTACTGTACTCCAGTTTCAGCTGGTTAACATCGCTAATCCCACCCGGATCCTCTGCTAGTCTTCTGAGTACTTCTCGGCAGACCTTGGTGTGAGATCCTTGTTCTGTCATCGACCGTTGTGGCCGCCCATGGAATTCAGTGAGCTTAATTCCTGGCCGTCTATATTAAGCATAAATGTTCAGGAAAGATCTCAAGGCTCCGCCTTGACAGCCAGAGCAGGAAACGGTCGGGAGCAGATTGAGAAGATCCGGCTACGCCACGCTGAGGCTCCATGGAGGCAAGGCTCCAGCTTGGCTCATCACAAGAATGACGCGACTCTCGGAAGCGATCCTCGAGGCCATGGCCGAAGTCTACAGCTCCAAGGAGATCTTGTTTAGGCTGTCAGATCCCTTCTTCTTTCAGTCATGTTCCAATGTTCTTGGGTTTGACTGGGATAGCAGCGGGTCCACAACCGTTACCTGCGGCGTCCTGAAGGAGGCTTTTGACAGGGTCGATGTTGGGATCAGGGGCATAGGCGGCAAGGGGAAGCATTCCAAGGCCATTAATGAGATCTCAAAGCTGGAGTCCCTCAGATTATCCAAGCAACAGATCTCACGCATTAGTTATGCGAGTAAGATCTCTGCCAAGGTAGACACAGCGGCGATACAGGCCGGTTATGGTCTCTACCACCACACAGTATTCGCTGAGGAAGAAGGCAGCTGGATAGTGATACAGCAAGGGATGAGGCCAAAGGATCACCTGGCCAGGAGGTTTCACTGGTCCTCTGACGAAGTCAGAGATTTCGTTGTGGAACCACACAAGGCAATCGTAGGTTTCAGGCACGAGTCCGTCTTAGATATGACGGCCAAGGAGAGTGAGAAATCAAGAAATGCGTGTGTGGATCTGGTGCGTGAGAGAACTAGTCGACTGCATCGACTCTTCCAATCTATTGAGAAAGAGGCACAGCCTTCACTCGAGAGATGGTTGGGCCAAGACAATTGTCTGAAACAGAAGGCCTACAGCATCCCTCATAGAGTTAACTGGGGATCTCTTGAGAGACTCTATATGAATCCACCCACGAATTTTGAGGAGTTGCTGGGCTTTCCCGGTGTGGGGCCCTCCACAATTCGAGGCCTCGCATTGCTTGCTGAGCTGGTCTTCGGCGAGGAACCCAGCTGGAGAGACCCTGTGAGGTACTCTTTTGCTTTTGGAGGGAAGGACGGCGTTCCTTTCCCAGTTGATAGAAGAGCGATGGACGAGGCCACAGAGATCATAGGGTCAGCGGTGCAGGCTGCCAAGCTGGGCGACAGGGAGCGATTGAATGCTCTAGCGAGGCTCAGGATACTGAGAGAGATCTGAGCGTTTGCGGAACTCTGAGACAAAGCTTTTATTTTTCTTCGTTGTTGGGCTAGAGTTCGTCAGGGTGAGATATTGAGGAAGAGTCTGGCTGTTGGTGCTCTAGTGTTCATCTTGGGATTTGTCGCTTATCAGGTCGGAACCTCCTTGATATCCAAGGAAAGCCGAACGATAACAGATCTTCTTTCAGGGTTCCTGCCCAAAGACATCCCGACAGAGACCCTTGGACTCCTACTGCAGTTCGGCGGCGGAATAGCTGCAATAATAGGATTGATCGTTTGCCTGAACTCACTGAGCAGGCCTGTTATGAAAATGCAGCCTGTTGCTGCGCCTCCTCCCGCTGCGCCAGCGGCCCCGGAGAAGCCCCGCTGCAAGTTCTGTAATGGCGTACTCGAAGAGGACTCTATCTTCTGTCCGGTCTGCGGCAGATCACAGAAGTAGCTCAGTATCTTCTTCTTCTATCAGTGGCCATCCAGTTCTGCCCTATCCTTCTGCCGAGGACGAACCTCTTAGCGTGGATCTTCCTGAACCTTATCCTCGGTGGAACGGATACGTGGGGGGTTGCCTGGATCTTTGGTGTCTGACTTCTGACCTTCCCTGCTTTTGTTAATGAGCCGTGTGTTGGCATCTTGATCTACCTTTACCCTGATCTTGGGCAACGATGATTTAAGCATGTCTTCTACACTGGTGTGGATCGACCGGAGTGGTCGCGTCTTGTTCTGTTCAGTTCCTTGATCTCTTTGAGTGTCTCTCCGTCGAAGACAGGCCCTTCCTTGCAGACTCTGTAGGAGTCTATGATGCAGCTTCCACATATTCCGATGCCACACTTCATTATCCTCTCAAGACTCGCCTGAATGGGAACTGAGTGCTCTAGTGCGAGATCCAGGATCCGTTTGATCATCGGCTCTGGACCGCAGGTGTAGATGATATCATAGTCGTTCTCTTCCAGCTCGGTCTCTGCGACCTCTGAGGCCAGGCCTTTCACTCCATATGCGCCGTCCTCGGTCACCGGGATCACCCTGCCTCCCGCCATCTGAGCGTTGAGCTTGAATCGATCTAGGAAGAGAAGCTCGCCGGTTACTGGCGCTCCGACCACCACAGTGAAGTTGCGGCCGCTCCTTGCGAGCAGATCGGATAGCGGCCCCAGAGGCGCGCCTCCTGACCCCCCCGAGACGATTAGTGCTCTCTTGCCGTTGGTTAAGCTGAAGCCTCTGCCGTATGGTCCTCTTACCCCTACGGGTTGACCTGTCTTCCTGAAGTAGAGCGTGTTGGTTGCGGCCCCGACCATCTTCACGGATATTGCCGCGGAGCCATCTTCAGATGTGTATGAGACGCTCATCGGTATCTCGTCGAGGCCCGGTATCCAGACCATCAAGAACTGCCCAGGGTCAGCCTTTGATGAGGGCTCGTCCTTGAAGAAGATCGACTTTATGGTTGCTGTCTCGACCACGCCCTTCTCGATCTTTGTGATTCTTGGGGTGTGGGTGGTTTTCTTCGCTTTCTCCAACTCTGCCACTTGGTCACAAGTGCAGTTGAGTGGGGCTCTAAAAGCCTTTCTTGTTCAGTCCTGGAAGAAGTGCCTGGTCTGGCCCATCGTCTGGACCTCCAAAGGCTTGACGTTGACCACAACCGGGAAGTCTCTTACTATGTCGCCGACGATGAGGCAGTTGTGGGCCGGCAGATCTCTAACGATCAATCTTAGGCTTTCCCCGTCTATCTTGGCTACTTTCGAGACCGCGTCGAGATCATGCTCGTTGGTGAAGTTGAACATGAAGATGTTGTCAGCCTGCCTATAGACGCTCTCCTGAACTGTGTCGGGTTGATTCGTGATGAATGTTGTGAATATGCCAAGGTGTCTCATCCTGGTCACTATGTCGTCCCAGTAGGTCTCACGCAGGTAGAAGTGGGCTTCCTCGGCGAATAGGAAGATTGCCTTCAGCCTCATCTCTGAGAGCTGCTCGGTGAGCTTGCTTATGAACAGCTCAACTATCAGCCTGCGGCTTATCGAGTGTTCGTCCTTCATGTTTATTATGAAGGCGTGACCCGCATTCATCTTCCTCAGGAAGAGGTTAAAGTCGAATTCTGACGCGGGGTCGTCTGTGAAGAGCTCAAGGTCAATGAGTGTATTGAATCTTGAGTAGATCGCTTCCCTTACACTCTCATGGCAGCCGAATCTTCTTATCATCTCGTTCAGGGCGTTGAGATTTAGGTTTCCAGTCTTCTCAAGCTCGTTCCACATTCTGCAGAAGACCTTCGAGGAGGTTCGCGGCAGATCCAAGGCGTAGATCATTGTGTTGAGGAAGGTCTTGAGGCCGACTCCGGCGAGTCCGAACTTGAGGTTCAGGCCTGGCTTCAGTACAGATATCTTGTCAGCGACAGGGCTTGGCTGACTGTTCCTTCCCAGTCCCAGGTTGACATACTCGCCATTGATGTCGATTATCAGGCATGGCGCTCCGTTCTGGATAAGGCTCAGGATCAGCAGCTTTGACAGGTGGGATTTGCCGACTCCCTTCTTCCCCGTTATTATGTTCAGTTTTCCATCGAGCATCTTCACGTCCACTGTCAGGGAGTCAGTTCTTGTCTTGCCGAGGGTGACTGGCCTTTTCCCGTTCTTTGTGGCTGCGAGCCTCTCTATTGGGTAGTGGACTATCCGCGAGGTTGTTCTTGACGGCAGCCACGATGCGTCTGTCTTTGCCTTTCCTCCTTCGATCGCGCCTCTGATCTTGCATACCAGGAGCCTGGTGTCTTTCAAGACCGCGATCTGTGATGAGACATTGAAGGGGTCGTAGTCACAGCCTGGAACAGACTCCTCGGTCATAACGTCTCTGAGTATGTCTTCGAGGATGCCGGGCAGATTCGCGAATTGTACATCTATGACTTGGACTATGAGTCCCTTCTTCATCTTCCTGTCTTCGATGTGTAGATAGTCACCTTTCTCAACAGTCTCCTCAGGCGGGCAGATGAGCTGCACAGTGTCTCCTTGCTTCTTGTAGATCTTCAGCTACGATGCCTCCATCGAGGTACCGTAGGGGCCGAACAGGGATCTCCTGAAGCTCATCCTTGGTGCAAGATGCAGGCCGTATGTTATGGACAGATGCCGCTGGACGGCAAGGATCTCGTTCGCAGTGAATGTTGAGAGGATATGGGCCAGTCTAAGGGTTTCCGGATATCCCTGCTCAACCAAGTCTGAAGTGATCAGCCTTGCCATGGCCTCCAGTGTAGCATCTTCGGGGAGTTTGCGGTCAACATCGACCCTGAATGGCAGGCCCCGCTGCGCGATCTTTGCCACGTAGACCCTGCCCATCAGTCTGACCGGGGTTGAGGGGAACTGGGGGGCTATAAGTCTGTCAATGTTCAGCATGCATGGCGGGTTGGCTTTGTCCAGGAGTCGTGTGATCTTCTTGCCTGAGAAGCAGAGTCTTGTATCTTTCGAGAAGGCAATGGCGGTATTGCTGTTCTCTCTTGAGCTGTTCAGCAGCTTCTCCACATAGGCCGTAGGGTTGTCAGGCGTTCCTGCTGTGAGTGAACCGTCCAGAAGGACTATCCCTTTGGAGATGCTGGAGCAGGCGAGGTTCTGCATCCATCTTTCAAGAGTGTTTCTAAGCCTTGCCAGGACACGTTCAGTCATAGGGGACCAGGATGAATATGATAGTCTTTCGCTGGCAGCTGACCTTTTGCTGAGGAACCTCGCGATGTCGTCGTTCAGATGGAAGGTTAATGGTCCACATCTTGTGAAGCTGTAACCTGACTCTTCTCTCCAGACAAGAGCGCCTCTTAGGGAGTACAGGATGCCCTGTTCTGACTCGCCAACTCGTACACTTGAGACGTCGATCGCAACAACAGGACACCTTTCCCCGGTAGCCGCTATTGGTGTTGGTTCTTCGAGGATCGCCGTGTTCGCGAGGCGTATGGCTGGCTCTTCTTCTATCTGCTCCTCGAGATTTGTCTCGACTGTTGAGAGGTCTCTTGGCTCAAATAGTCCGCCGTTTATTGTGCGCATCGATTCGCTGCTTAGGTCGAGAAGGAAGTCTGGAAGCAGTGTCGATTTGGAGTCTTCGAGG
>CAZRDQ010000028.1:11825-20058 GCA_964598945.1 uncultured Candidatus Bathyarchaeia archaeon
AACCTACTTATTCTTGGACGTTCGAATCCTATCTCTTGGGTGCGGTGTGTCGATTCATTCCCCCCCAGTAGGAGTTTGCACTCCAAACTCCTGCGGCCGCCGCACCTCTTCGCGGTTGCCGCGTTTAACTGCTAGGCCCTTGGTCTCTCTCAGTGCCTCCTTCCCCCGCTTCCCTGAGTGTCTTGAGGGTCTCCTGGACCTCTCTGGTTCCGGCCGCGGTTAGTCTGCAGCTGCCTTTTCCGACCCGTTCAACGATCCCTGCTTTGCTCATCTCGCTGAGTGTGTTCTGGATGGTCTTCTGAGCCTTGCCGGTCGCTTTGGTGATCTCTTCTATCTGCGCTTCGTCGCTGCTCTTCTTTCCGAGCTTGAATGCTGCCTGGATCGCGAGCAGGATCGTTGCCACGGCTTGGTCTGTGGGCAGATCAGACCTTAGTAGTATCGGCTGGCCTTCTGGGGTTAAGTTGACAAAGGCCGATATCTCATCCAGGAGTGCGAGGTAGTCTGGACTGTAGATCAGTTTGGATACAATGTCGTAAGCAGGGTATATTTCAGCGATGTACTGGTTTATCGCTCTTAGAACCTTCTCTGGTTCGCCTTCTATTGTGTGTTTCAGTCCTTTGTGTTCTATCTGGACCTTGAGTTTCGAGTCTTGGCTCATTCTCTCTTGCCTCACGTGGACAGTTTGGGAAGTATATTTTGGATGAAGGAGTCGAGCCCGTAGGTTGTTATTCTGTATTCGCCCTTTCCCACTCTCTCCACCATACCCTCTGCGGACATCTCACTTATTCGGCCGGCCACGGTTCCCGCGGGCTTCTTGGTGTAAGCTATCAGGTCGCCTATCAATGCCCTGTCTGAGTCAAGGTTCTTGGCGATGTAGCCGAAGTGCACTTTGGAAAGATGCAGGAGGATCAGTTCACGGTCGGTAAGCTGGTCGACGGAGACTGTCACGACTACTCCTTCTGGCGTGAGTTTCATGATTCTTGAGCATGATTCGAGGAGCTTCTCCTCGTCAATCGTCAGGGTTAGCTTTGAGATGAACTCGAGTTTGGGTATGCTCTCTGAGATGAAGCTGATCACTTCTCGGATCACCTCGTTGGCGTCTCCTCTGACCGTCTTCTCTAGGTCTTTGTATTTGATCGTGACTTCGAGTTGCTTATCTTCGCTCAACTGGGATTCCTCCTGGTTTCATTGACTTGACTGTGCTTTCTACCCAGTTCTTTCCTGCGACTGTGAGTTTGTATGCGTCGCCTTCTCTGTAGGCTAGGCCTTCACGTTTGAGTTCGCTCAGTCTGCTGGCGAATCCGACTGAGAGGAAGCCGCTTAGGCTGAGGAGGCGGCTGAGCTCTCTTGGCCTGACTCCTTGG
Source organism: uncultured Candidatus Bathyarchaeia archaeon (assembly GCA_964598945.1). Lineage (GTDB taxonomy): Archaea > Thermoproteota > Bathyarchaeia > 40CM-2-53-6 > RBG-13-38-9 > JAGTQV01. Next base: position 13,190 of record CAZRDQ010000028.1, read on the forward strand.
GGGTCCATAGCGTAGAGTAGCACAGCAACTGCTTCACGGTCAGTCAATTTGTCCCGAGTTACTGTTAGGACTGGGCCCTCGGTTGTGATCTGTATTATTCCCGAGAGTATGTCTTTCTCGCCTGCTGCGACTGACTGGGTTGAGATCATGCTGTCTATGACCTCAAGCCACTCAGGGAACTCCTTGAGGCGGTCTATGATCTCGTCGAAGTTCTCGCCTTCGAGTTCTATGTCGCCGTAGCTTCTGTGGAGTGTGAGTCTGACCTTCAAGTTGGCTTCTGGAGCTATTTCTGCCGTGAAAAGTATATAAGACTTGCCATAAAGTAGGAAGTATACGTAACGTCTAACGACAACGCGACTTCACGTAGCCACAGCTCATGGTTTGAGCCTCCTCAAGACCTCACTCTCGACCCACTGAACGCCGGCACCTGAGAGGGAGTATCGGCCATTCTCAGCGACCAGCCGGCCATCCCGTCTCAGTTCGCTGGCCCTGGCTCTAACAGCCTCAGGCTTCATGGTCTTCCAGCTTGAACTCAAGAGGTTGCTCAGCTCATCACATTCAATGGCTGTAGGCTTGGACGCATAGAGGAGCAGTGCCAGGGCCTCCTTGGCCTTCAGGGTGTCAACGGGCACCGTTAGTCTTGGTTTGCCTTCTGGCGTAAGTTCAACTATGCCTTCGAGAGAGGGTGTGATCTGGGTTGCTGGTTCTGCGAACTCAGATAGTGTCTTCTGGGCCGGTGTCGGTTCAAGTTGTGTCTGGGGAAGGTTTTTCAGAAGCTGCTCGAAGCGTTCTCTTACGTACTCGAAGTCGCCTTCGAGTTCCACCTCGTAGTCTCCGCGTCTGATCCTGAATCTTAGAGTCTTCTCTCCGCCCAACTATGTATCTCCTTGGATCTTGGTCGCTGCGCCGCGAGCTAGGAATAACATGCATTGACTAAATAGTTTTGGATGGGTGTAAGTTACGATCTTTCAAAACACTAGACTCAATCGCGCACTGGATCCTGTCGGCACGGTCATGGTCTAGCTCGTCAGGCGAGAGTGCTTCCCCCATTTGTCTTTGCCAGCTAATTCCTCGGCGAGCAGATAGAGGGAACTGAAATCCAGATCACCTTTTCCGGTTGCTCTTGCAGCGATCAGCATCTGATGTACGAGGGCAGCTAACGGGATAGGGATATTCATGTCCTTGGCTTGAGAGAGTGCAAGGTTGAAGTCTTTCTCAGTCATCTTTACTGTGAAGGCAGGAGTAAAGTCGCGGTTGATCAACGGTTTTGTCTTGTAGCCTATGAACGGAGAAGCGATTGCACTATTGTTTATGACCTCCAGCATCTTGTCTGTTTCTAAGCCGGCCCGTTCACCGAAGACTATGGCTTCAGCCATGACCTGGCATGTGACACCGATCATCATGTTGAGAACCAGCTTCATGTATCGGGCTTCCTCACCCTTTCCCATGTAGAAGATCTTTTGCCCTAGGACCTTTAGGATGGGCAAACACTCCTCGTAGGCGTCTTTATCGCCTGATGCTATTATGGCGAGTGTGCCGGCTGCCGCCATCATCGTGCTTCCGCTGACAGGGGCGCAGACGAACCTGACTGATTTCTCCTGAGCCGCTTTGGCCACTCGGGCCGAAGCCCCTGCAGAAACCGTGCTCATATCAATCAATACACTGTCAGGTTTCGCACCTGCCAGAGCACCATCAGGAGAAAGAGTCACTGCTTCAAACGCAGCAGAGTCCGAAATCATAGTGAAGACCACATCTGATTTTCCGGCCAGTTCCTTTGGTGTCTCCGCTACTTTCGCGCCCAGACTCACCAGTTCAGCAGTCTTTTCCTTTGTCCTGTTGTAGACGATTAGAGGATAGCCAGCCTCGATCAGTCGTTTCGACATGGGCCGGCCCATATTTCCGACCCCAATCCAACCGATACCTCGTTTCTCATTCACGTTTACTTCCCTCCTACTCCTAGTCACAGCATATTCAGCAAGTTCTATGAGGAATAGCTTCCATATCTTAAAAGAGCTGAGTAGAATCTGCAAAACTCTTTATTTCTATGTGGCACAACATAACCGGCGTGCGGCCGTAGTCTAGATGTGCGGTCTGGAGTACGCCGGAACTGGAGCACAGGACAATCTGGTCTAGGACATTGGCCTTCCATGACTGATTCTGGTCGAGGTGAGCCAACAACCCGGGTCCGAATCCCGGCGGCCGCACCATCTAGCCCCCGCCATCCACCACCACCCCTAAGGTACCGGGGGGGTAGGCGTGTGGGTGGTGCGCACCACTCTAGCGGTCTACGGATATCTTCTTGAGAATCGAACCTACAGGAAGAAGCTCGCGGTTTGCTAGAAAAGGAAAAACGCGTTGCTGGCCTTAGGCTTGATCCATATAGTAACTGTTGTCATTGCTCCAAACAATACTGTGAGGCAGTATGAGGAGTCGATAGCACGAGCCCATCAACCGGCGTCACATAGCCGCCGACAGGTCTAGGAAGCGTCGGCAGTTCTGCTACCTGCCTTCTTCTTGCTCCTGCATCAGGATTTCAATTCTATGAATCCCTTTCCTAGTCGAGATCACGTTCCTTATATGTCAAAGTAATGACTGTAAGGCAGCGAGATAGGCAGCAATGGTTCTCGTGACTGAAGTGAACCTTCTGTTCAGCGTAGTAATACTGGCATTAGGGACTTGGGTCTACTACAAGAAACATGATGAGGTACCTCTCTACATAGGCGTGGCTTATGGTCTCTTCCGCGTATGGGACGTTGCAGAATTCTTTAACCTTGAAAACCCTCTGGGCGAGGTCATAGTCAGAGCCATTGGCTATTGCCTGGTCATCTTCGCCATCTACAGATTATGGAAACGCTAACCATCAGACCTCACCCAATATAGTTCGAATCGCGCCTCCCATCGTCTTGATTTCTTCTTTCTGAACAATGATTGCATAATGAATCTATCAGGCTTCACGAAGAAGGAATAGTGAAAGCTACGGAACCCGCCTTAGCCCATAAGTGTTAAAAGAGTCTTGGTTCAAACCAACAGTTGAAGTGTATAGAGAGTTGAGCAGATACTCAGTCACTTGTCTCTCTTTTCTGCTACTGGCTTTGATCTTGCCATCGGCTGAAGCCGTGGGGACTGTTGATGTCTACATGTCCTCGACCACCTACTATGCTGGCGATACTGTTACCGTCATGTTTCAAGCCGGATCTAGCACAGGGGTTCTTGGAACCGCAGAGATATTCGTGATCGGGCCTGCGGGAAGTGCTTCTGCCGGCACTGTGAATATCGAGACTGGAAGAATGTACACCTTCATGCTGTACGGATCGGCGATCTCATTTCCTGGCTTCTATTCAGTTAAGGTCGTGGCAACCCTGCCGCTTGACGTATGGGAAGGTTCAGCCACATTCCAGGTAATCCAGCGGGTCCCCTTCGATTTCTCCCTGACAGTTACTCCTTCTGTCGTGACTGTCATAAGGGGAGGAACAGCAAAGTACACGGTGGCCGTAACCTACAGTGATCCGTCTTACACCGGGACCTATGTCACCTACCAAGTGACCGGTCTGGATCAGAGCATCAAGAGCACCATCTCTCCTGCAGGAGAGCTCTCCCTGAAGACAACCGACACAACCCCACCTGGAACATATGCCTTCACACTCTCAGGAACAGCCCAGGGAATCACGCGCCAAGCCACAGCAACACTAGTTGTTGAACCGCCATTCGAGTTCACCCTCACAGTCTCACCATCCTCAGCAACAGTCAATATTGGCGAGAAAACGAAGTTTGATGTTGTCGTTAATCTCGTAAGCGGAAAGCCTGAAACAGTCTCCCTCGGACTCACAGGTTTACCAAGTGACATCGCCTACACCTTCTCACCAACATCAGGCACACCAACATTCACGTCTACGCTGAACCTAGATCTTGTGGCGGTCACACTCCCAGGAACCCACACCTTCACAGTGACTGCTGCCGGCGGAGGACTGACAAAGAAGGCGGATGTGACTCTCACCATAAGAGAGAAGGATTTCAGCCTGACCGTAAGCCCTGAGGCGGCCACCGTGAAGCAGGGTGAGACCTCAACCTTCACTATAGCTGTAAAGCCTCTAGGAGGATTCGACCAAGAGGTGACCTTGAAGATCTCAGGCCTGCCAGACGGCGTGACCTCCAAGCTCTCAACAACATCAGGCAAACCGCCCTATTCGTCCACTCTATCAGTTGAGGTTAGACTTTCAGCAAAGGAGGGCAGCTACCCTCTGACCATAGATGGGGAAGGCGGAGGCCTATCCCACACAGCCAAAACCAACCTGCAGGTAGAGAAGAAGCCATTCTCGATCACAATTTCCCCATCGTTCGCAGAGAAGATCTCTCCGACGGACTCCATGCTGTTCATACTTGGAGGAATGAAACCTAACATTGCTGGGACCCTCACGCCACCGCTGCAGGGAGGAAAGGTGACCTTGGTCTACCAGTCTCCTCCTGAGAAGACTGCTCTTGAGGAGCTTCTATCATTTCTGCAGATGAAGCAAGGAGAAGGCAAGACCATAAGTCGAGAAGTGACTGTCGGCAGCGACGGAAGCTTCACTGACGACTTCACAGCCAAGACCTCTGGAGAGTGGACTGTCAAAGCAGTCCTCAAAGATAATGAAAATGTGATAGCTGAGAGCAACACACAATCCTTCACGATCAAGACATACCCCGTAGTTTTGATCCTGATAGTAGTAGGCGTCATTGGCGCAATTGCAGTGACCGCGGTTAAGAGGAGAAGGGCGCGACCTCCTGAGACCAAGGCCCGCCCACCGAAGGCTATTCGCAACTGTCCCAAGTGTGGCGCATCACTACATCTTGGAGATGTCTTCTGCAGTTCTTGCGGCGAGCGGATCACTTGATCAACAAGAAAACGAAGACGCAGGGCCTTGGAGTCTAGAAGAGCAATTCACTAAGGGACAATCAAGCACTCAAATATCACACGGATTTCCCGCATTTACCACAGAACTCGGTCGATGCGTCAACGGGTGCACCGCAACTACCACAGTAGCGCGCTGCAACCTCAACCTTTCTTTCCCTGACCACTGCTGCTTCTTCACTTGGGCGAGGCCGGGGTTCTCTTGAGACCTTTGGCAGACTGACCCGTGGCAACCCTCTCTTCTTGTAGAATACACCTAGCCCGACTGCTGCAACAAGCACCGCTGCGATCCCGATTACTGGCAGGCCGATCGTTATCGGCTCTGATACCGCTACCTCAAGGTGGCTGTCCGACTCCATAGTCTTCCCCATGACGATCAGACCCACTTTGATCTTATAGTCGCCCGCCTTCTCACACAGGAACTTGAATGTGAAGTCTCTTGTCTCTCCAGGCCCGATCTCAACGATTGGAGCTGACTGAACTAGCTTGATTCCTTCAGGGATACTCCCAAGCTTGACCTCCACAGTTCTGGCAGGCGTGGTGCCAGTGTTCTTCAGGCTAAGAGTGTATGTTACATAGTCGCCTGGCTTGACTGCCGTCCCCTTCCCCGGCAGAGTCTCGACGCCAACAGATTCTATGAAGACATCAGGTTGCGCCACTGTTACTGCTGCCTTCTTGGTGTCAAAATCCCTCCCATCAGCAGTCACTTGGAAGTTAAGTTCATAGTTCCCCGCAGCTGAAGCTTTGAATACTATGAAGAAACTCGTCCTCTCCGCCTTGGCAATATCTTTCGAGGCTGCCTCTTTGAGAAGATCTAGTCCGCTCGGAACTGCTTCCACGGTCACCGTGGCATTCCTTGCGGCAGTATCGCCAGAGTTCTCCACCGTAAAGGTGAGGGTGACATTGTCTCCTGGATATATTGCCTCGCTCTGAGCTGGTGATTGTGTAACTTCTACAATGGTCAGGTTGGCTTCTTTAGTCACCGGTGTCTGGTTTGTTGGTCTGGGAGTCTCTGGAACCTTGTCAGATAGTATGGTGAAGACATCGGTGAACTGGTATTCATCGTTTATGTAGAACTGAACAGACCAAGCGCCTGGTTTTGTGAATATGGCATCGTCGAGGATGAGCTCGCTAAAGGTTATCTCAGAGGCCTTGTATCCGCTGATTTCTTTCGATGTCTCAGTCTGGATGTTCTTGTTTGGGTCTGCCCATTTCCAGACACACTTGTAGGTTCCGTTCAGACTTATCATCTTAACCCAAGAGATGACCTTGGGATCTCCATTTTTGAAGGCGGTCTTGAGTCCCGTGGGCAAGTTGTCTCTGCCAAGCTCTGAGACTATAGCATGGCTTGTTACCATGATCGCCTGAACAGTTGCCAAATGTGATGAGGTGGCTAGAACAATACAGAAGGCAACAAGCAGCATCCTAGTCTCTGTCGTAGGTCGCAACTCGATTCGGCCCTCAATGCACATGCTGGAGCTCAGAGCTCCTATCTGCTATACTTGGTGCCGCAGCTTCTGCAGAAACTGTCCCCAGACTTGATTGGTGCTCCACACTTGGTGCAAACATCACCTGAGACTGGAGGCACCTCTTCTCTGGGCTTGGCCTCAACTTTCGGAGCGGCTCTTGCTGTGATAGGCAGTCTTAGAGCGGTTGGCCGTTTGAAGATGAAGATCGACACAAGGATAGCAATAGCTATGATTGCTATGATGCCGTACATGTAGATGTCCCTTATGAAGGCTCCGCCGATCTCGAAACCTTTAATGTCCTCACCCCGGTAGATGGCTTCTCTCGCAGATGTAATGTATTCATCTGCATAGAAGAATGCAGGGTTCAATTCCTTAACTCGGTTGAACTCATTGATCGCATCTGAATATCGGTGCTGATGGTAAAGGTCGATACCTCTGCTCCAGTGGGTATCGACCTCACCTACTTCAGGCTTGACATTGATCTCATTCAGAAACTGCTTTGCCAGGTTTAT
>CAZRDQ010000029.1:0-17923 GCA_964598945.1 uncultured Candidatus Bathyarchaeia archaeon
TGATTACAGCCCCCAACATTGCGGTATTCGTGATCGCCTTGCCCAGAACCTCCAGAGATATCCGAGTCGCATCAACCGTGAAGGTCTTTGCGCTAGACGCTCCCAACTTCTCTTTAATCTGTAGCGGGGTCTTTTCTGAATTGACTACCAGCTTACCATTTCTCGCAAGGCCGGCTGTGACATCCACGCTCTCAAGGAGTGTCGGGTCCAGGACTACGACTAGGCTCGGGGCGTAGACATGACTGTGAATCCTGATCTTCTCGTCACTGATTCGCGTAAACCCGAGAATCGGTGCACCAGTCCGCTCCGGCCCGAACTCGGGAAACGCCTGCACGAACTTGCCCTCCTGTAGTGCTGCTTGTGCTAGTATTCTGCTAGCAGTCACGACACCCTGCCCTCCCCTGCCATGCCAACGTATCTCGTTCAGCATTACCTCATCCCGGCAGAATTGCAAATATTGGAAGGATCTCTACTATGAAAAGTTTGCGCGGCCTAGACACCACATGCCCGGCCACGATCTTTCTGCAAAGGACGTCGTCGGCAATCGATAAGCTCTTATATTTTTGGGTGAAGTACCAATTGGTGAGTAAAATGGTAAATAAAATACTAGTAAAACTTACCGTGGTTAGAAAGAAAGACCGCTATGGAAGAGCCTTGTACCGATCTCCCAGAATCTATTTGCCAACTAGACTGACCGATGACTCAAGCTTCCCGTTCAAGGAGCGACAGCCTCTTCTCGTCAGAGTCCTTGGGGAGAAGCTTGTGATCGAGAAAGTCCGGAAGGTGAAGCGAAAGAGTTAGCTCCTTCGTTCTTCTCGCGAACAGTTTATAGCCTCAGCAATTATGAGTTATGAGCGAGAGAGATGGTGAACGTCAGGGTATTCATCACCCAACTTTCGGGGGAGAGACTTTGGGACAAGGATACCTCGCTCCCCTCCCAGTTGCAGATTGCCGTGAACGTCAACCTGCTCGGCTTTGAGAGGAAATCTCCAGAGACCATTGAGGCACCATTTGTGTTTACAGTCTCCTTTACGCCATCTGTGGCTCAGATTAGCATCAAAGGCAGGGCACAGACATCAGGAGAACAGAGGGAGCTCGATAAGATAATGACTGATTTCAAGAGCCAGAAACCACCACCAGCCATGATGGTCCAGGCAGTGACCAGTGTTGCGATTGCTGAGGCCATCGTGATCTCGAAGAGCATAGGGGTGCCGCCCCCTCTTCCACCTCTAATGCCGCCCCATGAGCAACAACCCAAACCTGGACCCGAAACCAAGTACACGGTTTAGCTGTCCAATTTTTCGAATGATCGCAAACCCTCCAAAAAATCGAATAGGCGTGGCTTGGTCAAAGTCGGGATGCTTCCCCCGACCACTTATCTCCCAACTCTCATGGACCTTGATTTCCCCATTGCCATGTGCAATCGTCGTTGCACATACCTCATGGAACAAGAAAAACGTATATGCAATCACCATTGCAAAATCTAGCCATATAGGCAAAACTTCAAGATGTCTGACGGTGCGTTTTCATGACTCAAAAAAGTGCAACCAAAAATGCACAAAGACCTCTTAGAGGGATCCACTTCGACAAGGAAGCTCTCTCGTCAAACCGATATCCGGACTTCGCTAGCATAATCTATCCAGTCAATACAAAGCAACGAGTCATACTACGTTTCCTACTGGACGAACTCAAGGAGAAGAAGGGACACTTCTCTAAGCATGCTCTTAACTCATTCGCCACAAACATCAGGAACGGGTCCTTCATCTGGAAGAATAAGCCATTCAAGGCCTCAAGGAGACTCGTATACTATGTGTGGAGAGACCTGCTTCAAATGGGCATGATCTCTTGGAGTAAGCGATACGTTGGCGATTCGCTAAAAGAAGGCTTTTTCGTCGAATTCCAAGAGTTCCGCAAGAACCTCACGAAGATATCAGACAGATGGGAGAAGGAATTCGGCTGATGGGGAAACTCGAGCAACACAGAATCAGACCCGCACAGGAGTCCGCCCGCAACCTTGGCCACCGACCATTCGATTTTTCGTAACGTCACCAATGCCTCAAAGAAATTGGACTGGCAATTGTTGAAAGGACTAGCTTTTGCGATATCATTTACTTAAGTCATTAGCATACCAATGATATGAAAATCAAAAGATCCCAGAAGAAGATGATAAATCATATGATTGCTTCCAGTTTTTGAAAGTGAGAGTCGCCAAAAGCCCGCGCCCCGACTCAGAGAATGAACCGCTCCCGCAGCGCTCTTCAGAAACCGGTTGGTCCTTTCCCAAGCAACTTCCCTTCCTTGTTCATCAAGCCTTGCCGGATCCCACTTGTAGAGACCGGTTTCCCGTCTTCGGCGACCGCAAAGTCCACCACATAGACCTGAATAGGTGCCATTCCTCGACTAAATCGAACCTTGTTTATCTCAAGCGCCGTTTCAAGAGTCTCACGGCTTACTACCATGGCAGAGATCTCTCTATCCGTTACACTGGGTCCGTAAGGGTCATCCAGAGGCACTATCTCTACTCGCTCTAACTCGCCCGCGGCGGCGAGGAATGACTCAAGATTTGCTCGTCTTGATTCGTAGTTGCTGACGATATGGTCTTTTCTTCTCTCTTCGACAAATCTATGACTTGCAAGTCCTATGATGACTCTGTCGCCGACCTGAAGGGCTTTAGAGATGATCTTCTTGTGTCCTTTATGCAGTAGATCGAAGGTCCCACCCAGCGCTACAATGCGCCCATTGCGCTCCTTGGCAGACATGAGACGACCTCTCTCCATTTGCACGATTTTGTCCTCTGACGGCGTTCTAACTCTTAATAATGCCATAGGCTAAGATAGTTCCTATTCGCCGAGCAACGGCGTTCTTCATCAGTTCTAGGAGACCGAGTGTTTTGCGCCTAGTGGTGGGGATAACTGGGGCCAGCGGGATGATATATGCATGGAGACTCCTTGAGGCACTCAGACAGAGGAATATCGACTCGTGCGTCATCATGACACACCCGGCAAAAGAGATCTTAAGGCACGAGCTGGCACGTGAGCCAGATGAGATCTATAGCTTGGCAAGCGAACACTACAACATCGACGATCTCTCATCACCAGTTGCAAGCGGCTCGCAACGATTCGATGCAATGGTTATCGTGCCATGCTCGATGGCCTCGGCAGCGGCGATCGCTAGCGGGATCTCTAAGAACCTGCTTTTGAGGGTGGCCGACATCTGCTTGAAAGAAGGGCGCCCACTCCTCATAGTACCTCGAGAGACTCCGATAAGTGCGATTCATCTCATGAATCTCCTGAGATTGAGCCGCGCAGGCGTAGCGATCATACCCGCGAGTCCCGCCTTCTATCATAAGCCCCAAAAAATACAGGATCTGGTAGACTTCATAGTTGGGCGGATACTTCTACGACTTGGTCTTGACCAAGATCTATTCAAGCCTTGGAAGAGCCCTCTATCTTAATAGAGGCAGGTAACCTATCGAACTACGATAGTGGGTAAAGAGATGCCGGATCTGCGATCATTCATCAAGGTTCTGGATAAAGAGGCTGAGCTTCACAGAATCGACAAGATGGTTTCTCCGAGATTCGAGGCTTCTGCCATCATGAAGAAACATGATGGAAAGCAGGCACTCCTCTTCCAGAGGATCAACGGCTACGGAGTCGTCGTCGCAGGCATCTGCGGAACCAAAAGGAGGCTTGCCCTTTCGCTTGACACGGCACTCGATGAGCTGCGCCCTCGCATCATGGATGCCATCAGGAACCCGCAAGAGCCGGGTGTAGTAAGCAGTCTTCAAGCCACTGAGGAACTGTCAGGTCTCTCGGAACTTCCTATACTGACTCACTTTGAGAAGGATGCCGCACCCTACATTACATCGGCAATCGTCTCCGCGCGCCTGCCTGGAAGCAGCAAGGAGAACGTATCGATTCACAGACTAATGATCATCGATAAAAAGCACATGGCCATCAGGATAGTGCCCCGCCATCTTTACCAGATCTGCAAGATGGTGAAAGAAGCGGGAGGTTCAACGCTTGATGTTGGGATCGCTCTGGGACTGCATCCGGCTGTACTTCTGGCCGCTGCTTCAGCGGCACCCTTCGGTGTGAGCGAGTACGCTGTAGCCAACAGACTCCTTGACAACCGCCTTAAGGTCGCGGAGTGCTCCTCAGCGGACGCACGCGTTCCAGAAGATGCTGAGATTGTGATCGAGGGAAAAATCCTTCTGGACAGAGAGGTGGATGAGGGGCCATTCGTCGATATCACCGGCACATACGACGTCATCCGAAAGCAACCTGTCGTCCAGGTGAGAAGAGCCCTCTGCAGGAAGAACTCCATATATCATGCCCTGCTCCCCTCGGGAAGAGAACACGGACTCCTCATGGGGCTTCCTCAGGAAGCCAAGATCGCAGAGACTGTAGCAGGGGTGGTTCCCAAGATCAAAGACATTAACCTGACAGCGGGAGGCTGCCACTGGCTACACGCCGCAGTCTCGATCGAGAAACAGAGCGAGGGAGATGCCAAGAACGTGATTCTCGCAGCCTTCGCCGGCCATCCCTCACTCAAACATGTCGTCGTGGTTGACCCGGACATCGATGTCAACCAGCTAGAAGATGTCGAGTGGGCAATAGCCACCAGGTTCCAAGGAAGTCGAGGTCTAGTCATGATCACAGACGCCCGGGGTTCAAGTCTTGACGCCTCAGGAAATCAGGAACTCAGCCTGACAACAAAGATCGGCATCGACGCGACGCGCTCATTTCTGAAACCCAGGGAGAAGTTTGAGAGAGCTAGGATCCCAACAGAACATGGAGAGTAGGATAGCCGTTTGAATCTGTCAAAGGAAGAAGAACGGATCCTCAGTGGCGAAGAGGGTGAGGCAGCTGCAACAGCCATGAGCCTGCTTGTAGCCATCGGAGACATCTTTGATGCAGAGAGACTGATTCCCGTAGAAAGTGCACAGGTTTCTGGGATATCCTACAAGACGATTGGCGACGAGGGCTTGGAGTTCATTGAGGGCTTTGCCAAGCAGGGTGCTCGGACCTCAGTCTACACGACAATGAACCCTGCCGGCATGGACTTGGAGAATTGGAGAGAGATGGGCGTCCCGGAGGATTTTGCGATGAAACAAACGAGAATCGTCTCGGCGCTCAGCCAGATGGGTATTAGCCCAACGTGCACCTGTACTCCTTACCTGTTAACCAAGAGACCTAAGCCAGGGGAGCATTTGGCGTGGGCAGAATCATCCGCCGTGATCTTTGCCAACTCAGTCCTTGGTGCGAGAACTAACAGAGAGGGAGGCCCCTTGGCACTCGCGAGCGCCATCATTGGAAAGACTCCGCTCTACGGGTTACACCTCAATGAGAACAGGAATCCAACGGTTGAAGTCAGCGTCAAGACCAGACTGGAGAACGAGCTGGACTTCAGCCTGCTGGGGTTCTTCATTGGAAAGAGCATCCCGAGGGATGTCCCATTCATAGATTTGTCCGGGGCCACGGTCGACACGATCTTATTGAAGGCCTTGGGCGCAAGCATGGCGACTTCAGGCGGACAGGCGCTGTACCACGTGAGCGATCTTGGGCTTGAATCAAGGACGTCGGACAAGAACGCAATTCGCGAGAGAATCAGTGTCGAGAGGTCCGACCTCGATGCTGTCAGCGATTCTCTCTCAACAGAGACCCGCCCGGACTATGTCTGTATAGGTTGCCCGCACTGCAGCATTGAAGAGATGGAAGCGATATCAAGACTAGCAGAGAGAAGACGATTTGTCAAGAAAGTTATGGTCTTCACTTCGCGGCATGTGTGGAACCTGGCCAGATCCAAAGGCTATCTGGACAACATAACGAGAGCAGGAGGTAACGTGATCAAGGACACCTGCATGGTAGTGGCGCCACTTGAGCGCATGGGAATAAAAAGGGTCATGACTAACTCGGCAAAGGCAGCCCATTATATACAACCTCTCGGTGGCGCCAGCGCCACGCTTCAGGATCTGAGAGGAGCCTTGGAGTATGCAACACATGGAGACTAGACTGAGAGGAAGAGCGCTCGTCAGAGGTCGAGCCCAGGGAGAGGCGATCGTCGGCCACCAACCCTTATCTTTCCTCGGCGGGATTGACCCCAAGACAGGAGTCATCTTGGAGAAGGGACATGAACTTCAGGGATCAAATGTGAAAGGCAGGATCCTCGTGTTCCCGTATGGAAAAGGCAGTACAGTGGGATCCTACACTCTGTTCGCAATGGCCAAGAAAGGCACTAAACCTGCTGGCATAATCAACATAAAGACTGAACCCATAATCGCGGCGGGATGCGTCCTGGCAAAGATTCCTCTGATAGATACACTTGACGCGGATCCGACAAGAGGAATATCGACAGGCGACTTCGTGATTATGGACGCCGACGAAGGAATCGTAATCGTAAGGCACGATTCAAACTAAGCCGACTAGCAAGTCGACGGCGCATAGATCTGCTGTCTGCCGAGACACCCACAAGCTCACTCGATGTAAAGCAGAAATGGTAGCCCGGGGGAGATTTTCGGAGGCTTTCGAACTCCCGTCGACGGGTATCTTCTCCTTGAAGGAGGATCCAGAGCCCGTTATCCTTGATCGTGTCTGAACCCACATTGACCGCTAGACGACCGGGCTAACCAAGACCCGAACCTTCGGGCCGACTATGGAATTGGACAAGAGGTCTTTAAGCTTTCCACAAGACCTTAAAAGAGCCATGCCGTGAATGTTCAGTTTGACCACGGATACGGTCGTGATGGAGCCTTTCTGAGTCATGCTTAAGTATAAGTAACGTTTATATATTGCTCAATTAACGACGGTCGTCCATCTCAGGATCAGACTCGCAGAATTCTACTGCTCGAGCGGTCAATCCCCGAGATGAAATAATCGAACGTCGGAGGAATGGAGAATGTCAACCAACGAAAGAAAACCTACCCGGCTCACCAATTGTCCGGAATGCAACAGCACCAACCTTATCGAAGACTATGATCACGGCGAGATCGTCTGCCAAGACTGCGGGCTTGTCATAAGCGACCAGGCCATGAGCCAGGGACCTGAATGGAGAGCCTTCACTCAAGAGGAACGTAACTCCCGCGGAAGAGTCGGTGTCCCCATATCCTTCTCAGTCCACGACAAAGGCCTCTCAACAGTCATCGATCGCGTGAATAGGGATGCCTACGGGAGGCAGCTACCACTCAGTACACGACTAGAGATGCTTCGTCTACGGAAGTGGCAGATCAGAACAAGGATACACTCCTCCGTAGACAGAAACCTGGCCCAGGCCATGGCAGAGCTTGACAGACTCACCGATAGACTCCACATCCCAGCCTCTGTGAAGGAGAGGGCCGCAATAATATACCGCAAGGCTCTGGACAGCGGGCTGGTTAGAGGCAGATCTATCGTAGCCATAGCAGCGGCCTCACTCTACGCGGCCTGCAGAGTAACCGAAACACCGCGTACACTGAAGGAGGTCTCCGCAGCCAGCAGAATCAAGAAGAAGGACGTCGCTCGATGTTACAGATTACTGCTTCGTGAACTCGACATCAAGGTGCCTGTCGAAGATCCTATCAGATGCGTGTCAAAGATAGCCTCCAGAGTATCCATATCCATGAAGACTCAAAGGGGGGCCATCAAGATTCTAAAAGAAGCCCAGAGAAGAGGCATCGCAGCTGGCAAGGACCCAATGGGCTTGGCTGCCGCCGCACTGTACGTTGCCTGCGTGTTAGAGGGAGAGAAGAAGACACAGAAAGACATCGCTGAGGTAGCAAACGTCACCGAAGTGACTGTTCGAAATCGGTACAAAGGATTGAAGGAGGCCCTCGGCCTAAACGTCTAACCGCTAAGCAGTTGAGTCGCTGTCCTTCCGTATTTCGAGTGCCAAGTATCCGGAGTACCCACATTCTTCACATGTGAAGTGCTCTGGAAGCAACCAACCGTCCAGTACGCTGGTTCGCTGAATCGAGGAGCTTCCACATCTGGGGCAAGCGATCATCCCTTCTTCTTTCCTCTTGAGACTCCTCAGGGTCTCGAGCAGGTCTCCCAGACGCATGCTTGAGTTAAACCGCCTAGTGAACTTCGATGCTGGAACCGGAAAAACCGTAGTCCAGTAGAAGCTTCTTGACTTTCTCTCGATGGTCTCCCTGAAGGATTATCTGTCCATTCTTCGCAGTCCCACCGCATGCACAGGAGGCTTTGAGCTTGGTTGCAAGTGTACCAAGATCAACACTCTTGGGGTCCAGCCCTTCGACAACGGTGGTGGGTTTGCCCCATTTTCTCATCTCTCTACGTATCGTTATGATCTGCTGCTCCATGCCTATTGTTCCGCAGACACAGAGATCCTTGGGAAGACCGCATATAGTGCAGACTTCAGTCATGAGTGGAAATTTGGCCCTCCTAGGCGCTGTCGTACGCGTGGCCTATCAGAAAAAGCTTTGTTCAGTGTCTGGGTCAGTCCAAGAAGTTTAGACTTCGGCTCGGTTAAACTGGCTATGTTTGGCGGCTCGGAAAGGACACTCGGCAGTATTCTACGACTCCCTCTTGGTCTTGCTTCTTTTGAAATGATTCTCGTCTAGCCTATTTAAGCCTACGCTTGTATCCCAGGCCACACGGATCATTCTGTTTCAGCTAAAGCATATCTTGCCGCCGCGTCGGGAGTCTGCCATCAGTAGGGTTTGAAGACCAGGCCGAATCGTCGCATGCGGTGCTTCACGACATGAGTCAGCTCAGATTCGTTCTTGTAATAGAGCTGCCTTCGGAGATCAAACGCCGAGAGCAAACCAGACCTCACCTTCAGCTCGCGAAAGACTTCGTCCACTATGTAGTTTCCGATCATGAAGAAGTGGTCAGTAACTTGTTCATCCAGTGCTCGCAGTTCAACTGAATCCCTGAATAGTAACTGAATCTTTTTGTTTGGATACTTGCGACGGATGTAGGTCTCAAGGTCGCCCTTGACTTCATCTAGAACACTCTGCTTGGCCTGGAACTGCTCCTTGATGCTACGTATTTCTCGACATGGAACACCCGCACTAAGCGTATATGGGGCAACATCTTTGAGGACGACAGAGCCAGAGCCTATGATGGCGTGCTCACCAATATTCACATCGGCGCCGATGTGTATCCCAGGGGCGAGAGAGGCCCTGGGGCCTATCGTTACAGGACCAGACTTCCTCTTGACCCGGCCCTCAGTCACCCATGCATAGTTCATCTCGTGAGTGTAGATATTTGTGAAGCTGATGATCACTTCCCGACCAATCTTCACAGGGCTCGTGCAGTCAACAAACATCCTCTGGCCGAAGTAACATCCGAATCCGAGAAAGAACTCAGAACCTGACACAAAACTGTCGCGCTCAACAAAAGCATCTTCCTCAATCGTTAGTCTCTCGCAGAAGAATCTGGTATTATCTCTGATCGTAACTCCGTCGCCTATGCTCACGTTCCGAAAATCAGAAGACCAGATGAATGACCCGCTGCCGATCCTGACCCGGTTGCCTATCCTGGCGCCGAGTTTCCGGTAGAGCGAGACCTTAGGAGCGGAGTAAGGTAGCCAAGACAGACCCTCCACCAGCATTCGTTTCCAGTTCATCACAGACCACTCTAACAGCGAAAGAGAGACTAGATCTCAAATAGACATATATTATAAGGATGAAGCCTTTGGCTCTTGCGACAAAGGATCAAAGCAGGATGTTTGATGCGTAGAGACCTAGAAAGAATAGATGTTGTGATGCTGACCCGGAACAGTGAAAGGCCACTCCTGGATATGTGCTTGAAGAGTATCTACGCTAACATACCTGTCAGCAGACTTATTGTAATCGACGGATATAGTACAGATAATTCTGTTCAGATATTGAAGTCATACCCAAGGGTTTCTCTTGTTCAGATGGAAGGGACCAGAGGAGCAGCAAGAGAAAGAGGCATAGAAGAAGTTGAGACTGAATGGTTTGCTTTCGTTGACAGTGATGTCGTACTGTGCAAGAACTGGTACGCTAAGATCAGTCCACATCTAACTGAGAGCACCGGCGCGGTCTGGGGCGTGGCCATCCCTGTTGCTCCAAGCGATCTGAAGAGATGTGCCGCAATGGCAAGATTCTACAGAAGGACGCTTGAGGACACGATGCTGATAGAAGGGAACCGTCGTGGCATGCTACACGACACACTCATTCGAACTAAGCTTGCAAAAAGTATGCGGATACCAAGGCATCTACACGTCTGGGAGGACCATTACATCAAGCAACATGTCATCAACAGAGGATTCAGATGGATTGCCACGAGCAAGGTCTGTTGCCATCATTTTGCAGACATTAGTGCCAGAAACATAAGAGACCTCATTGAGTTCGGGAAGATCGCTAGAGCCTACGGATACTACAGCTGGAAGAGGATCCTTATGTTTGCCCTGCTAGGACCACCCAAAGCTGCCTGGATCTATGCCCTAACTGGAGACATGGAACTTTCTAGGTGGCAACTGGACGCCTATAGAATGATAATCGCCGGCTGGCTGGCCAATGGTGTTAAGCCACAAATCAATTAAGTTTGACCTCGACCGCAGCGACGAACAGACTCACATCGCTGTATGCATCCCTGTCAGTGACCGAAAGGACACACTACCAGTCACGTTGAAGTCAATTGCCAACGACACCTACGACAAGAGCAGAGTAGTAGTGATATTCTATGACGGTTCCACTGACTCCTCAGATCTAATCCTTCAATATTTCATCAAGGAACATGGTCCTAGGTACCTCAAGGTCATTCACAGGAGGGAAACCACTCCATCACGAGGAAACATCGCGAAAGCCAGAAATGGATGCTTTAGCTTAGCCAGAGATACCGAGGCACAGTATCTTGTAAGCCTAGATTCTGATGTCGAGATCCCTAAGGGAACCCTCAAGGATCTCGTTGATTTTATCAAGAAAGATCCTCAGATTGGCATGGCATCTATTCCTTACGTGTACATTCAGGACGACAATGAACATCCTCGAACCTTCGAGGTTGACGTTACGCTGGGATGCACGATACTTTCGAGAGAGCTACTGGATAGAGTAGACTGGAAGATAGATGAGCGTTTTGCCAAAGCAGACGATCTATGGTTGGGAGCCAAAGCCGAGAGGCTTGGGTTCAAGATCGCGTGCTACAGACAGAAAAGGGCTATCCATCTCAAACCACTAGTGTACAAAGATCACCTCAGAAAGAGGCTGCTGGAAGTGCCACGATACCATTACCTGCTCTTGAAAGAGGGACTGCTGACCCGTCGGCTAAGGAGAACCTACGCGTATTACGGTGCTTACCTGTTGCTACCCGCATTGTATTTGGTGAACCCTCTCTTACTCATGCTTCTTGCACCATTATTCGCTCTCGGAGTTCTGCACTATCGGTCACTCCGAAGGTTTCTCATGACGCTGCCTGTTGGTATCGCAATGATGTTGGGTCTTGTCGTCAGCCTTCTGAGAGATATGGTGCTGCAACAGTAGAGTCTTAACGCATCTCCGTAAGGAGCAGATAGACCCCCGAGGCGATGAATACTATCATGAACATTGGATAGAACCACATCGCCAATCCGGAAAAAACCAAGGCGAGGAATGCAAATAGGTCCAACCAGTCGCTCTTCCTAGAGGGTATCGATTCGCCTTTGTATCCAGCTTTCTTCAGAACTAACATGATTATCAAGAGGTTAGAACCGATTAGGATTATGTGCAATGAGGCAGCTGAGAAGAGGCTTCCGCCAATCGGCTTTGACGTCTCAGGAAATGGAATAGGCATGCCTCCGTATAGCAGAGGCAAAACCTGAAGCTCTACCACAATGTCGACAATCGCAAGAACGATGACTGTTACGATGAGAACAGATCTATGTTGCAAGGCTTTTCACGCACAGTCGGCCTTAATTGTGCTAATAACCTTATGTTCTTATTGGTTTTGAAGCTTCTTTACTCCACTTCTCGGTCATCGGTATGCAGGGGACTTTTCCGTCATGGTCGGCCACTTCTTATATGTTTTTCAGTTTCGAGGCACTTCCCCCTCTGCGGGTTCCTGTGGTTGGTTTTGTGATGGCGGTGCACTAGATCGGCAAGGATCATCCGTGCGTCTGTCTCTCCCGGCCAGGTTCAGTTTGAGCCAGACTAGAGCTGGAAACTAATCCCTCTCCTTTCTTCTGTGAGTCCAGTATCGCTCTGAAGTCAGCTGCTGGGGCCTTGAATAGTTCTTTCCCAGATTTCCATCAAATATGCGATGACTGAAGAACCTGAATGCCTAGAGCGCTCATGAGCCTGCAGAGGAGATCGAGGGGTGCACACAACCGCCCCATTCATTCCTGCTCCGCACAGCCAGTCAACAATCGCAGGATCTTGAGATTAGGCCGGTCTAATCCCTGACCAAAAATCAAATATGCCCAGGACTTACTGTCTCTGTTCCACTGACAGCTTCACCAGAAGGCAGCTGGCAACGCGTCGTTGCGGCGCGATCAGAGAAGAGCACGTTAACAGGCAGTGATCCCAAGTGAGTTCGTACAGCGACGCTAAACATACGGTCGAGATCAAGCCATCTAGCACTCGAATCAAAGTTCCAAAAGAGAAGGTAGATTCACTGAAGGGCATTGTTGGTGGCAAGACACTTGCAAGAATGAAGAAAGAATCCGTCGAGTGCCCTGTCACAATGACAACCAGATCATTCATTGAGTGCTTCACATGCGGCAACTTCGTCAGGAGAATAAAAGGGCAAGTACACTGCTCAGGACAACAGGTTTGCCTGCAAAACGCCTCGAAGCCTCAACAAACCTCAGGAGCTGTCCCTTAAGCAAGAGTTCAAGACTTTCTAAGCTCAAGCGACACGAGATAACGCCTGGGCGCGACACTCTTCACGATTCTTGCCTTGCTCAGAGTAATTCGATCTTCATCGATCAGAGACCTTATTCTTTCCCACATCTTCTCTGCAGGAGACTCATCCTTCATAGCGTCTATGAAATCGTAGTACTGGATAATTCCTCGTTGCTTCAAGGCAGAGACTGCAACATTCAGGTATTCGCGTGACTTCTCCGGCAACGGCAGAAGGATCCTGTCCATCCATTCCGTGAAAAGCACTATCGTTGCTTCCTTTGCGTCTGCCAGCACAGCGGTGACTCTTCCCCTCAGGCGGTTTGCCAAGATGTTCCTCAGGCAGAACCTGACCGCCTCTGGATTAACATCTATGTTGAACACCTTCTCGGGGCATTTCTTGGCTATCTCTATTGAGAAGGTTCCTGCGCCACCAAACATGTTGAGTACGCACTCTCCAGGTCTCGCGTCCTCTGCCACCAACCGCCGTTCCTGGATCAACCTTGGAGAGAAATGCACTGTCGCCAAATCGAGGTGGAACAGGCAACCGTTCTCGCGATGTACTGTGAAGGTTCTATTCTCTCCGGCTATTACCTTGAATTCGCAGAGCCTAAAGTTACCCTGTACGGGAGTGGACTGAGCCAGAACAACTTTCACGTTCCTATTCCTATTCATAATGGACCCTGCCATACGTAGTTGCGTGTCAAGAGGGGCATCTTTGATGACCGCGATGTCTCCAACTATGTCACAGTGCAATCTCATCGAAGTCGAACTGCCATGCATCGCGATTCAAAACCTTTAACTCGGGCGGCTGAGTTTTGACAGGCGGTTAGATACATGGAATCGTCGGAGAAAAAAGTTGGGGCGGGACTGACGTATGAGTGCATCAACTGTAATGCCAAGGTCACTGCCGAGCAGCTTTCGGTCACCCCTGAGGTGAAATGTCCCATCTGCGGCTATAGAGTCTTGAAAAAGTCCCGAGCTCCCATAGTCAAACATGTCAAGGCTAGGTAAAGATAACTCTGAGAAAGGGGCTACTGAGGAGCCCTGTAAACTCATGAGTGATCTATGGTACCGCGACAGCTCGTTCTCAGTTTTGGGTCGAAAGGTCTCACATCCAACTCGTGTTTGTTGGAGATGCCAAAGATGCAGCGAGTGTTGTCGGGACGCACCGAACCACTTGCGGCGCATAAGACTCCTCCCAATGGAAGCGGTTGAGATCTCAAAAGAGACCAGCATCCCGGTGGAACAATTTGCCTGTGAGACCCAAGATCAAACCTATCGCTACGAGATGAGTAAACCGAATGGGGCATGTTACTTTCTGAATGGTAATCAGTGTAGACTATATGATCATCGCCCCTTGGTATGCCGATTCTACCCGTTCGAGATGAAGAACGAGGAAGGCTCACTCAAGATCCTATTTGCTGGAGAGGGGTGCGTTGGACGCAGTCGCGGCCAACGACTCGGAGAGCGCTTTTTCAGAAGGCTTGCCACAGAGGCGATTGAGAAACTGAATCAGCAACCATGCCAGTCTTAATACGTTCATCCTCTCCTGGCGCTGCTGGTGATCGAAAGAACATCCCTGTCTTTGACGACGTAGTCCTCGCCAACTCTCATTCTCGATCGTGCCTCAGTGGCATAAAGGAAGTTCCTGCCCAAGTCGGAATGAATCATGCCTGCAAATTCCCTCGCTGTCGTTCCCGACGGTACAAGATAGGCATCAGGAAGTACCCTTCCCTTATGGTCAGTGAGGTTCTCAGCATTCTCGACAGGGTAGACCACCAGCATCGCCAACAGCCCGAAGAAAGCGAGGTTTATCGCCTCCTGGACTCCCGTGGAGCCTAACATCTCTAGAATCTCCCTCTGAATCTTCTCCAACGCACTCAGCTGTTCCTGTGTTAATGCTTCGGGCGCCAGTACCTTGAACCGGCTATCCCCGGGTCTGTAATCAGTCATCTTCTTCTCCTCTGAGCGTCTTAAGGCAAGTTCTGCTTCGGCGGAGCAGGGGATGACTCTGTAACCGGATGCCTCAAGTCTAGCCAGGTTCTCCTTCGATTTCGGAAGATCAATCTTATTCGCCACTACAATCATTGGTTTCGTGAGTGAACGAATCCTGTGAATAAGCTTGAGTAGATCATCGTCGGACCAGTTGCTGACTTTCTCCACCATAAGCCCTGATTCTCTAAGGGCATCTCCTATAAATCCCCGTCTCACCGCGAGGCCACTCAGGCGAGTGGCTAGGTCATCAACAAGCTCTTCCCTTGACAGTTTACCTCTTCGGGCAACCTTCTCCCAGTTTCTCTTGAGGATATGCAGTAACCACATGTCAAGCTCTTTGTCTAGGAATTTCATATCCTCCAGAGGGTCATGAGTTCCAGGCTCACATATTCTGCCCTCAAGATCTGTTCCGCCTGAGGCGTCGACGACATGAATTAGTGCGTCGGCTGTCATGATTTCGTCGAGAAACTTGTTGCCGAGTCCTCTCCCCTGCCAAGCGTCGGGAACCAAGCCCGCGCAGTCAACAAGCTCTACAGGTATCAGTCGGACACCATCCCTGCAGACTGAATTCACAGGTTCATCTTTGACTCCGAACTCTCTGCAGACACACTGGACACGAACGTAGCCTATCCCGCGATTCGGCTTGATGGTTGTGAAAGGGTAGGCTGCGATGGGCACACTGACCATTGTTGCCGCTGAGAAGAATGTCGACTTGCCTACGTTCGGCTTTCCCACAACCCCGACAAGGTGCCCCAAGAACACCAGCACTTCCGAAGTAAAGTCTTTCTAACATGGCTAGATACGTCTTTCTCAGTCAAAGAGTCAGGCATATTCACGCAAACTCTTAGACGACTGAATGCCAAGCAGACAACAACCATCCTGGGAGAGGGATGCTCTTCGTCACCGAGCTGACGCCTCGCGGCTCAAGAGGCATTCTTATCCAGGAATCTGTACCGCAAATAGGCGAAAAGCACTTACGCCTTCACATAGCAGATTTACACTGTTTAGACAGGCGCTAGTAAGAGAAAGCAAAAGCTGAAACTTTCACTAACAGTATTTCTTATATCGTTCCAGCTAGAAGATCAACTTGAGTTCCTTCTTGGGATCAGGTATTTGTTCTGCACCAGAATGTGAGCCACCGCCGGTGATCGATGAGAAACGCGAAGGCACAAACACGCTATACAAGCTCTCAGCAGCATCCCTCTTGCTTTATATGAACCGATTCAGGTCGACCAGATTCCCAAGAAGCATGATGATGATCAAGGATTCAGTAGATGCATTTGGTACTAGACTCGAGACAGCCCTCGATAGGAGCCGCTGCCTTACCGCCGATGAACTTAGGATTCACCGACTGTTGAAGAAGAAACACTACTACTACGGAGCCTACCTAGCGGCACTTACTTCACTACCCACACTCTCAT
Organism: uncultured Candidatus Bathyarchaeia archaeon; assembly: GCA_964598945.1. Lineage (GTDB taxonomy): Archaea > Thermoproteota > Bathyarchaeia > 40CM-2-53-6 > RBG-13-38-9 > JAGTQV01. Next base: position 16,204 of record CAZRDQ010000029.1, read on the forward strand.
CGGCTACCAGCTGTTCTCAGATCATATCGTCCATGGTTGCTAAGACTTCGGCGATTACGAGCATCAAGGTTCTCGACAATATCAACGACAGACTCTCAAGCAAACAAGACGCCATAAAGTCCCAGAGAGAACATCTGAAAGCGTTCACAGAGAAATCATTTGATCTGAAAGGCTCGGACAGTTTTCTCGGCAAGGCTGAGAACTCCTGTATGAACATGGCCAGGTGGACCTACGATCAGGTAGCCTATGGTCTAAAGAAAGGGGCACAGACGTCGCGGATCTACGCTCAAGACTTTGATGAGTATATTGACGGCCAGATAAGGTCCATGGATGAGAAGGCTGATGGAGCCTCACCAACCACTACGATCAAAGATTACATTCAAAAGGTCAACGAGAAGAGTGTAGGAAGAATATGGGTTGATATAGACTTCTGTTTCCTAGAGAAGGCTTTAGGAGGACTCGACCGGGACGAGTTCAAGTCCGTCCTTGGCGTGAGAAGAGCGGCTGACTACTTCTTCAAAGGCTGCAACCTCTATGACGACATAGCTGATCTAGAAGAGGATCTCAAGCTCGGCATATTCAGCAGCGTTCCCCTGCTCGCTCTAGACAGAGGCATGATCGATGAGTCCGATCTGAGGCGAGACGGCCAAGAACTGCTAAGAATCCTGAAACACAGTGACGTCATAAACGAGGTTGTTCAACTCGCCGACCTGATCTTTCTGCAAGGAATAGAGCCACTAATGGAAGCCAAAGAGCTGACTAAAGTAATAGATATCGATGCCATAGTTTTCGGAGCAAAGGTCTTGCGAATGTTTGCCATTCGAAAGTGGCTCTTTCACGAGCGCAGCCTGAACAGCCTCTGCAAGACAGCCATCTCCCTAGGGAGCCTAGGAATGTATCGTATCTCTGATCCCATTGCAGCTTATTCAAAACACATCTAGAGACACAAGCCCTGATGCTAAGACTCGAGACCCACTAAGATTGCAGGACAAAATGTATGATGTGGTTGTTGCAGGTGCAGGGATAGCGGGAAGCATCGCTTCCAAGCTTATAGTGGAGAAAGGTTACAAGGTTGCGCTTGTAGAGTCCAAGCCGAGTCCAACAATAGGCATGAAAGTCTGCGGAGACGGAGTCGGACTCCACGAATTTCACGACGCCCGAGTGACCCCACCCACAAATGAGGTCGAAAGGACCGTTCAAGGAGTCAAGTTTTACACAGGCTCGCAGGGCCTGATCTTCACAATACGTGGAGAAGGCCTAACACTGAATAGGCATGCCTTTGGTCAACGTCTTCTTCAAGAAGCGCAAAACCAGGGCGTCGAACTCTTCTCTGAGAACGTGGTTACGAAAGCCCTGCTAGAAAACGGAAAGGTTGTTGGAGTAGGTGCTAGGCACTCAGGAAAATTTGAAACCTTCAGAGCATCTATAACAATTGACGCAACAGGAATATCCGCTGCTGTCAGAAATACGCTTCCTGCATCTTGGCCCGCGGCGGAGCGGCTTGAGAAGACCAGCATCGGGGTAGGGTACAGGGAATACCGGCGAATAGCAGATGAATTCGAAGACTACTGTTCACTCTACTATGACTGGGAGGTAGCCCCTGGCGGATATTGCTGGATCATCCCAAAGAAGGGTGACTTGGTGAACACCGGCTTGCTAGTCCCTTGGAGCACCTCCTCAACAGCAAACCTACTGGAATCAAAATTCAGAAAGTTCATTC
>CAZRDQ010000029.1:17933-19946 GCA_964598945.1 uncultured Candidatus Bathyarchaeia archaeon
CAGGAGAACGTTGCGTTGAGGAACTCCAAGTTTGTTCGATCCGAGATCGGGCTTGTTCCTCTTCGTCACCCGCTACCTAGCGCAGTCGCAAGCGGATTTCTCGCAATAGGTGATGCCGCGTGTCACGCAAATCCGCTCAACGGAGACGGGATCGGTCCAGCGATGCTCTCAGCCAGAATCGCGTCAGACATGGCAACTTCCTGCCTGAGTAGGAGCGTTAACTCCGAAGATGCCTTATGGGGTTTCAATGTAGAGTACATGAAAGCGCAAGGGCATAGATATAGCGCAAACAAAGTACTCAGCGACTTCATGCTGGGACTGGAAGCGGACGAAGTTGTTGTGTTGCTCAAAGCACTGGGAACCAAAGGAGAATATGCCTCCGGTGATCTCTTCGGGGAACTGTCGAATCTCAACAAGCTGACAATGATTTGTAGGATGGCCCCGAGACCGAGGTTCCTGTTTCGCCTGTTGGCCACCTTCCGCCGAATCTGTGCTGTCTCGTCGCACTGTAAAGAATTCCCGGCAGACCCCTCGGGTTTTGACCGTTGGCGGAGTAAGTTGAGCCAATACCTACGAACCGAGACATAGCGATCTTGTACTGCGGACATCATCTCTTTTTCAGCTGGAACACGCAGGAACTCTCCCCGGAGGCTTTGCATTGGACCTCATTACAGGTGAAATGTTCCTTGAAGACAACGCTGCAGCAACCAACTATGGTGCCTATGAGAAGTTGACATACTGGGGTTTCACTCTTCGCTCCAGAGCAGATGAAGCAATCAGGCACGTCGATGCTGAAGAGATCTTCTGATAGCCTTGAGATCTTGGGTTTCACACCGTAGCCGTAGTACATGGCAAGTGAGAGGATCTTGGGTAAGTACTTGAGGTCAAAGTCGTATCTTATATCTTCTCCCAACTCGCTAAAGGTTTCAACGGCAGTGGTTCTAGCCGTCATGTCCTGGAAGTAGGTCTCGAACTCTGTGAGTTCTTTTCCCAGATCCTCTTTGCGCAGGCAGTCCGACATGAAAGCGTGAACAGATCTTCTGAGAGCATTGTATACGGACATGGGGATTGTGTGTCGTCTTCTTCTAAGTAACTGCAAAGAGACCGCGGTTGGAAGAGAAAGTGCGAAATGCGTTCTAGAGCTCAGGTGCCTCTTTGGCGGGATGGGTTTACTTGGTTCTACAGGCTCGAATCTAACAAGGTCCCTTAGATTCCATATAGCCAGCCTCCTTAGTATCTCATCATTCTCCTCAGGGAAATAACACATAACCTGTTCTAGCCTCCAGCCTATTAGCTGGGAGAGAAGCCAACCATCATAGAGGCTCAATTCTTCAGATGCAGGGTGAGCATCACCTCGGACGATTCTGGTGGAATAGAGATTCGTCCTCAAGTATTCGATTCTGTTTCTTATTGCCGGTTCCTCTTCTCGCGGAAGAATGTCTGTGAAGGAATCCTTCCACTTGATCATAAGTCGCCCATCTTCAGCAGAGAAAGGAAACTCTTTCATGTGATACTCGGGACGGCAGGTTCCCATTATCTGGAAGGACAATAGCCTTTCTTTGTCTGTTCTCATGACGTTTATGGATATCACGCCGGAAACCAAGGCTTGAAGTTTTTTCTCAAATAGAGAGAAGGTTGCTTTGGGCAGGGTGAAGAACTGAGTGGTCTCCACAGTGGGCTGCTTCATAAGCCAATACTCTATCATTCTCAGAACAAGATCTTCATTCTCCTTGACCAGCAGATGCGGCAGATAGTGATGTATCACTATGCCCTGATTACCCACCGTCTGTCTACATTTCTCCATCTCAAGACTCAACTCTGTAAGATCATGTAGTCTATCGAGATTTGTCCTTCTGAGCTGGAAACGGGTGTCCACAGGCTCGCAGGAGCAGATTATTATCTTGTCTTTGCTCGGTGAATTCCGCAATAACGAATTAAGAAAGAGCATCGATTCGAACCGGGTAATATCGAGAACCGCTATAGACGAGCCCGTGCCAATGTCCGCTATGTGAT
>CAZRDQ010000030.1:0-18720 GCA_964598945.1 uncultured Candidatus Bathyarchaeia archaeon
TTAAGAGTGTGCCATATGTTATGTGATAACACATACAGAACCTAGGATTACAAAGTTTAATACTTCCTTTTCCCTTGTCCAAGACTCGACAAGCTTATGAGTGAACAGAAACCTTCGCCATGGTTAGTGCTCGTATCGCTTCTGATGCTGCTCGTCAGCGGCGCATGGACCGTTGCAGCCATAACCCCCTTCATATCAAAGTCGATGAGGCCATTCATGGTGGTTGCAGTTACCGTTGCAAACATATCTTTCTTGGGGACAGTCTTAGCCGCGATGTTGCTCTACTCCGAGGTAGGGTCAAAAGCGAGCTTGAAAAAGATGATGGTATTGGCATTCTCTATTGGAATCTTTTCACTCATCACGTCCATTATCCTGTTCTCCGCCCTCGTTCTCATAGCACCTCCAAAATACTATCCCGACTAGCTGACCACGCCCGATGAGTGCGCCTCGAAATGATGAGGATTCTAAATTGTGAAGACCTCGATGAAGTAGCTATTGAGGCAGAGTCTAAACTACAGAAAGTCATAGAAAGCTTGTAAATTGAAGGCCCGCTTATCATAAATAAAGCCGTAGATTGGATAGGAACCGTCTTATTAACAACAAACTTGTTAATCTAAACGCTAATAATATGTTAACCGACCCCGCCAAGCTCCTTAGGTTTTGAGGTTCACTGTGTGGTGTTTGATGTCGAAGCTGCTTCCATCTTCATATTGAAGCTCACTATCCTCAATCGTGTTGTCTATGCAGATTCGGCTGCTGGTCGCGGTTCAAATCTCCATTCACCAAGGTTTGACAATATATTGGCAAGCACGCTCTTGCTCTTCTCAGGATCAGTTCCCATCAGAAGATTGGCGATGTGAGGGCAGAGTTTCTTCTCGGATGCTGAACTCTTCCATATCGGACATCGATGGATTATCCTGCGATTCATAAAGTCTATGTCAACCGTTGTTTCCCCGACGTAGGCCGCCAGCCTCTTCTTGCTGTCTTCCCGGACAGATAGATCTGTATCAGGCATGGATCTTGCAGCCTCCAAGAGATCTGGAGTCATAAGTCTCAGGAGGAGTCTGCTTACGGCCTTCTCTCCTATCGGTCCTGTCCAAGCCTCAAGGCTACTTGCTCTGACGGCTACAGGAGCTTCTTGTCGGTGAGAGACTATTCTTCTTAGGGCGGAGACACCTTCAGGTGTGATTCTGTCGAGTATCTGCATGGTCTGCAGACAGTTCTCTGGAGCATAGGCATGATAGTGGTTGTTGAAGTATCCCAGCGTCTTCTTTGCTCTTTCAGAGGCCTTCCGGATTCTTGGAAGCCACTCTTGAAGCTCTTTCTCTGAGTATCTGTAGTTGAACCAGGGCCCGGTTCCTCTGCCATGCCAACGGAGATACGCGATGTCCGAAGTTACGTGGACATCAGGTGGGAGTAGTGGCTCGTCGACTATTGTGTAGGCCACCTGATATCTCTCCAGAAGCCTGAACGTCTCCTCCTGCATCCACGAACCATGCCTGAACTCCACTGCATACTGTGGAGGCCTAGATAGTAGAGCAAGAAACGACTCCAGCCTCCCAGCGTTGAATCTGAGGAAAGGGGGCAGCTGAGCGAGAATACACGCAAGCTTCTCAGTCTCAACTAAAGGCCTCATTACCTCCAGGAACTGATTAAGATCTGACTCAATATCTCTGGCAACATCTAGTGCCTTCTTGTGCGTTATGGTCTGAGGCAGCTTGGCTGAGAAGATGAAGCTTTGAGGAGTGTACCTGGCCCAGCCGAGCACCGTTCCTGCTTCTGGGATCCTGTAGAATGTGGAGTCTATCTCCACTGTCGGGAAGACCGCTGCGTACTGTTTAAGCTTGCTCTGTCTCTTCTCGTAGAGGCTATCCTCCCATTCTGCATAGCTCCAGCCACAGGTGCCAAGCAGGATCTCAGACATGAGACAGGTCACCCCGGAGTCTATAAATGAGCCTCGTCCATGAGATTACGCTTGCTGCTACGCGGCATGGCCAGCCATCATGCCTTATGAGCCAAGAATAACGTGTTAAGGCACCTGACTCAAATCCTGCAGACCTCACCAAGCGACTGACCTCCACTCAAGAGATCCCCTGATTATCCCCGGTTCCTGATTCGTAAACCGTATTAGCCTCCAGAGGGTTATCCTTAGGTTGGGGCAGGTCAGGTTGTCCAATGCCGGCCAGAGCGAGAGAATTAAGGACCTGATAAACAGGCTTGACCATGCTTACGCTAAGGGGCTTATGAGCCCACAGGAATATGGGGCCCTCAGACACGGGCTTGAAGCGAGGCTCGCGCCTGTAAGGAGACCCGCAAAGAGAAGGCGCCATTTCAGGCTTAAGCTCGTGATGATAGCTGTAATTGCCGTAATGGTTCTCGCGACACTACCCTTTGTGTTGAGGTCATCCAGCAGGCCTGATTTTGAGATTACGGACGTGAAGCTTGAGAAGGATACTATAAGTTTCCTTCTTAAGAACAAGGGTTCAGCGGACGCGCATAATGTTGAGGTTACCCTGCTCCAGTCAGACATATCTAAGGGCAAGATCCTTCTCGCGCGCGCTGACACCTTGAAACCTCAGGACACTATGACGATAACCAAGGCGCTAGAGGCAGGCTCGGGCGCGCAACTCTATAGCGCCAGGTTTAACATCGTCGTAACTTCTAAGGAAGGCGTCACTCTGCACTATCCTTTCCCATGATCCGAGTTGACTGGGCTGTAACCCGAGGCCTTACAAGGTACTCGATCTGACATCCTCATCGACGAGGAACTCAAGTCTTACTCGTAGTCAGTTTCACGTTGAGGAGCGCAAGCTCGGAGAAGGGGGCAAAAAAAGGAGGAGAGTGGCGAGCCTCTACTTCATATAGGCCAGTTTGTCCGAGAACTCTGGCATGTCAGGTCTTTCAATGTAGATGTTCAAGAGTCGGTATATCTGGTCTTCTCTGATCGTGATGTCGTACTTCTGCGTGTAGTGTGCGTGGGTTAATGTGACCGTGTAGTTTCCCGGCGGCAGATACATCTTGTAGGAGCCGAATCCACTTGTGGTCGTAGTCTTCGTGAAGGTCCCATCAACGCTGGTTGCAGTTATCTTAGCCCATGGAATCCTGCGTATTATGTGATGCATTTCCATATAGACCTGGCCGATGAGCCATCCTCCGTACTTTATCGGTTTTCCGCTGTAGCCTAGTGGAGGCGTGTAGGCGACTGCGACCGTTGTATGCACGACCGCTAGGTAGACTGTGAGCACCAAGACTACTGCTGTAATTGTTTTCTTGCTCATCACTACACCTCTAGTCTCTGGCAGGTCAGCCCCTCAAAAATCGTTTATGGTACAGTAACCTGAATAGCTTGGTCTAGAAAAGTAGAGGAGCAATGGCTGAGCACAGAGCTACGGCCTTAATCTTGCTCGAGCCATTACTGTCTTCACGGAGCCGCGGCCTTAAGACCACTGGTTGCCTCTTGATGTTAGCCCCCAGTTCAGAATCGCCCATGGGCCTTTCTTTGCTAGGGCAGTGGCTGGATGCGCTTCCCCAAGTGCTTCCCTTGAGATCTGGTAAGTGAGTCTCCTGACCCGCAGCTCATCGTAGATTCCGAGTGAGTGGAGGTACTCATGGAGCAGGATACTGTACACGAAAGACTTCATCTCGTTGAGGGCTACTTGAGACTGAACGACCTGATCTATCAACGCTCTGTTCACCACGATAATGTTCGTGCCTACCTTGTGGAAGGCCCCAACTCCCAGCGGCAGATCTCGCAGATATAACTCTAGCCCGGTCCTCTCTGCTCCCAGGAACTCCTTAACTGAACGCCTTACGACCTCGAAGACCTCTCTGAAGTCATTGGACTCTCGAAGCGCGGTGTCATACGAGTCGTTGAGACCCAAGTTCTCCTTACACACTATGCCGTCGGTATTGACCCGTCTATCCGTCTGAACATCAGGAAACGGAGATGAAGAGAACGCAAGCACGCGGTATCGCCTCATAGACATTTCTACTGTATGTAGGATTGAGTTGTTCTCTCGATGTCGGGGATTATCTGCGGCAGATCTGCTTTGTCGCCTTCGAGAAACTGGCCGATCTTCCTGTCAGCGAGGCCTTTGACAATGAACTCTGTTGCTGGGTGGTCCTCACCTAGGTTCCTCTTGGTAACCTGGAAGGACAGCTCTCTGACTTCACGCTCATCAAGGTGGCCGAGAGAGTGTAGGTACTCATGCAGCAGTATCGTGAAGATGTATGAGTTGATCTCTCGAAATGACTTGCCTGACTTTACAACTGCGTTCAGCAACTTGCGGTTTAAGACTATAGCATTGGACCCAACCTCGTGGAAGGCGCCGACCTGGAGTGGGAGGTCTGCCAGTACCAGCATCAGCCCTACCCGTGCCTCAGCCAATGTCTCTTTAACAGCCTTCTTGACTAAGGCGAAGATATCGCTAAAGTCTCGGCTCTTGTCTAGCCTCTTGACATAGCTCAGGGTTGTATCCACAAGATCACTTCGAACAGTGATTCTCTGAGGTTGCCGCAGCGATATTCGTTGCAGGCAGAAGCTCAGGAATCTTGTTACCTTAGGTAACATGCCTGCTTATGAAGTTAGTGTTTTCCGCAAACGCTAGCCAAGGTCAGTTCTAAGCAAGCTCGGTGCAGCCCGCAGGCAACGCTTCCCATCTATACCAGGCCTTTTGCAGGACGCCTGCTACGATTCAGTTAATCTTTAGCCTTTTCGTCATGTGAGCACCATCCCACCCACACCCTACTCCTGGGGGGTGACTGCAGTGAGTTCTCGGTTCTGGGAGTTTAGAGTTTAGGCCTCATTGATCAGTTCGCCTGTCGTGAGAACAGCTCAGCTGCATGATACGAGCTCCTGACCAGTGGTCCTGAGGACACATGCTTGAACCCAAGCCTCTGGGCCTCGAACCGGTAGAGCTCAAACACCTCAGGCTTGATGTACTCGACAACAGGAACATGACGAACGCTTGGTCGCAGATACTGGCCAATGGTCACCATGTCAACCCCTCTTGCTCGCAGGTCATTAAGAGACTCAAGAACCTCAGCTTGTGATTCACCGAGACCAACCATTAATGATGACTTGGTGTAGATGCGGGGGTTGAGTTTCTTGACCGTTTCAAGAACTTCAAGCGAGGTCTCGTAGCTTGCGCGTGGATCTCTGAGTTGGCTCTGCATTCTACTTACAGTCTCAATATTATGCCCGATGACATCAGGCTCGGATTCAACAACTTTCTTGATAGACTCAAGACCACCACGAAAGTCCGGTATCAGAGCCTCAACCTGAAGCTCTGGCGAGAGATCTTTGATGGCTCTTACACATCTTGCGAAGTGTTCAGCTCCTCCATCCGGCAGATCATCCCTATCGACAGAGGTCACTACCGCGTATCTTATTCCAAGTCGCTTTACAGCCTCGGCCAGCCTTGAAGGCTCTGCGATGTCCACCGGTCTACCTGCCTTTGAACTCTGTACTGCACAGAATCGGCAGGATCGAGTGCAGATATCGCCCAGAATCATGAACGTTGCTGTCCTTCTCCCCCAGCACTCTGTCGAGTTGGGGCAGTGTGCCTCTTCGCAGACGGTGTGGAGGCCAAACGCCCTTAGTGTCCGTGCGATCTCGAAGTAATCCTCAGATCTCCTGAACCTGATCCTTAGCCAGTCAGGTTTGCGCTTCTGCGGAGACGGGCCGTTCACGCTAACTCCTTCTTGAAACATTGAGCCTCACCATCGATTCTTGTGAAAGCTTAGCCGTAGTGGTAGAGAGCAGGAATCTATAGTATCTCGCCATTCTGCGAGGAGATATACATCGGGTTCAGCCAGAACGTGGCCTGGATTTTTCTCAATCGTCTCTTCAGGTACTTTCTTGATTCTGCCTTCAGCGGTGCCTTATGTATGGTGCCTCGTGCTCCTTCTTCTTCATTGAGAGTTTCGCAACCAGCGAGATTCCAGGTTTCACTTCGCTCAACGGTCTAGACTCGATCACTCCTGCTTCGATGGCACTGTTGAAGACTTCCTCACCGAACTCCGAGCGAACCAATACGGTCGTCCAGCCTTTAGGTGAACCAACCGCGCCTATCGATATGTCCGAGAGTTCAGCGCAGAAGTCTTGACATTTGTGGCATCCTGGCAGGACGAATGGGTTCAGCTCCTGGACCGGCAGATCCATCAGCATCTTCTCTCCAGCAGACAGACTGAACCTGTTATTCTTTATGTCGACCTTCTCGATCTGCTGTAGAGATATCTGATTCTTTGCCTGGACAAAGTCTCGGAATAGACTGTTGAACTTGAAGCTCTCAAAGCAGAATATGCCTATTGCAAGCTTTACTCTTTCTCCGAGTTTTCTGTTACCCAGAGGCGATGTCATGAGGCGTCTGAGGCCTTCTATCTGGCAAGGGATACCGACAAGACCTAGCTTTGCTTCGGGGTAACCTGCGGCCGCGTCTGCGACGCCGCTTAATTGGGCACCTGTTGTGTACTTTGATCTCATCGTCTTCAGTAATTCGTCAAGGCTGCCCGAAACATACGGCCTAGGTCTCCAGTAATCACTCTCATGCATGCCCGTGGTGACTGTGTAGTCGACAAGGCGCTTGGAGAGGGCGTGAGCAAGGATGCTTGTCGTGGCTCCACTGTCTTGGGCAAGCATACGTATCTTCGGATCTGTTGATCGTACTGAGTAGGTGCCGCGGAGTACACCTGTGTACTTCTCTTCCTCAGTTCTTTTGCGGCCATAGAACTGCTCCTCGATATCGTCTACTGGCAGCTCAATCCTTGGGCAGCCATGGTAGCACAGCCCGCATAGGACGCACATTCCCTTTATCGTCGGTTTCTCGTCGTCAGTTGGGAATAGGACGTTTACCGGACATGAGGCGATGCAGGTTCCGCAGAACATACACAAGTCAGTGGCGACAATCTCCTTTTGCAGGGTACCCCAGACTTTGAGTTGAGGCTTAGCCAATCATGAAACACCCTTTGCCACCGAGTTCAGGTCAAGATTTATAGACTGAGGCATTATTCAAACCCTTAAAGTTTGTGAACACTAAAGATATGCCATCCGGCCGGAGGAAAAAGGTCAAAAGGCTGATTTGGAATCGCTAATTGTTCTTCACACTGTGAGCAGGTGCAGAGTACAGATGGTAAACAGCTTGGGAGAAGAAGAGATGATCGTGACCCCCTGGGAGGTTTCAGGGGAGGTCGACTATTCGAAACTGATTGAGCAGTTCGGCACCCAACCCCTCAACAACCAGCTACTTGATAGAATAAAGAGGTACTCAGGTGAACTGCACATTCAACTGCGGCGAGGCGTCTTCTTCTCACACAGAGACCTCGACTGGCTTCTGGACAGGTACGATGCCGGTGAGAACTTCATCCTCTATACGGGCAGAGGCCCCTCAGGAAACGTTCACCTGGGCCACGTGATACCCTGGCTGTTCACAAGACACCTCCAAGAGACCTTCGACGCCAAACTCTACTTCCAACTGACAGATGACGAGAAGTTTCTGGTCAGCCAGAACCTCACCCTCAAGGACACACTGCAACTCACCTACGATAATGCTCTGGATGTCTTGGCCTCGGGCTTTGATCCCAAGAAGACATTCCTCATCTCAGACATGAAGAACGTCCAGACACTCTACAAGATCGCTGTAGAGGTTGCAAAGCATGTCACCTACTCAACAGCGAAGGCTGTCTTCGGCTTCAAGGAGAGCTCAAACATCGGTATACTGTTCTTTCCCGCAATGCAGGCTGCACCCTGCTTCCTCGAGTCAGCCATCACAGGTAAGGCAGTGCCCTGCTTGATCCCGGCGGCTATAGACCAGGATCCCTACTGGAGAATAGCCAGGGATGCCGCGCCCAAGCTGAACTACTACAAGCCCGCACAGATACACTGCAAGTTCCTGCCGGGACTCGGGAAAGGGGGAAAGATGTCCTCATCCATGCCTGAAACGTGTATCTTCACCACGGACCCTCTCGAGCTTGCTGAGAAGAAGATAATGAACGCATATACAGGGGGCAGAGCCACGGTTGAGGAGCAGAGGAAGCTCGGCGCCAACCCATACATATGCCCGATCTACTACTACGAGCGGTTCCTCTTTGAGCCTGATGATGAGAAGCTTGAAGAGATCGAGAGAACCTGCAGGAGCGGCGAACTATTATGTGGCGAGCATAAGGCCACACTAGCACCCAAAGTCGCCAAGTTCCTGAGGGAGCATCAAGAGAAGAGAGAGAAGGCCAAGGATGTGATCTCAGAATGCTTCATAGATTCCTGCGACAGAAAGATCCAGGAAGCTCTAGGGTTGGAGAGGTTTTGAGAGATCTACACGTAGATGAAATGCGGTGGGGCCTTCGGTAAATATTCTCTTGATGGGAAGAATCGCGCGGCTTAGTGTCTCTTTCTGGCAACTATGACTGTCGATACGACTGCTACCAGTCCGGCTAGTGCGAGGTAAGGTGTAATGACATTGAGCTTGTTCACAGGCATCAAGACCCCGCCGACAGGTGCTGGTGGCACCTGGTTTACAGGGATTTCAACCGAATCAGGAAAAGTCTTATCCTGATCGCGCAAGGTATCTGATACCCAACCGCTAACCTCTATTGTAGAGGATCCTTCACCCAGACAATGAAAAGTAATGGGTACCCATGGGGCGTCCTCGCCGTAGGGGTCGCCCGAAGCTAGAAGAGTATACCGCATGAGACTATCGAAAGGAGCAATATCCTCATCGCTAACAGTCCATCCTCTTGCTACCACGTAATTCTCGTGTTCGACATACTCAACCAATGTCGGATCCCAAATGACGGACAAACTAAAACGTATCATGGGCCCCGTGAGACTACGTATCCAGACTTTGACGTCGAAGTTGAGTGCTCAGCCCCAACATCCACCAGACCATTATATCAACTCCGACCGAGACATACGCCACCATCAGCATCCTCAACCCAGCCTTCCCCTACAACGCCAACTTCAAAACCGCTGGCGGCACCTTCCAGTCGCGTCGAGACCTACGGGGTTCCGGCTGCAGCACTCATCAATTGCCTCTCCCTTCATCTACATTGAAAACTCAATGGGCATGTAGACCACAGCTTGAAAGTCACAATACACCAAGATTGTAGCTGAAACTCTTAATCTTAAGATGATAGATATTCTAGATCTGCAGCTGACAAACTTCGAAATAATCCTCAGAAAACCCCGAATAAGAGATGCCACTAGACAGAATTGGATCAAATATTGAGATACCACCTCCCAAGAGGGATGCGCTACTCAACCCTCAGTGAACGACGCAGCTTCTACAAGGACGAGTTCAGACTTGACAAGGTCTCTGAATGGCTCAGTAAAAGGCAGGGATACACAGTATTCGCGGTCATCATCGGAAGGCACACAAAGATCTATCCCACAGAGTTTAGACACAACTTCTCCAAGACGATCCTCATAGAGAAGTATCAGGACCTAGAGGAAGTGAGAAGACTTATTCTGAGGTTCCAGCCCGAGGCTGTATACTACGACAGGACAATGTACAGCGGTGATGAGCGCCCCGGCAGAATTGTGGGTCAAGAGTTAGCCTTTGACCTTGACCCTGAGAACCTAAGATGCCCCATACATGGTTCTCTTAAGGAGAAGATGGCCCGCAAGCAGGGGCTAAGCTTCTGCATGCTAGAGTTCAGAATGATAAAGGAGAAGACCCTTCAGATGTATGAGAGGCTCACAGGGTTCTTCTCTGAACTCTCAATCGTCTACTCTGGCAGAGGATTCCACATACACGTCTTTGACCCGGAGACCTCGGCTTGGCCTAGAAGAGAAAGAAGAAGGTTGGCTCTCAAGATGAAGAATGAAGGCTACCCGATCGACGAGTGGGTTACGACCGGAGGTATGCGGCTTATCAGACTTCCCTACTCTCTCCACGGCATGGTCTCGAGAGTAGTAGTACCACTAACGATTGGTCAGCTTGAAAGGTTTGATCCTTTGAGAAGCAGTATCTGCATTCCCAGATTCATGAGAGAGGCTTAGCGTCTGCCTTTTCGGGATTTCTTCTTCGGTTTAGCCTTCTTAGCAGCCTTCTTCTTTGGCTTCCTCGCGGGCTTCTTGCGCTTCACGGCAGGTTTCGCTGGGACTGGCTCAGCCACAGGCGCCATAGCGGGTTGCTCTGCAGCTTCCTCAAGAACCTCTGCAGCCCGGACCTCCTCCTTGCCGTAGTAGTAGTATTGTTTCTTCTTCTCCTCATAAGGCTCCAACAGTTCATCCTCAAGTAGAGATAGTCGGTGGTTTCATAAAAGCTTGAGCATTGACTGGGCCATGCCGACGCCGTCTATTGTTGCCCCGCACTTGGGGCACTTGGAGTCCTTGATATTGTTCTCAAGTATCTCGTACCCGTATCTGTGTATTAGCCGCTCATTGCAGTTGTGGCAGTAGGTGTTCTCGCCGCCTTCACCGGGCACGTTGCCCTCATAGACATATCTTAAACCCTCCTCGACCCCAACCTTTCTGGCCATTCTAAGCGTTGAGACTGGGGTTCTGGGCAGGTCAAGGAGCTTGTACATTGGGTGGAATTGGGATACGTGCCACGGGATCTCCTCGCCTACACTCTTGATGAACTTCGCGATGCTCCTGAGCTCTTCTTCCGAGTCGTTGAGTGTCGGTATTATCAGGGTGGTTATCTCAACCCATATTCCGAGCTCCTTGTGTAGTTTGATGTTGTCAAGGACCGGTTGCAGTCGTGCTCCGCAGTTCTCTCTGTAAAACTCGTCCGAGAGACTCTTGAGATCTATATTTGCCGCATCAAGGTGAGGCTTTATCGTTCTTAGAGCCTCTTCGGTGATGTAGCCGTTTGTGACGAAGATATTCTTTATGCCTTCTTTGCTTGCCAGACGGGCTGTCTCATAGGCGTACTCGAAGAAGATCGTCGGCTCGGTGTAGGTGTAGGCTATGCTCTTGCACCGGTAACGTTTTGCAGCCGATACAACCTCTTCAGGGGGAAGCGGCTCACCCACTACTGGACCATAGTCTTTTGGCATCTGTGAGATCTCATAGTTTTGGCAGTTCCTACACCTGAAGTTGCAGCCTACTGTTGATATTGAGTAGGTTGATGAGCCTGGATAGAAATGGTAGAGTGGTTTCTTCTCGACTGGATCAAGGCCTGTGGCGGCCGCCTTCCCGTATACCAGAGTGTAGAGTTTTCCAGCCTGGTTTACTCTGACGCCGCATATCCCTCGTTTTCCGTCAGCAATCGTGCACTGCTGGTGGCAGAGGTTACACTTCACCAAGGACCGTTCGAGAGGCTTGTAGAACATAGCCTCTCTCTTGCCTGAATCCGGCATGACATCTAGGCCTTCCACTGCAGGGATTCATCTACCTGTAGGATAGGTCGTTATTCAGTTATGAGGATAGCTTCGGCAACCACTATTCGCTGACTTCTATGGCCTGGACTGGACAGGCTGCTACACATGCCATGCAGAGTATGCAGTCTTTCTCTCTGACCGGCACAGACTTTGGACTATCGGGGTAGTCCGGCAGGTTCTGGATCTCAAATACGTTGACTGGACACACTCCGACACAGGTAGCGCTGCCATTACATTTCTTCCAGTCGACTTTTACCTTTGGCATCGTTAAGCCTCTGTGGCTCACTTACTCGTTTTGGAGCAGAATATAAGTATGCCTAAGATGCCTCCTAACCTAGAGATCTCTATTGAGATTTCTTCTTGAAGAATAGCCAGTTCTTCGGATCGATCTTCGGCCTGAGTTTTATCAGGCAGTAGTCTCCTTTGAGCCTTTTCCCTTCTATCGTGAATATTATCTTGTTCTCTCCGATCTCAATAGGTTTGAAGCTACCTCTGTCCCAGATCTCAACCTTTCCAGCCCCATACTCTCCTTCTGGGATTACGCCCTCAAAGTCTGCATACTCAATCGGGTGATCCTCTGTCTGGACTGCAAGTCGTTTGACGTTCTGTTGGAGCGGTGGACCTTTGGGCAGGGCCCAGCTTCTGAGCACACCATTCATCTCAAGACGTAGATCGTGGTGAAGGTGGGTGGCCTGGTGTCTTTGAATTACGTATATTCCTCCTGGCCCAGCTGAGGTTTTGGCTGAGCCTTCAGGCTCCTTAGACTTCTTGAAATCCCTCCTGGAACGATACTCGTCGAGAGTCATATGCTAGAACCTCTAGTCAAACTTGAATGCTGAGGGGCAGACCTTGTTCAGAGGGCACTGAGCGCAGAGCGGCTTTCTCGCCGCGCATATCCGCCTACCATGATCAATCACTTGGTACGTGAAGAGAAACCATAGATCCCTGGGCACTCTTCTCATAAGGTCTTGCTCAATCTTCTCTGGGTCATCTGCCTTTGTCAGTCCGAGCCTCTTGCTGACCCTAGCGACATGAGTGTCCACTGCTATTCCTTCAACAATCCCGAAGGCGTTTGAGAGGACTATGTTAGCGGTCTTTCTGCCGACTCCAGGCAAAGTTGTAAGCTCAGCCATAGTCCTTGGAACCTGTGAGTTGAACTTCTCGACTATGATCTTGCTGGCGTTCTGTATGTTCCTGGCTTTCGCCCTGTAGAAGCCTGTTGACCTGATGTCCTTTTCCAGTTCCCGGATATCGCTGTTGACGTAGTCCTCAGGCGTCCTATACTTCTTGAAGAGCTCTCGTGTGACCATGTTCATCCTCTCATCAGTACATTGCGCGGACAGGATCGTTGAAACAAGCATCTCAAGGGGATTTGTGAAGTTGAGAGCAACTCTGGCACCAGGATAAGTCTTGTCAAGAATCTTCAGAATCTTGTTGATCCGCCTTTTCTCCCTTGCTGGGATACTCCCCTGGGACATATAACTCAATAGAGCTATTCACACCATCTCTAATCTATCAAGTTTCTCTCTTCCCTCCAGAGAAGGCAACAATACACTAAGGCGTGTGTGTCGATTCGAACGATTGAGATTATTCTCTGCAACCGATGACGATGTTTAAATAACATCCACCCCAATGCCTCTCACAGGTGATCTTGTGAAGAGTGATGACAACCTTCAGGCAGCCTTTGCCGGAGAATCGCAGGCCAATAGGAAGTATGTAGCCTTCTCCAGAAAGGCTGAGACTGATGGTCTTGTTCAGGTCGCAAGGCTTTTCAGAGCTGCAGCTGATTCGGAGACCGTGCATGCTCTGAACCATCTGAGAGTTATGAAGGGTATCGGGGCAACGCTGGGCAATCTTAAGGCAGCATTGGAGGGCGAGGTCTACGAACACACGAAGATGTATCCTGAGTTCATCCGGACAGCGGAGTCAGAGAACCGAACTGATGCCAGACTGACTTTTCACTACGCTAACGAGGCCGAGAAGAGACATGCCAAGTTCTATCAAGACGCCATAGAGGCTGTAAAGTCAGGAAAGGATCTGCCAGCAGTCGAATACTTCGTCTGCCAGACCTGCGGATTCACAACTGATAAGGAAGCTCCGGACAAATGCCCAGTCTGCGGCTCACTGAAGAGTCAGTTCAAAGAGGTCACCTGATCCCAAAGGAACCGCCGCCACCAAGCGACGCCCGTCTCCTCGGCTCATTTGACCGGCCGCCCTGATGAGTCTCTACACAAATCCTCTGAATACAAATCTTCCTTCTTGGACTGATTACTGAAGTTGAAAGTCGCCTGGGGGATAACTGGTTCAGGAGACTTCATGCCTGAGATAATTCAGAACATGAAACAGATAGTTCAAGAAAATAGAGACTTGGATCTGTATATTTTCCTATCCAAGGCAGCAGAGAAGGTCCTGATATGGTACGGTCTCAGCAGAGAACTAGAACTTATCTCCAAGAGAATATTCGTTGAGGTAGACTCTAACACAACCAAACCATTCTACTATATTCCAGGAGCTCTACAGCTGGGAAAATTCCAGTTCTTTCTGATATGCCCTGCAACAGCAAACACTGTTGCAAAGATCGTTAACGGCATCGCTGATACTCTGATAACTAATTCAGTGTCTCAAGCCTGCAAAGCCAACATTCCGATCTTTATGTTCCCAGTTGATCACAAGAAGGGCCAGCAGATAACGATCCTGCCTTCAGGAGACAAACTTGAACTCGAAATGAGAGAAGTTGACCTCGAGAACACTGAAAGACTCTCGAGGATGCGAAGCATTCACGTCTTCACAAATCCTGATGAGCTTAAGAACATCTTCAAACAGTTCTCTAAGAGTCAATGACTGATTACCAGAGAAGCTGGACCAAATGCCGGAGGATTTCAGTGTATTCACAATACTGGGTTTAGTATTGATACTGCTTGGATTCCTTCTGGTAATGTTCCCATTTATCGCAAGACAGATCCCTTCTCTTGGAAAGCTCCCACCGATAATCTGGTGGACGTACCGAACCGACAACTTCTACTTTGCCACATCACCTATACTGATCATAATATCGATAGTATCCCTCTTGCTCTTCATCCTGGGACGATACTTCAGATGATGATCAGATGAAGGACACTGTTTGGGCACTGACCTCAGAAGACAGAGGACTACTACAAACCCGAACAGTTCGCACATCTGCTCTTTTTGCCTTTGAAGGAGACAGAGCTAGATGTCTTACCTGTGAGAGAAGATGCTCAATCCCCCTTGGAGAAGTCGGATTCTGCCGGACAAGAATGAATATCGATGGCAAGATCTACACCTTGGTCTACGGAGACATCTCATCAATCTCAGTAAATCCGATAGAGAAGAAACCTTTCTTCCACTTCTGGCCTGGCAGCCGAGCCCTCACGATAGGATCATGGGGATGCAACTACCCCTGCTCATGGTGTCAGAATTTTGAAATAAGCAAGACAGCGCCGAATCCCAGAACTGCAAGCTACACAAGTCCAGAAGACCTCGCCAGAATGGCATCGAGTTCTAACTGTCAAGGTGTTTCCATAAGCTTCAACGAGCCTACATTGCTATTGGAGTACGCCCTAGACCTCTTTCCCTTAGTCAAGAAACTCTGCTTGAATACTAACTATGTATCAAACGGATACATGACGACTGCTGCTCTGCATAAGCTCAAGGATGCGGGTTTGGATGCGATAAAGTTTGACATCAAGGGAGATGCCGAGGTCGTAAGAAGACTCTGCAACGCGGATGTCAATCTAGTCTGGCGAAATGTGAAAGAGGCAAGAGGACTTGGCATACATGTTGAAGTGGTTGTCCTCCTGATTCCCAAAGTCAACGATGGACCATCGGCTGTCAAAGAGATCATAAAGAGTCACCTTGACTATGCAGGACCAGATGTCCCGCTCCATTTCACCAGGTTTCACCCCGACTACCAGATGCTGGACCGCAGGCCGACACCTCTTGAGACATTGGAACAGGCCTACTCGACTGCCAAGAAGGAGGGAGTTGAGTATGTGTATCTGGGTAATTGCCCCGGCCACAGGTTTGAGGATACGTATTGCCCCAGATGTGGCGAGCTGTTGATCAAGCGATATATCTTCGATATTGTCGAGTGCAGACTTGGAGAGGATTCTAGTTGCCCTGCCTGCGGCCAGAGAATACCTATTACTGGAGCCCCAATGATGTGCCTTCAATCTTAGGTTTGGATAGGATCGACAGATGATACGACCTGAAGAGTTCAAGGAACGCTACTCCAAAGCGATAAAGATCATGAGTGAGAAAGATGTCGACGCTCTCTGCCTGACACCCTCCGCTGACATGTACTACTTGACGGGCTTCTGGACAGTCCCTACTGAGCGGCCAATTCTATGCATCTTGCCGACGTCGGGTGAGCCTGTCTTCATTGTTCCTAGACTCTATGAAGAACAGGTAAGAACGAGATCGTGGATCAAGGATATAGAGTTGTGGACTGAAGCGACTAAGACGGTCGACCAGTTCACGGACTTTCTTCAGGGGAAGAAGCTCCTCAGCGGCAAGATTGCAGTCTCAGACAAGCTATGGGCCGGACAGTTCAAGATCTTCCGAGAGGCCGCGCCAAAGGCAGAATTCACATTCACATCCGAGATACTGCGCCAATTGAGGATGCTCAAGTCAGAAACGGAGATCCGTCTGATGGAAAAGTCAGCAGAGCTGGCTGAAGGAGCTCTGGCAGCAACCTTCCCCATATGCAGGGAGTGGGACAGAGAGTTCGAGTTAGCCGCCTACCTTGAGTATGAGATGAGGGTGAAAGGATCTGAGGGAACACCCTTCGAGACCATAGTAGCCTCAGGCCCAAATGGCGCCCTCCCACACTATGGAAGTGGCGATCGAAAGATCAGAGAGGGCGAGTTCGTCTCCTTTGATGTAGGGGCGAGGTTGGGCCGCTATTGCTCTGATATCACCAGAACCGTTGCTGTGGGAAAGATCAGCCCGGAGATGGAGAGAGCATACAGTACGGTTCGTAAGGCCCATCAGGAAGCTATGAAAGCAGTCAGGCCGGGTGTGACCTGCGAGGCTATTGATCTTGCGGCTAGGAAGGTCGTAAGGGATGGTGGTTACGGTGAGCATTTCATTCATCGAACCGGTCACGGAGTTGGGTTAGAGATACATGAACCGCCATACATTCGCGAGGGAGATCAAACTAGGCTCGAACCAGGCATGACCTTCAGCATTGAACCAGGCGTCTACATGCCCGGAGAATTTGGTGTGAGAATAGAGGATGTTGTGGTTGTGATGGCGGACGGATGCAGGCCCTTGACGAAGTATCCAACAGAGATGATCACAGTCTAGACGGCCAATTGTAATCACGTATTAAGCTGTTTTCTTGGAGAGAACTGACTGAGACAATAGTCACGTCTTAGATTTCCTCTAGAGAATGTCCTTAAGTTCGCTTAGAGATCTCACTGTGAAGTTGGCTTTCACTTCAACGCCCCAATCTCGTCGATAGACAAGGACTGTCATCATTCCGGCCTTTCTGGCTCCCTCGACATCTGCGAAAGGTTTGTCACCCACGAAGATACATTCCTCAGGCTTAACGCCAAGCTTCTCCGATGCCACCAGAAAGGGTTCAGAGCTAGGCTTGGTCTCTTTCGTCTCCTCCCCCGACACCAATGTGATATGGAAGAGATCTCTGAATGGTTGAATATCTATTCTGTAGCGCTTCATGCCTGGTACCCTATCAGTATCAGAGAGCAGGCCTAGTAAGTACCCTTTATTCCTCAGATACTGCAAGGTAGGCAGCGTGTCCGGGTAGGGTTTTGCAGACGAAGCATATGCTAGCCAGTAGCTTCTCGTTAGTTCCTTGATGAGGTCTTGTGGCAGTTCAACTTCCATCATCATCCTCTTCAGTAGCTCGGGCCACCACTCATCACGATCATATCTGAACTGCCTATTCATCTCGTCATCGAGCTTTGACACCTGCGCAAGAAGACCTTTCTCGTCGACGAAGATCTTTTTTTCCTTAAGGAACTCTTTGAGTATTCTACATACTTCAGCATGTGCCCCAACATGACCTTGAATAGAATCTATCAGTGTTTCATCGAGATCAAAGAGCACAGCCTTAATTTGACTGTCTGGGCCTTTGAATGTTGACATGGTTCTGAGAATCGTCCTCACAGTTTATTTGGAAGGAAGCCTAGTCTCCGAAGTTCCATCCTTAATTTCTTTTCGCGAGAGACCATCTCTTCTGTACGGAATTTCCTATGCCAATGCTGAGCGAGATCCCTTACATCTCCGCCAAAATAGCTCATTCTTACCAGCGACCTGTTGCTCTTGACGTAGTCTCTTAACAACATCTGTCGTGTGGGCAGCCTGTACCTGTTCTCATGATGAATGGTACCGGTGCTCAGTCTCGGCCGGAGTGGAGGCTTCTCGTCTGGATAGCCAATGCACAAGAGGAGAACGGGCAGGACTCCTGCCGGCAGTCTGAGAAGCCTTGAGATCTCTCCAAGAGCTTTCCAGTGATAGATTGTGAAGACAGAACTCAAGCCAAGTGACTCAGCGGCAATAACCATGTTCTGGGCTGCGAGGGAGGCATCTATGAGACCGTGAATGAGTCGCGTTATCTCACCTAGGTGGCAATCTATCTTGAGCATCTGGAACATCATCGCGGGCCGCACTGCATCGCAGCAGACGAAAATCCATACAGGAGCTGATTCTAGCGCACGATTTCTTCCTGTGATTTTGATTATTGCCTTGCGCTTTCTGACATCACTGATCTCGATAAGGCTGTAGAACTGAGCGCCACAGGATGTTGGTGCCCTCTGTCCCGCTCTGATCATCACATTGAGAAGCTTCCTGGAGACGGGTTTTGACTTGAATCGTCTTACGCTACGCCTTTCGAGAAGTGGACTCAACATTCTTACGGTCGCTCGCGAGTGAGTCAAGACTCTCCACATCTGATCGTTAGGTTAAGGTGAGGTATGCGCGAGAAACCTATATCAAGACAGAGGGGATAACAGGGATAATGCTGGGTCGGTAGTTCAGCTGGGCTAGAACGTCCGCCTTACACGCGGAAACCAACAAAGGCCGCAAGGTCGGGAGTTCAAATCTCCCCCGGCCCACCACGATCTGGGTTCAAGTCCCCCCTATTTTTTGGCGGAAACAAGAAAGAAGCCTGAGCCCTTTAAAAGGCATCCTGACAGATATTGCATGTCAAGGGCGAAGTACCTCCATCTGCTTGAGGACCCTGAGGTTAAGCGTTGGTATCAGAATGTTGCTCGGGGCTCCAGGATAACTGCTGATGTGTATCTGCGCAGACTAGGTGCTTTCTGTGCTGCACATAACATGTCGATCCGTGGGCTTGCAGGGCTGAGTGAGCGTGATGTCGCCAATCTCTTGATGGATGCTATTTCAGGCATGGAG
>CAZRDQ010000031.1:0-18111 GCA_964598945.1 uncultured Candidatus Bathyarchaeia archaeon
TTGAGAATGCAAGGGAAGTGCTGAACCGTAAGTTTGTTCTCTTGCTGGTAGCTCTGGGATTGTTCTCTGTGGGTGCCTACAACTTCTCCTTCATCCTCTTGAGAGCCGGGTCTCTGGGAGTTCAAGAGGCCAATATCCCGCTGGTCTACGCCTTTGTGAATGTCGCAGTGGTATTAGTCGGTTTACCTGCAGGAATCTTGGCTGACAGAGTTGGAAAGTTACCGGTTCTGGGTCTCACTTACACGCTGTTCCTTGCAACCTCGATGTCAGGACTACTCCTAACCGGGAATCCACTCTACGCCTTTGTTATAGCGCTGCTTTTCGGATGCTATCTCGGAACAGCCGATACTATTCAACGTGCTGTAATCCCTGATTTCACAACACCGGACCTCAAGGGAACTGCCTACGCGATCTACTACACTCTGATCGGGCTGGGGTCACTAGTCGCAAACTCCGTATTCGGCGCATTATGGAGCGGCGTCGGGCCGGCTGCAGCCTTTCAGTACAGCATTCTGACGGCTGCAGCAGGTATCGTTGCCCTGCTGGCATTCATGACGAAAGTACGGTTGACTCAAGGCTAAGCGGGTTCTCAACATCCTCCTGAGTGCGGTACAAGCCAATCGTAAGTTATTTAGCCCCCTCCGTCAGAATACTGAATCAGAACTGGTTGTGAATGAGTCTAATGGACTGGGTAGTTCTGTGTGAATCTATCGGAGCAATCTTCGCGTTTGTCTCGATCATATACTCGGTCTTCATCATGACCAAGATCAAACGTGGAGCCACCACGTGGATGTTTCTGGGGATAACCTCATTCAGCATGTTCTTCTCAATGCTACTAGGTGTAGTGGGGGTGGCTCTTCCAGTCGATCCTTCAGTCCAGCGCCTTGAGCAGTACATGTTCTTGCTGGCCGGAGCCTTGGCATTCGCCTTGGGCGGGATCAAACTGCATGAGATGTTCGTCTACAAGGAGGGTTAGGTGTTATGGTTTCTGTAGAACCGCTGATAGACTCGCTAGCTGCTGTAGTCTTCCTCTTCGCGGCAACATTCTACCTTATGGTTGCTTACGGTGAGAAGCGAGGTGGAGCCGCATGGAAGATCTTCGGCCTCACAGGCACAATATGGTTCGCTGTAATCTATCTGAAACTGATCAGCAACATGGCAGGGTGGACATGGACGTATGGTCTTGTCCGATCAGCAGTAGCCCTGAGTCTGGGGCTCTATCTATGTGGGTTGATAGTTCTGGCTAGAATGTTGAAGTAGCTGCCCGGCTACGTTCTGACCGGAAGCATCTCCGCGCATACTGCGGGTTCTCCGCATGCATGATTCAATAGGAGTAACAAGTATTACTCTGAAGAGTATTGTGCAGACTCCCAAATGACCTGAACTGGCCTCAGCGACAGATACATGTGAATAAAAAGCATGCATCCCGCGTGAACCTAACTGACTGAATTGGAGGCAGAGCATCATTAGTCCTACTATAGAGAGCGTTCTGACAGTAGGGGCAGTTGATGTAGCCTCGCTAGCAGCCTCTGCCAAGAAGTCTGGCTACGGGGTCTATGCTGCTGACTACTATGGCGATCAGGATCTCAAACGGAGTTCCATCGCTAGCCTGTCATTAGCCAGGGAAGAAGATGGCGTTTCTTATGGAAGCGTACTTGACAAGTTCTGTGGAGAGGCGCTCCTCAGCCTTGCCGAGAGACTCTGCGAGAGTCATCAGATCGATATATCGCTTCTTTCATCTGGGCTGGACGATTCTCCCACGGTCCTCTCAGAACTTAACAGACTTGTTCCCATCCTGGGAAATTCCCCTGAACTATTTCGGAAGGTCCGCGACAGATCAAGATTCTTCTCTGAGATTCGGCGATTGGGAATTGACCACCCCGAAACGGTGACAGCTGAGAATCACGTCGCAGCTAAGCGCATAGCCAGAGACATCGGCTTTCCTGTATTGATCAAGCCAACAGAGGGCTTCGGTGGGGTGGGGATCAGAAAAGCCTCCAATACCCAGGATCTGGAAAAGGTCCTAAGATCAGTCCGACAGCCGAGCGGTAATGTCGTAGTTCAGAAGTACATCTCAGGCAGTAACGCAAGCGTCTCAGTGATGTCTGTCTCTAGCAAGGCTCTGGCCTTGACTGTCAGCGAGCAGTTGCTGGGAGTTCAGGAGGTCGGTCAGCTGGAGCCTTTCGGATATTGTGGGAACATTGTTCCCCTCTCAGAATCTGGCAGTGTCATCGATCACTGTAAAGCGGTTTCCGAACGGGTAGTTGCCCATTTTGGACTAGTGGGTTCAAACGGTGTCGACATAGTGATCTCCGAAGAAGGTAAACCACACGTCATTGAGGTCAATCCCCGTTTCCAAAGTACCATCGAGTGTGTGGAGCGAGTCCTAGGGCTTAACCTGGTAGAAACGCATGTGAGAGCATGTCAAGATAGGATTCTTCCGCACTTGCCATTAGAGACTAAAGGCTTCTGCATCAGATTGGTCCTGTTTGCCAAGCAGCGTTCAATCGTTCCTGACCTAGGAGGATTCGGGGAGTGCAGGGATGTGCCTTTTTCGGGGACTGTGGTCAACAGAGGTGACCCCTTATGTTCCATTGTAGTTCAGGGACGTGACGGAAGTTGCATCCTAGAAAGAGCAAAAGAAATATCCAGTTCAATCTACAATTCGCTCCTTCCCACTGACTAGAAAGGTGAATGGGTCTGAAGGCTCTCGGCGGAAGCAAGTCTGTAGCTGCAGTGGCGGTCTTTGCCGCTTTGCACGTTGTGTTAGACTCGATGCCTGTCTACCTTTTCAGGGAGTGGGGAATGTACTTGGAGCCGCTTGAAGGGATCATCTTAGGACCTACACTGGGACTATTGACAGCTGCGATTGGTGCCTCTGTCTCCAGAGCTGTGATTGGAGCAAGCGCGTTTTCGTTCGTCTACGGTGTGACAGGTGAGGCTATCGGCGTTCTGATCGCTGGTCTGCTGGTCAGGGGTAGATGGAGGATTGTGGCTGCAATCTACACGTTCATGTTAGGGGCCTACTTCATCCATCCGTA
The DNA here is from genome assembly GCA_964598945.1 of uncultured Candidatus Bathyarchaeia archaeon. Lineage (GTDB taxonomy): Archaea > Thermoproteota > Bathyarchaeia > 40CM-2-53-6 > RBG-13-38-9 > JAGTQV01. The sequence goes on from CAZRDQ010000031.1 coordinate 3,042, forward strand.
CGGCTTGAGGTTGCCTCTGTGGACCATAATGGACTGCCTAGTAGCCTTCGCCCTAATCTATCCAGCCGCTTTGATGAGCAAGCGGTTACTTGGAAAGAACGAACAGATCAAGAGGTTCACCCTCGCCGTCCTGCTGATATCATTCGTCTCCACGGTAGCGCATTCACTGACGATGATCTTCATCCTGGTGCCAGCTGGAATGTATGCTGTTGAGTTCGGCACGTTCGAGGCTGTCTACTATGCTTTCGTCATGGGCGCTGCGGGTTCATACATTGAGGATGCAATAGTAATAGCGGTCTCCTTATTGGTCTACTCCCCGATCCTGCTGTTCCTTCGAAGATCAAGAACACTGAGCTATCCCTTATCGTAGGGCAGGCTCTCTAGCCCTAACGGAGCACTCGCTATTCTTATCTTCACGTGCTTCGAATCGCCGTGATGATGGCCTCAACCAGGAGAGCGTCTTGGTTGAATCCATAGTCAACTCCAGATTGTCTGTCAAAGAGCCATTCATGTTTCGGATCGTTGATGCGTGCTACGACCCGTGGGACACGAAACTCATTCTTCGCGAGCATAGCGATTGAGAGGTTTCTGTCGTCCGCTCCTGTCAAGACTGCCAGAATATCGGCCTTCTCCAAACCTGCCCTGCGCAATGTCTCAAGCCTTGACCCGTCTCCCACGATAGTTGACGCTGCCTGAACGTTCTTGGCCAGCTCTTTCACTGCATTTGGATCGATGTCGATCACAGTGACCTTGTGCCCTTCCGATGAGAGCCTGCTGGTGAGATAGGCCCCGGCCCCGCCAGCCCCCACTATGACAACGAACATCTCTCAATCTGACTCCTAGTGACTAAGCAGCTCCTCAACTCTTCCCATCGCGGTGGTCGAGACCGCGAGCGTCATGAAATCATTCTCCTGAAAGACCATGCCTGGATAAGGTACGACTGCTTTGCCTTGTCGTATGACTGCGACAGTCGTTACCTCTCGTGGCACGTTTACGTCCTCCACCGGCCTTCCAACAAGGCCCGGTGGTACCGCCAACTCGATAATCTGAACCTCGCCACTGCCTATTGTGAGCTTCGAGTGAAGTTCAGGGTGAACCAGTACATCCTTCATGAAGTTCGCAGCCAATTCCGTTGGTGAGACAGTAAGAATTCCGAGTCTTCTGTAGACCTCTGCGTCGGATGGGTCGAAGATCCGTATGGCCAGCTTCGGGACCCGAAACTTGCTCTTGGCAATTACTGCCAAGGCAGCATTGAGACTGTCACTATTAGTCGCTGCGGCCATGGCATCAGCACTCTGTATCCCCGCTTGATAGAGGATCTCCCTGTCAAGCGCATCTCCTTGGATGTGTGTTCCTCTGAATCCTGCGCTCAGCCTCTCGAAGGCCTGGGGGTCTCTGTCTATCACAGTTACCTTGTGGCCTTCAGTATTAAGTAAATCAGCAAGGTACGAACCCACCCTGCCACATCCAACCACAATGACGTTTATCTCGATTCACCTCTCAAGAAACATGAGTCCAGCGATTCCTTCGCCTAAGTATGAGTTTTCTCACCTCATCAGCTAAAAGTATTGTTGGAGCAAATGCAAGAGGGAGAAGCCAGTGTTGGGGAAGCAGGGGGGCTGTCCCAAATATTGGATGAAGGAACGGAAGGTAAACCAATGATGAAATGATGGATAATTCGAAGATAAGTCCAAGCGGAAGCAGAGGATTTGTTCTGATGCTCCTCTTCAGGCTCGACGATCTCTCTGTTCTGCATGCGAACACATTTCCAACCTGAGCCATCACTATGCCGACCAGCGTCATGGTTGTTGCCATTGAGTAGACGACCGTTCCGGGCTGCGCCGGGGAACTCAGACTGTATCCGTTGATAATGTTCATCCAGTAGTAGCTCGCCATAGCCGCCACCGATTCAATGGCTCCTAGGAAAAGAAACGCATGAGCGAGCAGACCGATGTTGAGTATGCCTTTCTCTCGCTTGCGTGGGGGAAGTCTCATTACGTCTTCTTCGGGTGGTTCGGCTCCGAGAGCAAGCGCTGGAACCATGTCTGTTCCGAGATCAACCGACAGGATCTGCATCACATTGAGGGCCAGAGGGACGTTTGCCAGTGCAAAGAATATGAAAGGAACCATCTCAGGCACATTGCTCGCGAAGATATACTTCGTGAACTTCTTGATGTTGTTATAGACGGCACGACCCTCTTCTACAGCGTGGACTATGGATGCAAAGTTGTCATCAGTGATGATCATGTCAGCTGCCTCCTTGGCAACGTCTGTTCCTGAAATTCCCATGGCAACACCGATGTCTGCTCGCTTAAGGGCCGGCGCATCATTGACACCATCACCGGTCATCGCCACAATGTGGTTCAGTGCTTGGAGGCCGACGACGATCTTGAGCTTATGTTCAGGAGTGATGCGGGCAAAGATTATGTTTTCCTCCCGAAGAATGTTCTGAAGCGCCTCGTCTGAAAGGATCGCGATCTCTTCACCAGTAATGATTCTTGCGCGACCAGCTATTATCCCGAGTCTTCTAGCGATCGACTCGACCGTTAGGCCATAGTCGCCTGTAAGCATCAGGACCCGGATACCGGCCTGCTTGCATTGCTTTATGGCCTCCTCCACCTCAGGCCTTGGAGGATCCATCATGGCAGTCAATCCTACAAACGTCATCCGGGTCTCTACTGTCTCAGGTGTGAGACTTTCGAGGGAATCGTCCAGATCTCTGTATGCGAGTCCCAAGACTCTAAGGCCATCTCTGGCGTAACCGTCAATCTGATGCCTAACCATGTCCTTATCCCGATCATCTATCGGAACTGGTTTTCCGTTTTTGACAATCATGTTGCTAAGTTCAAGCAGCTCTGCCGGAGCACCTTTTACGTATGCTCTAAGCTGTGGAGATCCGCGGCCAGTTGATGAGCTGCCACTGTCAAGGTTGACGACAACACTCATTCGCTTTCTCTTGGACTCAAATGGTAGCACGGTTACTCTGGATTGCGATGGATGAGATATGTCCGCTTTCAGGGCAGCAACCAAGAGTGCACCCTCTGTGGGGTCTCCTAAAATGCCCCACTTCCTATATTGATCCGTGGGAGGGACAAGGCGAGCGTCGTTGCAGGTTATTGCGCAGGTCAGTAGAAGCTGCAAGCCAGGGCTGCTCTCTACGGAGTTTCCAGTTGTGCTTGAAAGAAAATCGCCCTGCGGGTTGTAGCCTGTGCCTGTGACTCTGATGTCTAATCCGTAGGTCCACACATGAGTAACGGTCATCTCATTGCAGGTCAGCGTACCGGTCTTGTCTGTGCAGATCACCGTGGTGCAGCCTAAGGTCTCCACGCTGGACAGTTTCTTTATTACTGCCCGACGTTTGGCCATCCTCTGCATAGACATCGCCAGCGACAGCGTGACGGTTGGAAGCAATCCCTCAGGTACGTTTGCCACGATCATGCCTATTGCAAACAGGAAACTCTCAGCCGCGGCGAGGCCGAGTGACAGAGAAACAAGAAAGATAACAACGCCCAGAAGAACTGCAAACAACGTAACTGTGACCGTTACTTTTCTGAGCTCCTTCTGTAGCGGGCTTGGCTCCTCCTCAATTGTCTCTGTAAGGTGCGCAATCCTTCCGAACTGCATGTTCATTCCTGTAGCAAAGATCACAGCAACGCCTGAACCTGAAACTAGGTTCGTTCCGCCAAAAACAAAGTTTGGGAGTTCGTAAGGGGTCCGATATGTCTTCAGAGCAATAGGTTGGGATGTTTTTGTTACAGGCCTCGACTCGCCTGTCAGGGCGGATTCATCAGTAAGCACTCTGAAATTCTTCACGACTCTGCCATCTGCGGGGATCCTGTCGCCCTCAGACAGCACTACGATGTCCCCAGGGACCACGTTTGAAGCAGGAACCTGTTTCTCGCTGCCCTCACGAATGATACGCGCGTACTGTGGGATGAGCTTCTTCAGCTCTCTCGTGGTCCGCTCAGCGCGGTATTCTTGCCAGAAGCTGAAGACTGCATTGATCACTATCACTCCAACTATGGCCCACGCAAGCTGGGGCATATTTCCAACGTAGGCCATCACAGAAGCCGACCACAGTAAGACAGCCATAGGGTTTGTCAGGTTCACTGCAAATCTGTGAGAAAGTGGTTTGCCATGTGCCTCCCTAATCTCATTAAGGCCATAACGGTCCAGTCGTGAGCATGCTTCGCTCTCGCTGAGTCCGCTGGGCCCGCTCCCCAAGTCATCCAAGACCTTCTCGGCGGGCAGTGAGTAGTACGCTTCGAAAGTGCTAGTTTCCGCTTTAGACAATTCATGGGACCTTGTGTCGGTTTCTAACCCAGCAAATGTAGCTAATGAACCTTCTTTGTTCTGCAGGGCATCCGGCAAGATTTATTATGCAGGTGGGCAGGTTTCGCTTGTCAGCCTTAACCTCATGAGGGAAGGTCTTCCATCTTCGCAGTAAGACAAATAGGCTGGCCGACCTGTAGACAAAGCCTCACGCTCGGAGTTCACTACACATTGGAGACCACAATAGAAACCCAGGATCTCACAAAGCGATTCAAAGACCTTACAGCTGTGGATCATCTTAACATCCAGATCAAGCAGGGCGAGATCTTCGGGCTGCTCGGACCCAACGGCGCCGGCAAGACCACGACCATCTCCATGCTCTGCACAATTCTGAGGCCAACTGAAGGAACAGCTACAGTCAATGGATTCGACATACTGAAGGAGCCTGATAGTGTCAGGAAATCGATCGGAATAGTCTTCCAGCAGCCAAGCGTCGACGATATCCTCACCGGTAGAGAGAATCTGGTTCTACACGCGATGTGGTATGGCGTCCCTAAGGCCATACGTCGAGAGAGAATAGATGAAGTTCTCAAGCTGGTAGGTCTAGAATCCAGACAGAACAGCCTTGTGAAGACCTACTCTGGAGGTATGAGAAGACGTCTCGAGCTTGCTCGTGGCCTCCTTCATCTTCCCAAGGTTCTGTTCCTAGATGAACCGACCTTGGGTCTTGATCCTCAGACTCGTGAGGTGATATGGAAGTACATAGAGGACATGTCAAGAAGCCGAGACATGACCATAGTGCTCACAACACACTACATGGAGGAGGCTGACAGGCTCTGCAATAGAATCGCTATAATCGATCAGGGCAAGATCGTTGTTATGGACACTCCTGGGGCACTGAAGGGAACTGTCGGCGGAGACATAGTCTGTCTGAAGACGGATCCGACGGACCCTGAAAGGTTCAGAAAGATTGAGAGTGTCAGCAAGGTTGAGGTTCAAGACGACTACATTGTGCTGACCGTCAGGAATGCAAGTGAGCACCTACAGGAGATCCTCGCAGTCTCAGGCAAGGTTGAGAGCGTCGAGATCAGGCCAGCAAGCTTGGACGACGTCTTCATCAGCTACACAGGCAAGGAGATTCGGCGTGAGACCGGTGAGGGCGGGATCGCACAGAGGATAATGCGGGAGAGGACATTACGATGAGCCAGGCCGAGGCTATCTATGCTCTTTGGTTCAGAGAGTTCAAGGTCTTCACGCGCGAGAAATCACGCATCATAACCTCCATCTTCACCCCATTGCTCTGGATATTTGTCTTTGGTGGAGGACTCGGGTCCGCCGTGAACATTGCAGGGATCAACTACCAGATCTTCATCTATCCGGGCATCGTGGCGATGAGTGTTCTATTCAGCTCGGTCTTCTATGGTGTCTATATCATCTGGGATAGGAAGATCGACATACTCAAGGAGGTTCTTGTCGCTCCATTATCAAGAACTTCAATATTCGTCGGCAAGGTTCTTGGAGGGTGTACAGACTCGATGATTCAAGCCTTCATCATGCTGCTGATAAGCTTCGCAGTAGGCGTATATCTGTCACCGTCAGCCTTCCTGCTGGCGATCCTCATACTATTCCTGCTATCACTCAGCCTGGTAAGCACGGGTCTGATTATAGGCTCGCTAATGGAAAGCCCTGAAGGGTTTAACATGATAGTCAGCTTCCTCGTCTTTCCTCTCTTCTTCTTCAGCGGCGCGCTCTATCCTTTGGATAAACTGCCACTCTGGCTCTCGGCCATCACCTACATCGACCCTGTAACCTATGGCGTCGACGGCTTAAGGACCGTTACTATCGGTATCTCTCAGTTCCCACTATATTTTGACTTGGGTGTTCTGGCTGCATTCGCAGCAGTGATGTTCACCATAGGGACTAGGACTTTTGAACGCATGAAGTAGGATAAAGTCTTCCCAAAATGCGTTCAAACCTAATCATTTAGTCCGTTGAACAAATGCGTTTGGAGGCTGCTGTTGATCTTGAACACTCAATGGCGGTTTCTAGACCTCGGAGACCTGCCGCCTCTTTCCACGCAGGTAGTCTATCACGCCGTCGCGGAGGCTGTCGATAGAGGCGTCGCTCCTAATACCATCATCTTCTGCAGCCCCAACAGCCCACTGGTCTGCCTGGGGTACCATCAGGAGTTGGAAGTGGAGGTAGATCTCGAGTACTGCAGGCTGAGGTCTCTTCCTGTTGTGAGACGAATCCTTGGTGGGGGGGCAGTCTACCTTGATAATGACCAGCTCTTCTATCAAGTCATAGCCAGTAAGTCTGATCCGGGGGTCCCAAGTTCTATTGAGGAGATCTTCAGGAGATATCTTGCCGCACCCGTCAGAACCTATAACGACATCGGTATTCCAGCGACCTATAGGCCTGTGAACGATATAGAGGTTGAGGGTCGCAAGATAAGTGGGAGCGGCGCCACAGAAGTCGGCTCCTCAGTTGTTCTTACAGGCAACATCATCTTTGACTTCAACTTCGATGAGATGACAAGGATACTCAAGGTGCCGAGTGAGAAGTTCAGGGACAAGGTGGCAAAGACCCTCAGAGAGAGACTAACGACAATAAAGAAGGAGCTTGCAGAACCGCCTGCAAGAGAACCTGTCAAGCAGCTTCTGAGACGAAACTACGAACTGACACTCGGCTCCGAACTGAGTGATGGTGAACTCTCATCAGAAGAGTTGGAGTTGATGAGATCGCTTGAAACCGAGTATTCAAATCCGAGTTGGCTTCACTCGGTCGAGAATGAACATCAACACCTGATCCTGAAAAGGAACCTGAAGATCACAGGAAGGTCCTTTCTAGGCGAGGTCGCTCATAAGACCCAGGGAGGCCTACTACGCGTCCTTGTGGAGACCGTCGACAACAGAATAGTTGATGTAATGATCACTGGAGACTTTTCCTTTATTCCCAAGGATCATCTTCGGATGCTAGAGAGAGAACTCAAAGGAACAGAAACGGCAAACGAGATCCTAATGACTAAGATCCAGCGATTATACAAGGAATACGATATCGAGTCTCCGGGAATGGCCGTGGAAGATATCGTTGGAGCAGTTGCAGCGGCCGCCGCAAGGAAGATCTAGTCAGTCTTCTCCTCGCTCGTTTTCTTCTTCTCATGGACGTATTCAGGGAAACCTCTTGGGGCATTGGCTGGAAGGCCGAGTTTCCTCCGCATTCTGTACACGGAGGAGGGGGCAAGACTCAGCTCCTTGGCGATCTCTCTGTCATTCAACCCCTTCTTGTGAAGCTCCAGAAGCTTGTCCTCAGGTATCTTCCCTAATCGCTTTCTTGAGATCTTGGCTCGTTTCCTCTTGGCAGATCTGAGCTTCTCTAGATCCTTCACCTGACCCTCTAACCTCTGGATTGTAGCCCAGAGGCTTCCAGCGGTTGAACTGCCACACTTATCACAAAAGTTCGAACCTGTGGATAGTTCATTCCCACAATTGATGCAAGAGTATTCAGGGGCCATTTAGCCACACGCTCTTTACCTGATAGCTTGAATGCCCGTAACGTTCAGTGAGCAGCCCGGAAAGGGCGGCCACTAGCATTGACTATATGACGACTTTCAGCCCTAAATGGTTTTGTATCTCCTACATTCCTCAAAGGCTGTTTCGTTCAACCGTGTTCGTCTGAGGCTGATGAGAGCCTTTCCCTGGCTGAGTGACGGTGAGGCCAGTCAGAGAACCAGCAAAAACGCTTCATTCTTATTCTCGGTGCGGCTGTTCTGTTTCAAGTTTCGCTCTGACTTTGGTAATAGGGGGTGATCTGAGTTACCCCCGGGGGGTAGGCCCTGGGGGGGTGTACCCGTGTGTCTGTGTCTCCCCCTGAGTGAGTCAAGCCTGGACTCTGAATGTGCAATCCCTATTCTTTCTGCTCATGTACGGGGCTGCCACAATGTGGAATCAGCTGCTGAGACTGTCCTTATTTAGGTTGTTTGGCATGTAGGATTCATCCAGCGAACTCCTGATGACTTGCATTTCGCAGGGTCCTTCACAGCTGATAAACTCTTAAATGTCCACATGGCCTTTGCTCCAAAGCTCTGGCTCAACTCTCTCGCCTGCGGAGATGAGAAGATCTAGTTGAAGAGACTGAACCTGACGAGATGTCTCGTTCACCTGTCAGGAGTGGCGGTGGTTCCGGCAAGAAGGTTGCTTGGTACTTGTTCTGTCTTGTACCTGGTCGCACTCGCATCCGCCCTTTACTTGTTATCTGAATTCTTCCGTTTGAGAAACAAGAGTTCTCCTTTGGCAAAGCTCACTTTGGCAGCTGCCAGAGAAGAAGAAATGGGCTCCTTCGTTCTCAAACCTCTGTACTACGCTTTGGGAATCGCGCTAGCGCTGGTGGTGTTCCCTGAGAACATCGGGGACTCAGCCATCGTTGTCTTGACCATCGGGGATGGCCTGGCAGCATTGTTCGGAGCAGCCATCGGGAGGACTCCGATACCCTACAATGTAAGCAAGACTATTGAAGGAAGCCTGATCGGTTTTGCATCAGCATTCTTGGCGGCCTGCCTCTTTGTCTCTGTCCCGATAGCCCTGCTAGGTGCTGTAACAGGAGGTCTTGTCGAAAGCCGTGACAGATTGATCGATGATAATCTCTCTGTGCCGTTGATCTCCGGTTTCGCCATGTGGGTAATGATCCTGGTTGGCCGCTAGTCTATTGGAAGCGCATTGCTCTCAGAATCTGTTTTTCAAATAGTAAGATCAAGGCTGCTACAGCAAGTCCTACAATTGCCCCTGCAACCACGTCCAGAGGCCAGTGTGCCCCCACATAGATCCTGCTGTAGGCTATAGCGAATGTCAACCCATAAAGGAAAGGAAGTGTTCTGGGGAACTTGGCTGCTAGAAATGTTGCAGAGAGGAAGGAGGCTTCTGAGTGTCCGCTGGGAAAACTGAAACCTCCTTCTCTGTCGAGAACTCGCGCTTCAGATATCACCTGGTAAGGTCTGACTCTACTCAATAGGAGCTTCAGTGACGTGTTCAGAGCGATGTCGAGTGAGAGTGCAACAAGAAGCAGGAATGCTTCCCTCAGTCTTCTCTTGTATGCGAGCAGGGCGACCGCTCCAAGCCAGAAGACTGTCGACCCAAGATGACTTATCAATCGCATCATGAGGTCGAGAAGTGGACTTGACAGCTCCACATTGACAAGGAGGAATGCCGCCTTATCCCACGTGACCAGCGGCGACGGGCCGACTGACCCCACGGTCTGCACACCTCTCGGGAACAAGTCCTCAAGGATCTCAGCCAACACTAGGAAAAGCGATACCAGAATCGCGGGCACAACAACCCTTGAGATCCTAATCAAGTTCGGCTGACCAGACCTCTGGTGGTTTATGTTATTCATCCTCAAGTTTCGTTGATGCTAAGCAATGTCGACATATGGATTATTGCTACAGTTCTTTTCGCATCTTACGCTGGTGAATGCAGCCAAAAAGCGTAGGTGCTTCCCCAACGATCTTATAGCCGTTATCCTGATAGAATCCTATCGCGTTCTCTCTCGCGTTGACAACAGCGTACCTAGCGCCCTTTTCACTGGCCCTTCTCTCAAGTTCCTCAAGTACAGAACTTCCAACGCCTTTGCCTTGGTATTCAGTCTCGACCGCCATGTACCTGATCTGGGTTTCCTCTTCAGAGTTGAAATGGGCTCTCCCAACACCGACTACCTTGTCATCGATACGAGCCATGATGCGTATCGCACTGTCCTCATGCTCATCTTTCCGGGTTCCTTTTGGTTGATTCCACGGCTTCCTAAGGATCCTCCAACGCAGATCATAGTACTTCTCAAAGTCCTCTCTTGTCTCTGGTTGGCAGATCTTGATCTTCACTGGAGCTCATCTCCTGAGGTTCCTGTGGAAACGCTGGTTCCTAGATTCTGAAACATTGGTGCCGACATGTTTTTTACTTCGCCGACAGATCTACCTCTTTCGGTGAGCTGCATGGCACTTGCACTCATTGGAGCACTTGGTGGTGCCGCGTTGGGCGGTATCGGCGGTCTGGCTGTAGGAGGGCTGACCGGAGCGGCTTTAGGAGGTCTGGCCGGCGGCGCCGTCGGCGGACTCGTAGGCGGAGCCTACCAGTACGCACGCAGACCTTTCTACGTATACCCATATTTTCCCCGATTCTACTATCCCGCATTCTACGCCTATCCGCGCCCAGTGTACTACGCGCCCCCCATCTTCGGGTACTGGTAGGTCCAGTAACCCTTTCCCCTTTTTGTGCGGCTTTATCCCGTCCTCAGCCATGATTATGTGGATTACGAAAAGTGGCTAGGTGTCGGAGTGAGATTCTCCTAATGTTTTGGTTTCAGTATTATCTTGATTGCAGGTTCAGTTCTCTTGTCTAGGATTTCGAGAGCCTCAGGGGTCTTCTCAAGTGTCATGACGTGTGTCACCATGGGTTCTGGCTTCAACCGGCCTTTGTTCAGCCAGTCCACGACCGTCTCGAAATCGTTCTTTGTGTACATGCTTGAGCCGAGGATCTCCCTCTCCTGAACAACCAGCTGGTTAAAGTCTGTTATAGTCTCTTCTTCGAAAAGGGTGACGACAACGATCGTCGCGCCTCTCTTCGTGAGTGATATCGCATCCGTCACTGCTCTTGGATAACCAGCTGCTACTATCACGGAGTCGAACCCTTCAGGATTGAACTCCCCGGCGGCCTCCTGGAGGTTCTGCGAGCTTACATCTATTGTCTCGTCAACCCCCAGGAGCTGAGCCACGCTCAGATTGGGCTTTGCTATGTCGGTGCCAACCACAAGCTTGGAGCCCAGCATTCGCGCCGAGACTGCGGCTCCAATCCCTACGGGCCCCAGGCCGACTACCAAGGTTGAGTGCTCTTGGACACCAGCCCGACGCGCAGCATGCAGGCCTACAGCGATGGGCTCAGCCAAGACCCCTGATGTGTATGACACCTGGTTCTCAAGGGCCAGAAGTCTATCAGCAGGCGCAACAAAATACTCAGCGAACGTACCCTTCCAGTTGCCGACCCCTGGAACAATCTTCTTTGGACAAATGTTATACCTGCCCTGACTACAGTAGACACATTCCCCGCACGGTATCTGAGGTTCTACAGAAACTCTTGCTCCTACGTCAACCCGTGAGACTCTTGCCCCCAGTTTATGAACTCGACCGGCGACCTCATGGCCGAGAATAACTGGCGGCTTCCTGAAGGGATGAACTCCCCTGTAAGCGTGCTGGTCTGAGCCGCAAATGCCGGCCTCAACAACCTCTATTAGAACATCGTTCTCGCCCACTTTCGGCACCTCTACGTCAAGTATCTCGACCTTGAATGGACTGGAGAGAACTGCAGCCTTCATACAGACCTGTGCCCTAGTGGTCTTTTCTGAAATGCTGCAAGCTAATAATAGTATCAGGCTAAAATGCCGGGCGAGTCATGTCATAAACCACTCAGGAAGACGGTGACTGTGTCAGTACTTCCCTTTCCACAGCTTCGTATCTTTGGCTTTGACGACGGTGTTCTTTAGAACGCCGATGCCTTCGATCTCAAGCTCTATTGTGTCTCCGGGCTTTATCCATCTGTCTATCTCGGCTCCAGATCCTCCACTCACAGTTCCTGATCCGAAGAACTCTCCGGGATAGAGCGTCTCGTCTTGAGAGCAGTACTCCATGAAATCCTCCCATCTCCAATACATATCCCCACTGTTCCCCTCGCAGGTGACCTCGCCGTTTATCCTGCTGATCATCTTGAGATTCCTTACTCGACTGTGAATCTCGTCAGCGGTCACAAGACATGGGCCCATTATGTTGCTGTTGTTGAAGTCTTTCCCCTTGGCGGGGCCCATGTTGACCTCCATCTCCAGCCTCTGCCTGTCTCTCGCGCTTATGTCGTTGAATATCGTGTAACCCGCGATATGTTCTGCAGCTTTTTCTCGTGAGATGTCTGTTCCTGCTTTTCCAACGTACATGCCCAATTCCAACTCATAGTCAAGTCTGTTAGTGAAGCTGGGCCAGAGTATCGGGTCTTCCGGGCCGGCAACGGTACTCGGGTTGCCCTTGTGGTAGATCGGTATCTCATACCAGATCCCAGGAATAGTCTTGCCGCGCCTCTTCAAAGCAGTCTCCAAGTGTTTCTCAAAACCCATGAAGTCTCTTATTGATGTGGGTTTAGGCACAGGAGCCAGCAGTCTCACCTCTTCTCTGGCATAGACTACCTTCTCGCCATTAGGACCTTTCAGTTCCTTCTCTTTCCTCAGCTGTCTCTCAGCGAATTCGATCGCGTTCTTCGATGCTTCTTTTGCGAGTCTTCCAAGACCTAGGAACTCTACCATGATTGAGGGGATGGAGACATTGGCTATTGCGTAGCAGTCTTCCTCCGACTTCTCGTAGTGCAGGTATGATGCGTAAGTCAACTTCAAGTCTACAATATGTCCGCAACAGAAGGCGCCTACAGAGACATATGCGCCAACAGGGGTCTTTACCGCAAAAGTGACCAGCTTCATTCCCGGCTACCTTCAGGATTTTCTGATATGTCGTACCATGTGCCTTTATAACAGTTAGTGCATGGCACAACTCGCGTTGTGTGCGCTGCCTTGCTGTAGCCAAACACTTAAGCCACATTTTGAGCTTCTTGCTCGGTCAAGGCGGTACTGGGATGAGTGACTGTGATCTTAGGATCGGTACGCAAGGACCGATCTTTCCTCCTTATGACAACGTGATAAAGACCGTCAAGAAGTTCGATGAGATCTACGATTCAGTCTGGTGGCCTGACCATCTAATGGGCTGGATCCCAGATGGTCTCTGGAAGCCTGAGCTGATAGAGGTCTCCAAGTTTCAGAAGAGCCCTCATACATTTCTTGAGACCTTCACCATAATGGCTGCGGCCGCAAGCAACACCTCAAGTATTCTTCTTGGGTCTTCCGTAACAGAACCTTTCAGAAGACATCCGGCTGAGATCGCTCAAGCCTTCCTCACGCTTGACCACATATCTAGAGGAAGAGCAATCCTAGGCATAGGCGCAGGTGAGGGTGAAAACATAATACCCTACGGTCTAAAGTGGGAATCACCGGCCAGAAGACTCAGAGAGAGCATAGAAGTGATAAGGCTTCTCTGGTCAGGCAACAAAGTAGACTACAACGGAAAGATCTGGAGACTCAAGGATGCAATCGTCTCACTTCAGCCAGAGAAAGAGGGCAAGTACCCTCCCATATGGGTGGGCGCCCACTCCCGGAAGACTCTCGAAACAACTGGGCGGCTCGGTGATGGCTGGCTTCCAGAGCATCTGGAAGTCGATGAGTATTCAGAGAAACTGAAAAAGATCAGGGATGCCTCCAGAGCAGCCGGAAGAGATCTTGAATGCGTGACTCCTGGCCTGATGACCTCCCTGGTGATCTCTGCGGATCATGAGGATTGCCACAGGATGCTGAACTCAGTTGCGGCTCGGGCTTACGCACTCTTGACCCCACCTGAGAGGTATGCGGCCCACGGATACAAACACCCCTTCGGAAACCTTAACGCGTACAAGGACTACATACCGACAAGAGTGAGTGAAACCGAGATAGTATCAGCCATAGGGAAGGTTCCACAGGAGATCTGTGAGCACAGGTACATTCACGGGACTCCTGACGAAGTGATCGGAACAATAGAAGAGTACGTGAGGAATGGTCTGCGGCACATAGTTCTCTGGAACTTCACTCCTTTGTGCGACTACTCGAGAACAAAGGAATCCTTCTCCGCGCTGCTAAAGGTGGTTCAATACTTTAAGGATATTAGAAAAAAGTAAGGCAGCGCCTTTGTGATCACTGCTTCAAGTTCATGCCAGAGGGGCTCGCGATCAAGACCTTCAACGTTCTACTGACTCTTGTGGTTCTGCCGCATGGCTCTAACCATGTGCTCCAAATCACCCTTCCGACTCTTGCCCTGTATGACCACTGAGCTTCATCTGTCACATTACACTACAGGGTTTGCTGCAGATCCCGCAGACTTATCTCGTTTTCAGGGGTTTCTCTGTACTGACAGCGTAGGGATTGCCGATACTCAAGATCATAGACCACGAAGGATCAGAAGATCTTGCGACAGACCCCCATGAACAGTTATATAGCGACTGATCCTGATAGCTAAAAGGGGTTCTGCGTGCTCCTCGTAGATTTCTCAAGGCTGTTCAGCTTGAACGAGCTGACGTTATTCTTGATCCTGATTATCGTTGGAGTGATCATCCTATTCTTGCTAAGGGCCGTGCTGGGCCTGATAGTGCCCGCTGTAGCGGCTGTGGTCATCTGGTTCCTAACACACAATCTGATCTACGCAGGAGCAGCCTTCGTCATAGTTGCCATCCTGCAGTTAATCTTGGGAAGAAGGTAACTATCGAATTCCGTGCGAGTCACATTAGGCACCATGTAAGTGTGTATGCGCAGTTAGTCTTCATTCAAGCCAGCCATGACGAAGCCTGCGCCTAGCTTAAAGCCCTTTGAATATGGTTGTGTTCTAGCTACCTATATCTGTCCCTGAAGTATATGTCTGCTGGATAGAGATATCCTATTCCTTGATGAGGCCTTTCATAGTTCCAGTAGTTCACGAAGCTCTTGTGAGTCGGAAACATCCAGGCCTCGTATTTGTAGGCTTTATGGAAGGCTTCGATCTTGCCTATGGTTGAGGGTCTTCTGACGCTTGCGACGATGTGTTGTATGTTGTTTCCACTGCAGAACTCTGTGAACTCTGAGCTTCCTCCTCTGGCTGGGTGGAATTGTGTTCCTCGATCGGTCAGTATCTGGTCTGGTTTCCCGTACTGTCTCATGGATTCTT
>CAZRDQ010000032.1:0-16191 GCA_964598945.1 uncultured Candidatus Bathyarchaeia archaeon
TTGAAACACCCATCAAGGCTTTCCACAGGAAATATCCACCAGACAGACCGATCCATACTCCACTGGAAACCAGGGTGAAACAATTTTGAGAAACAACAGGTCAGACTGCAAACCGAAAGTGTTTATTCCCGAGTCGTCCCGATGATGAATTAGGTGAGTGGGCTTGCTGGCAAGCGAATTCATAAAGATGAGAGTTTACGCGGCAGGAATGCAAGCTATGGGGAAGATAAGAGATCTTGTTATCGATCCCAACAGATGCATCTTGACCGACTTTGTTGTTGAAGTTGAAAGAGAGATCGCCAAGAAGCTTCTCGGAAGCAGGCTCGTGATAAGAAAAGCAAAGTTTCGAGTTCCTGCTTCGGCAGTCGAGAAGATAGGCGACGCTGTCGTCTTGAAGTTCAGCCTCGACGAACTGGCCGGTCACGTTCAGAAGATCTAGATTCAGAATCTAACTCAAAAACCTGCTTGCTTGCCTTCTATCTCTTATTCATGATCTCGGGCTAGCAGTTGTCACTTATGTCTTGAGTTCTTTGATGCCTCTTCTGACCTTGACAGCTACACCCAACTTGAAACACGTCATCTCCTCACCGCTTAGGACAGCCCTCCCAACAGCGACCAGCCTCCCCCTTTCATCAACTATAATGACCTCATTCTGCGGTCTGATAGCGGGATCGGCTGCTAGGACATGCTTCGCAAACAGGTTTCTGCCTGATGCGATGAAGTCTTCGAAACCTCCCTTGACTGTCGCTTTGAGAGGAGCCTTCTTGCCTAGTTTCTTCATGATCCTCTCTGCACCATGCAGAGTGAGGCTGAAGAGCCCATCGCCACCTCTCAAGGTCGCAAGATGCAGATTCTGAAGATAGACCAGTTTGATCTTTCCAGTCCTTGGAGATCTGGTGATCCTTACGTCTCTGGGAAACAATGCTTCACCTACAGAACGGCCAAACTGGTAGTCAGCGACAGCCCTGATCTTCCGCAGCTCCCAAAGGTCCGGCCGCTCCATACCAACTCGCAAAGCTAATAGCCACGCTTCTGATTTAAGCTTCAGTCACCGTCCTGGGTGCGTTAGGCATTGAACTGTGAGGTCTGTGGGTCCGAAATCTACGGCCCACCTAGGAGAATAGTGATAGAGGGTTCACGGCTCCTCGCCTGTGCAAGATGCTCAAATCTTGGCGAGCCCGACCTGAAACGTGAAGAAAGAACATTCGACTCAACGCTTCCAACACCGAAACCGTTGGGCGTACCGAAGGCCGCCAAGCCAACCTCAACCCGTCTACCTAGAGAGGTCGAGGAGCTTGAGATCTCGGATGATTTCCCCAACATAATAAAGAGAGCTAGGGAGAAGATCAGAATGTCTCAGCAAGATCTAGCCAGAGCAGTCAAGGAGCGGCTCTCCATAATCCAGAAGATTGAATTGGGCAAGATGACCCCAGACCTGAAGCTAACTCATGAACTTGAACATACTCTGAAGGTCAGACTTCTCCTGCCAAGGAGTGAACCTGAGACCCCGACCGACAGGTCTGGAAAATCCGGACTCACACTTGGAGATGTAATTCAATACAAGAAGAAGGAACAGTAAGTCTACATCATGCGGGGTTGAGCTGCCCCTAGTCTTGACAGTCCCAAACGAAGGATGATGCTTGAAAGTCGTCGTATTGCGCTGGGGGCATAGACCCAGGGACTTTAGAGTAACAAGCCATGTTGCTCTTACAGCTCGCGCATTTGGTGCCTCAGGTCTTATCCTCTCGGATAGCGAGGACAAGTCAGTCGAGAGTACTGTGAAGAGAATTGTTGAGAGATGGGGAGGCCCATTCAGCATTAGCATGGGCATTTCTTGGAGAAGCTCTGTCAAGTCTTGGAGAGACAAAGGCGGGATCACGGTACATCTTACGGTATATGGAGAGAACGTCGAGTCGAGCGACATCATCCAACGCATCAGGGAGACAAAGAAAGATGTTCTTGTCCTCGTAGGCAGCCAGAAGGTTCCATCAGACTTCTATAGTGAAGAGGTATCAGACTTCAACGTGGCGGTCGGAAGTCAGCCTCACTCAGAGATCGCTGCGCTCTCGGTGTTCCTAGATCGATTGTTTGAAGGAAGAGAACTTCGACGAGAATTCAAAGGCGCCAAAGTAAGAGCTTTGCCATCCAAACGCGGAAAGAAGATCATCTCGGTGTGAGTTGCATAGAAACATCTCAACATGAAAAACCGTGAAATATCAATAACGGGGAGAGATGAAGTCGGACCTGGCAAAGCAGAACAAGAAATAGAAGCACATAAGAACATGTAGCCCCAAAAATAAATTGACTAACGGCGAGATTCCCGGACAGACCCCAGACGGAGAACTGGGGATCGAGAGCTGTTGCAGCCCTCGCCCCAACTATTCAGCTGATGAGGAGTTCACACTTGTCACTCTTCGACGACGAACTAATGAAAGTCGCCAGCCTCTTGGGAGAGGAGGATGCAGTCAAGATAGTAAGATCCCTTGCTAAACTTAAGGAGGCCACTGACGACGCCATAGCCAACGACACGGGAGTTCGCCTCAACATTGTCAGAAAAGTCCTCTACAAACTCTATGACAAAACATTGATCTCGTGCACAAGGGTCAGAGACGAGAGGACCGGCTGGTACATCTTCTACTGGAAACTTCAACCTGATCAACTTGACGCATTTGTTCGCAGCCGAAAGAAGAGAACCCTTGTCAAACTGAAGACCCGCCTAGAATACGAGAAGGCTCATACCTTCTTCATCTGCAGCAAATGCGGCAATATCCGCCTTCCGTTCGAGGAGGCCATAGAGTCAGCCTTCAGATGCCCCAAGTGCGGAGGCCAATTCGCAGAAAGCAACAATGAGAAAATAATGAATGAACTGGAGAAGCTGATCCTTCGACTCGAGACTGAACTCAAGACCTAGAGCACATCCAATAAGTCAAGTTAGCTACACCTTCCCATCCGACGCCAGACCGATACGCAGCAACGCCAAGCCAGAGAACATATTAACCATCGATGATGAAGGAGTACGACAAGCGTTCACTAAAGTCAAGACAAGGTGTGGAACTCTGGGCAGCAAAGCAGTTCTCGAGAAGATGGCGCAAAACCTCGCGAATCTGGATTCCGAAGCTCTCCAGAGTGCAGTGAAGGAAGCCCTCCAAAACAAGATCTCACCACAAGAGATAATCAGAGAAGGAATGAGCAGAGGAATGGCGATCGTCGGAGAACGATACGAGAAAGGCGACTACTTCCTCTCAGAACTGATCATGGCCGGGGTCACGATGAAAGAGGGAATGGTTCTGGTGGAGCCTCACCTGAAAGATCAGATCACCGAGACCAAAGGAAGAGTACTGATCGGAACAGTTGAAGGCGACCTCCACGACATAGGAAAGAACATAGTCGCAACAATGCTCAAGTCGGCTGAGTTTGAAGTCCACGATCTCGGTGCGGATGTACCACCAAAGACCTTCGTGGAAAAATCCAGAGAACTCAAACCTGACATAGTTGCGCTCTCAGCACTGCTGAGCGTCACAATCAGCAAAGTCAAAGAAACCATAGATGCACTCTCAGAATCATCCCTCAGGAAGAACTTGAAAGTGCTTGTCGGAGGAAGCTGCCTCAACGAGAAGATCTCAAAAGAAGTTGGCGCAGATGCGTTCGGCCACGATGCTTGGGACGGCGTAATCAAGGCAAAGCAGCTCGTCTCACGATGAGCGAGACATGGCACTCCGAGAAGCTACCGCGTTAGCCTGACATGGCGTGAGAAGAGTCCGGCCTCGTCGACTCTTCAAGGCTTTTATCTGATACTCTTTAGAAGCATTGGAGGAATCAAGAATGGCTGACCGAGAACTGTCGATCGTACTGGAGGCGCCGAGAAGAGTAAAGCCTCAACAGTTCGATATACCGTCAATAGGTCCGGAAGAGATGCTGCTGAAGATAGAGGCGGTCAGCGTCTGTGGATCCGACGCCGAGAGATATGTCGGTGTGAAATTCGGAGGAATCCTGGCAACTCCTTTCCCCATAATTATGGGTCACGAGCTGGTTGGCAGAGTCCACAAGATTGGCCAAGAGGCCTCAGAATACTACAAGGTGAGGGCTGACGACCGAGTGGTTGTCGAACCATATATCCCCTGTGGAAGATGCCGCTACTGCCTGACCGGCAACTACCCCATCTGCATAAATAACAGGTGCTATGGCGTGAACATCTCCTGTGAAACGCCACCTCATCTTTGGGGTGCATACGGCCAGTACATGTACGTCGCCCCGCACTCCAGAGTCCACAAGACATCACCCAAAGTTCCAAAAGAAGAAGCATGCCTCTCATCCGTGATAGGCAACGGGCTCAGGTGGGCATGCACCAAAGGAAATGTCCAGCCTGGAGATACTGTCGTCGTAGTCGGGCCAGGATCCCAAGGTTTAGCGACTGCCATGGCAGCGGATCATGCTGGCGCGGGAAAGATCATTCTCGCCGGCACGTCTGTAGACAAGAGAAGACTCGAACTTGGCCGAGAGTTCGGCGCTGACTACACAGTCAATGTTGATGAGAAACCGCTCATAGAGAGCGTTGCAGAGATAACTTCTGGAGAGATGAGCGACGTGACCATCTTCACGACAGGCTCTGTCAGAGCCATCTCAGATGCACCTAGACTCGCCAGACCTATGGGCACAATCGTTATTCCAGGCCTCACCGGCGGAAAGACCGTTCCCCTACCCACAGACGAGATCGTCACAAAGGAGCTCAGAATCCTCGGCGGACTTGGTCAAGCCTGGAATGTTGAAGCAGCCGTGAGGCTGCTGGAGAAACAGAAGTACCCCGTAAAGAAGATGGCCACACACATTCTGCCTCTGGAAGAGGCTGAGAGAGGATTGAGGCTGGCTGCAAACGAGATTGAGGGTGAGGATCCGATCAAGGTTGTCCTCACTCCCTAGGCAAGGCCTTCCCACGACCGAGCAGGCTCTGGACTTTCTGAAGAAGAGCCACTGCAATAGGAAGATAATCAAGCATTCTCTTGTGGTGGCGAAGACCGCTGCCGAGTTAGCTGAGGCCCTCCTCAAGAAAGGAACTCAGTTGGACAAAGCACTAGTATGGTCAGGGGCACTTCTACATGATGTGGGACGCTCAGTCACGATAGATGCCAGGCATGGCGCAGAGGGGGCAAGAATCCTAAGAGAGGCGGGCTTCAGCGAGCAGCTGGTGAGAATAGCGGAGAGGCATGTCGGCGCGGGAATTCCGAAAGACGAGGCTGAGAGCATTGGCTTGCAACCAAAGGACTACGTTCCCGAGACGCTAGAAGAGAAGATCGTCTGCTACGCAGACAAGCTGGTCAGCGGCGACAAAGTAACCGACATAGACTACGTGGTCAAGTCGTTTGCTGACAGACTCGGCCCAGACCATCCCTCAATAGCAAGGATCAAGAGACTTCATCAAGAGATCACTGATCTCCTTAGCGGCTGAGTCGATGAAGCTCATCTTGTCAGAGAAGCTGGAGGCACAACTCCAGCAGGAAGGCCTCAGAGAGTTTGAGAAAGAGATCAGATCGATCTGTGGAGATCTGAAGATCCAAATAAAGAAGCCAGAGATCGCAGGTGGAGGATGGATCTCGATTGAGCACGACGGCGAGGACAGCGAAGTATTCACAGAAGCGCTTAAACGTAGATATGGGACAGCGGCCATTCAATTCTCCAGACTGGAACTTGGAGACACGTATCACGGCTTTGTCGTAAGTTCAGGAAAGGTTGGATACGGTCTCTACATCGACATAGGCATACTCTCGCCATCAAAACGGGACGGTCTCTATCCCCTGCATAGAATGAGGACACAGCTTGTCGATGGCGAAGTGCAACCGCTCAGACAGATAGCAAGGCGATTCTGCCTCTACGACGGCTTACCTCTCAACGTCAGGATAGAGGGGCTTGAAATAGCTGAGAGAATATCCTTGGCGCTCACAGAGAGGCAGGAATCGTTCTTCAAGGACTGGGAGAAGTATCCCTTCGACAGAGTCGTCGTCATAGGGGAGCCGGCTGGCAGAGTAGAGGCTGCTCTTCGAAAAGTGGACCTGGACAAAGATATAGTAGGCGTGGAAAGGCTGAGCCTAGCGTCCAGCATTCTCACATGCAAGCTTGGAACTGAAGCCCCGGGTGTTATCTCCAAACTTGGACCGAACCTTGCTTCGACCAGGCTTTACCCCTTTATTCCAAGAATAAGAACCAAGAGATGACACAAAGAAGCTGGAAGCATTTAAGTGGGGGCTGAATGTCATATAGTAACCCTCACGTGATCGGGCATGGCTAAGTCCGGAAAGACCGCGTCGAAGAGTTACTCTGAAGAGCAGATCGAAGATCTCCTAGAGCTTCAGAGGGACCTCATCCAGGAGAAGATTCATTCCGTGAAGGAGGAGATCTCATACTACCCGTTCCTCTCGGTGACCGTGGCGTTCATTCTGGGTTTTGCACTTGGGATTGCTCTGAGCCCGAGATCGAGCAAATAGACAGAAAAACGGCATAGACTCGTCTGCAAATATTTATACGGACAGGACAAGAGCGTATAGTTGGAGTTGAGCGAAATTGGCTGAGAGAACAAAAATGACTGTTGAGGAGATTCAGAAGAGGCTCGGCGACCTCAAAGAGTTCGCTGAGACCTCCAGGGTTGAGCTTGAGGCCATGATAAAGAGGAGGCCGCTGGAGTCCGCAGGGGTAGTCTTCCTGGCCGGAATAGTCGTAGGTGTCTTGATCGGAGCATCAATAGCCAGGCGCAGTTGAACATGCCTAAAGAAGGATTCCTTGAGAGCATAATCGAAGTATTCTCCTCTATTATGGTCGGCAAAGTCCTCACCGACCTAGACAAGAGGGTAAGAGACTACTTCGCAGACTTCATCCAGAGAATAGTCAAGAGGATAATGCTTCTGGTTGCCGGAGTCGCCGTTGTCCTTATAGGACTGGTATTTGTCTTTGTGGCTGCTGCGTTGTATCTTAACGAGTTCTTCAAATCGACATGGATGGGCTGGGGCATCCTGGGACTCGTGATCACAGCTGCCGGGACAATAACCTCTGCCGCAAGCCGCCGCTGAACAAGTCAACAGGACACAGACATTTCAGCTGTGATCATGGGAAGTGTTATAACACTTCCCAAAAGAATACTAGGATTGGTGATTTCTCTTGGATCTAGGACAGAACATAAACTCATCCATAGACTACACAAGGAAGCTCTTCGCAGACCTCGGCAGACTCGTAATACTGATCATACTCAACATAATACCGATAATAAACCTGATAGTCGCAGGCTACTATGTGAAGACGATAAGGGAGACTCCAAGCTCAGACTCACCACCAAAACTGGAAAAGTATGGTGACATGTGGATAGATGGACTGAAGATCGTTGTAGCGATCATCGTGTACATGATCATACCGTTGATACTGATCGTTGCTGGAGCTGTCTCGTTCTTTGCAGGATTCATGTGGGGCGTCTACGGACCAGGCATGGCGCTGCTTCCGGCAGGCTTGGGCGTGGGCCTTTTCATCGTGGGAATAATCCTTGCTTTTGTCGTAGCGATCATCATGGTAATGGCCATTGTTCACATGGTCAAGACAGGCAGCTTCGGCAAGGCCTTCGCCGTAGGCGAGATCCTGGGAATGATTGGAAAGATAGGATGGGGCAAGTATATCCTGTGGCTGATAGTGATCTTTGTCTTTGCAGTAGTAGTTGGTGCAGTAGGCCAGATTCCGGCGATCGGCTGGCTCATATCACTGGTCATATCACCAGTATTCGGTGTCTTCACATCGAGATCGGCAGCTCTAATGTATACAGATGCTGTATCTCCCGGTGCGGTGGCTGCAGTACCAGCGGCACCTTCAGAGAAGAAGTTCTGCATGGCTTGTGGAGCGCAGATTCCAAAGGAAGCAACCTACTGCCCCATATGCGGCAAACCGCAGTAGAAGCTTTCTACCTTTTTCCTCCTTCTTTCTTCCGGAACCAGAAAGAGCGGCCTACTCACCGACTATCTGGACAACCAACTCCCTTGTCCTCGGACGAACGTCCAGCTCAACGAAGACTATCTGCTGCCACGTTCCAAGAGCTAGTTTGCCGTTCGTGAATGGTACTGTCAGGCTTGGGCCTAAGATAGAGGCTCTTACGTGTGAGTGGCCGTTCCCGTCATGCCACCTTCTCTCATGTTCATAACGTATGTTTCTTGGAACGATTCTTTCAAGTGCAGCTGGGAAATCATGTATTAGTCCAGGCTCATACTCTATGGTTGTGAGTGCGCCAGTAGATCCTGGAACAAACACAGTGACTATTCCGCTTCGCAATTTCGAATTCTTCACGGCTTCTTCTATGTCGTGCGTCAGATCTGCTAGATCAGACTCTCCCTTGGTCTTGACTGATATGTTCTTGGTTAATACGGCCGTACGCTCACTTCCTTTCTTGATTGGCTTGATGAATGATATCTTTCCGGAAGAGTTAACTATTCTATTACGGCGTTACAGGTATATTTGGATAGGAAATATGATTACTATTAAGCAGTCTAAGATACTGTGTTCCATAATTATAGTGTTGCTACTACTTTCAGGTTATACATTCCATGTTCTATTTGTTCCGGTAACTGGGCCTCTTACGTCTGCAGCTCCTACGATCGATGGCGTTATTGATGCAACTGAGTGGCAGGATGCTGAGATAACTGACACCGTCATAGGCGGATATCCAGTTAAGATATATGTTATGAACGATTTTTCGAGTATCTATATAGCCTTGGAAGTTACTGATCCTAATCCTTGCAATGGCTTGATACTATTGTTTGATGATGATGATAATGGCATTCCTGATGACGGTGCATTGTATAATGCTCTCACTCATACATATCATGACACAAATGCAATTTTGGTTGATGATGCTCATACAGACGGAATCATAGATTTCAGCTTTTCAGCAGGAAAGAATCTCTTTGAGTTTTCCAAGCCATTTGGTTCAGGGGATCCTGCTGATTTTATGGTTGACCTTTTGAGTCTCCAATTGAAGATGTATATTATCTATGTGCCTAGCGGGGGCGGTTTCTTCTCTCTTGGCTGGATGAACATTAACATAGAGATACCTTGCACAACAATCATTCAGAATATCAGACAACCAGACCAGGTCAAGGTAGGCCAGATGACCTACATTACAGTCGATGTCAAGTATGAGCTTCTGCCACCTGGTACAATGCTAATAATAGAAGTTACTGATACGGACTCAGGCGATGTGCAAGACTTCCACCAGACAGTCTCGGATAACGGTACAATAACACATACTTTTGAGTTTACAGCCCCAGCAGCACCAACAGATCCCTGGATCTTTACTGTTACCGCAGACAGCTTTTTCTGTTTTGATTCAGAAACAGTGGAGATTGAAGTCAAAGACGACCTTGGAATCGCACCTGAGGTTGAGGGCATATGTATCTGGGACGGCCCACCACCTCCAGACTACCATTTAGTATCAAATACAGTTGAGATACCTATAGAGGTCAAGTATGCTGTAACCTACGATGCATGGATACATGTCGGAATATATGATGAGACTGGAGCCCTGATCTCAACCGCTGAGTTTGATGAGACGGTCAGTGGCGTAGGCACCAACGATTACATATTCGAGGTCAATACTCCTGCTGTTGACACTGTTTGGAATCTTAAAGCCTCACTCTACTATGGCCATGTTGCAGGAGTCGACAGTGTACATGAGGAGTGTGACGAGTGGCCCTTCACAATAATCATCACATCAGGGGTTCCCGGAGGCGAAGGAGTCAAGATAATGGATGTGAACTCCCCGGCTGAAGTGAACAGCTCTGCTGAGGTAAGCATAGATGTTCTGGTCGAATATCAACTCCCTACAGCAGACACCAAATACCGAGTCAACATATTGGACGCAGGCTCTGGCTTAGTCATTAAGACAAGTGAGGAGAAGTCGTGGCCCGCACCTGCGTGGGGATTTACAACCTTCAACTTTGACGGTATCTATGCACCATATGTACCTGTTGATACCACCTTCACCCTTGTTGCGGTTGCAGAGTATCAGAAGCCTGGTGAAGACTGGCAGATCCTTGATCCTGAAGGGATACGTGAATTTGAGATAAGAGTGCTCGGCGTCGCCTTATCGCCAGGTGAACTGCCTGAGGGTGTGGAGATTCCACCACTTCCGCTTCCGCCTGACTTGTTGCCGCCGCCTCCACCCGAGTTCGACTTTGCACTGGCAGTAACCCCGAACACTCAGGAGACTACACTAGGACAAATGGTGAAGTACACCATAACGGTGTCAAGCACTGCGAATGCAAGTCAACCGGTTATGCTCGGGATTTCAGGTTATCCGCTGGGAGCATCGGTGGACATACAGCCGCTCGCAGGCAACCCCACCTACACATCAACCCTGACAGTCACGCTTGGAACCTCGGTTCAACCTGGAACCTACACCATGACTGTGAATGCTACTGGCAGAGGGAAGAGCCACTCGCAGACAGCCTCACTGGTTGTGAAGTCTCCTCCAGACTTCACGCTCTCACTCTCGGAGCCAGAAATCAGAATAGCGCGAGGCGAAACCGCAACACTTGACGCCACTGTCCAGCCATTGCATGGTTTCAATACTCCTGTGAACCTAGCCCTGAAAAGCGTGTCAGCAGGTGTAACGGTCAATTTCAATCCAGTATCCGGAACCCCAAGCCTCACATCGAGAATAGATATCAGGGTTGACAGCAGCGTAACACCAGGAACCTACCCAGTAGTCATCGCGGCTACAGGTTCCGCAGAGAAGACCGCTCAGATCATATTGAATGTGGAGGCTCCGAGGCAGGAGCCTGCAGGCAAGCAGCAAGCCTTCCCGTATGGATTACTGACCATCATAGTTCTGCTGATACTCGCAGCGACGCTGCTGGTTGCTAGGCGGAGAAGAGGAGCCAAACCGAAGCCTCCAGCAGCCCCACCAAGATTCTGCATAGAGTGTGGCGCACCGGTTCCAGCTGATGCAGCTCACTGTCCGAAATGCGGGGTGAAACAGCCATGAGAGCTCCTCACAATCCCTTGATTATCCTCATGATCTCGCTCATCTGCATCGCCCAGTTCACATCTTCAGCCTTTGCACAAGCAACGGTGCCCGCAAGCATAGTCCGTGTGAGTGCTCCATCATCGGTTAATGTGGGTGAGAGCTTCCAGGTCTCAGTGAAGCTGGGCGGCATCTTCACAGGAAGCGAGGCCAGAGTCCAGATCTTTGATCCATCAGCCCAACGCACACTGACAACCAGCCGAACTTACGCAGGAAGCAGAGACGGAACAGTTGGAGTAGTCCTGTCAATCACTGCGCCAGGGAGACCTGGCGACTGGTGCTTGAAGGCAGTACTCGAGTTTGCTCCGAAGGCAGGCTCGAGAATGACAGCAGTGGACCAGGAGGGTTTCTGCGTCAATGTGCTGGGCAGGCCTCCTCCATCACCGACACCCACCCCTACACCCACACCGACACCTCCACCCAGAGTCGAGGTAAGGACAGACTGGGCGGTAGGACGAGTATGGATGGTGCCGGAACACCGCAGCCCACTCTCAACAGTCCCCTACATCAACGAGGGTGAAGGCGTCGTCTTCCATGCTATGATTCACCTGCGAAGTGTCGAAGTTACTCCTCCCGAGTACACCGACACCGTGATGCCTTACATTTCTTCCCAAGTCAACCTGGTACTTGACGGCAGCGTGAGGAGTGACCTGTACCCGCCTGAGACGCTCGACGCAAAGATGGGAACAGTAGGCTGGGAAGTCAGAACAAGATCAATAGTCGGCAAAGACGGCGGGAAGATGCACAGCTTCGGATTCAGAGTCACCTCCTCCTTCCTGGACCCTGAATCAAGAAACAACGAGAATGCTACGCAGTTCATCGTCGCAGGTCCACCGAGCGCCAAGATAATCAGTGTTGGCGCACCAAACTCAACAGTGGTCGGCAGAACAGTCAATGTTAATGTGACGGTTCAGTGGGCATCACTATTCGGAGCAGACCTACGCGTCCTCCTGATAGACCTTGACGGCAACAGAACCGAGACCCGTGAGAAGCCGATAAGCGGGGCATCAACATCCGACGCCTTCACGTTCACGGTTACGGCCCCCTCAAAACTGATGTTGTGGCACCTCAGGGCGGAGGCTTGGACGAGAGCCTCAGGATCACAAGTGTGGCGTCACGACGATGCTGACTGGGCAATGGACTTCACAATAGCGGTCACAGAAGAGTTCTTCATTGCTCAAGTCGCAGGTGTGGGTGGCCCTGGCACTGTGCCACCAGACAGCACCTTCAGCATCTCGGCAATCATCTATTACAACTTCTCGAACCCAACAAACATCAGAGTCACATCCAACGCAACAGACGCTAAAGTAGAGATGCTTACAGGAGCGGGAGAGAAAGATTACACTCTACAATCCAATGTACAGGGCATTGGCGCTGGGGGATCTATAGTCATCATGGTTCAGGTTGAATACCAGTTTCCCAACGGTTCCTGGCAACACAGTCCCAACCAATGGTACAAGACGCTCACGGTGAAGGTTGCTTCAGGTCCAGCCCAGGGGGGCATTCCAGACTGGTGGTATAAGAATATTGAGAAGCCTTTGGATGACATGATATGGAAGCCTCTCCGCAAACTCCTGGGAATCTAGTCCAAGACAAGAGCGGTACAGCCTGTAACCACACATTACTGTCCGCCAGAAAAGGTGGGTCCAGAGCGTTCTTGAAGGCTTCTCTCAGATAACCTGCATATTCTCTATTATGGCGTCTGCGAACTTCGAGGTACCTATGGGCTGAACGCCTTCAAGCTGTCTTGCGAGATCATATGTGACCCTTCTCTGGCTTACAGTCCTTGCAACTGCCTTCTCGATCGTGTCAGCGGCCTCCTTCCATCCTAGGTGCCTGAGCAGCAAGACTCCAGAGAGTATTGCAGAGGTTGGGTTTACCTTGTCCTGGTTTGCGTAGGCTGGGGCTGTTCCGTGAGTGGGCTCAAAGAGCGCCACACCGGTCTCGTAGTTTATGTTCGCTCCAGGGGCAAGCCCGAGACCACCGGCCATGGCTGCAGCTAGGTCTGAGATGTAGTCACCGTTAAGGTTCGGGAGAACAAGAACATCATACTCGTTCGTCCTGAGAAGGAGCTGCTGGAACATGTTGTCCGCGAGTCTGTCCTTTACCAGTATCTTTCCAGGCGGCATGACGCCCTTGTACTGGCCATCTGGCTTGGTCAGCTCGGCCTCGGTGACGATCTTCTCTTTGAATTCTCTGTTCGCGACCTCGTATGCCCAGCGCATGAACCCGCCTTCGGTAAACTTCATTATGTTTCCTTTGTGAACTATCGTGACGCTCTTTCTATTGTTCTTGATGGCGTAGTTGATGGCTGCCCTGACTATTCTCTTGGTTGCATGCTCGCTTATCGACTTTATACCAACGGCTGAGTCCTGTCTGACCTCACTCTTCAGGTTCTCCTTAAGAAACGCTATGAGCTTCTTGGCCTCTTCAGAGCCTTCCTTGAACTCTATTCCTGAATAGACATCCTCAGTGTTCTCTCTGAAGATCACGATGTCAAGTTCCTCAGGATGTTTCAGTCTGCTAGGTGTTGAGGGGATGTATTTGACGGGCCTGACGCATGCGTAGAGATCAAGTGTCTGTCTTAGAGCTACGTTGAGGCTTCTGTGGCCTCCAGCGATAGGTGTCTCAAGCGGGCCTTTCAGAGCAACCACGTGCTCTTGGATGGCTTTGAGGGTCTCGTCTGGAAGCGAGTCGCGGTGCTTCTGTCTTGCCTTCTCCCCGGCCAGTAACTCAAGCCATGTGATCTTGTGGCGTGGGCCATATGCGCGATCAACAGCCGCGTCGATGACTCTTCTAGCCGCACCCATAACATCTGGACCTATTCCGTCTCCTTCGACGTATGGGATTGTGGGCTTGTCGGGGACTGTGAGTGTTCCGTCGACGCTTACTATCTTGGAACCGTTCTCTCTGGGCGCTTCCTTCTGCGTCTTCAGCTGTGAATTCATCAAGGTCACACAGGTGAGGCGTTCAGTATTTCGACTGGATGCAGTATTTAGTTCTTCTTCTCTGGCGTTCTGAGCTTCAGTAGAGCGTCTCTATCCGAGCTCTCCATTCTGGAAATTCTTCAGGTGTTGGGTAGTTCAGAAAGTGTTTCTTGACTCTGCGCATCTTTCGCGCAACCTCTCTGAGCTTGATCACGAATTCTGGTCTTCTGATGCTTTTGAAAGCTCTCTCTGCCTTGTCGGTGATGCTGAGCTTTAGATCGCCGTCCAAGCTTGCTCTGAGAATATCGCTCTCCTTGACAAGCCGCTGCTTCATGCCGTAGTTCAACTCTTCATCACTTATCTCTTGGAGGAAGATCCTGAAGACATCCAGTCCAGCCTGCTTTGCGCCGTAGGCCTTCATGTAGTCTGTGTTGTATCTCCACAGTTCCCTCCTGCCCACGTTACCATGTTCGATGGCTTCTGACGCGACCTCTACAGCGAGCCTGCCGCTGATCATTGACGGCCCGATTCCTCCACCATGTATCGGGTTCACCAAGCATGCAGCATCACCAACGAGCATCACGCCATTTCCGACAAGACAGTCAAGGGGTCTGCGGGTTGAGACATATCCGCCCCCTGCATCAAGAATAGTTGTGTCCTTGAAGATCGGTCTGGAGAAGACCTGACTGTAGAGTTGAGTCTTGGGATGTGGGTTCGTCTTCCCGGCCTGTATTCCGACGCCAGCATTCACTTTTTCTCCTCCTCTTGGGAAGATCCAGAAGTATCCACCTTGCGCGATGGATTGGTTAAGGTAGATCTGGCAGTATCCTTCTTCTATCTCGATGTTACCTCTGATCTCCCTATAGCAGGCCATGATATCCTTCTTCGCAACTTCCTTCTCGATACTGAACTCGTCTGGAAGATTACGTCTCATGGCTGCAGATACCCCGCTTGCGTCGATCGTGACTTTAGCGCGGAAAGTCAGCTTCTGGCCGTCCTTGCTGCGAGCTACTGCACCCTTAACATAGCCAGCCTCAATGAAGGGATCAGTGACCAACATAGAGTCGTATAGCTTGACTCCTGTGTCAAGTGATTCTTTCAGGAGTCTCTGTCCGAAGCTGTGCCTGTTCACTATGAAGCCGGTGACTCCTGGTCCGCCTATGGTGAAGACGCTTGAGAGATCAGGGGAGTAGACTCTTATCCCCTCGATCATTGAGTCGAAGTCCTCACCCCTCGGCGGGGCGATTCCAAGTCTGTCGAAATGGTGTGCACCTATAGCGTCGCCGCAGACCTTCTCTCCAATCTTGTCTTGGGGTTTGCAGTCGATCATGCAGGTCTTCAGGCCTTTCCTTGCGGCTGTTGTTGCTGTGATGCATCCGGCTGTTCCCGCGCCGACAACTAGGAGATCAAAATCTTCCATAGTCAACTCAACTTGGTGATTATCCTGTGAGACTGAGTATGGGTGCCGGTATCTGTCCTCCACGCTTAATGAATCCGGCTGAGCTGAAGGTGCTCACTGGCATTATTGTTGCTTCTTCGAAGAGTCCTCCGAACTTCACGGTCTGACCAACTTTGCCGTTAGGGACAGGTATCAATCTTACGCCTGCAGGCTTGTTGTTGATTACTCCTATGGCCATCTCATCCAGAATTATGCCCGATATAGTCTCTGGCTTTGTGTCTCCTGGAATCGCTATCATATCGAGTCCCACTGAACAGACTGAAGTCATGGCCTCAAGCTTCTCGATCGTCAGGGCCCCAGCTGACACAGCATCTCGCATACCAGAGTCCTCACTCACAGGAATAAAGGCTCCACTCAGGCCGCCAACCGATGACGCTGCCATAGCGCCTCCTTTCTTGACCGCATCTGTCAGTAGGGCTAGGGCTGCTGTTGATCCAGGAGCACCGCAGTACTCTATTCCCATGGCCTCGATTATGTCAGCTATACTATCCCCCTCCTGAGGTGTCGGCGCCAAGGATAGATCGACTGATCCGAACTTTGCTCCAAGCCTGCTTGCCATCTCTCGACCGATAAGCTCACCAACACGAGCGACCTTGAAGGATGCCCTCTTGATAAGGTCCGTGAGCCCCCTGAAGTCTAGGCCTTCAGCCTTCTCCACCACCGCTCGGACGACACCCGGCCCGCTGATCCCAACATTTATGGTTGTCTCGGTCTCGCCCACCCCATGGAAGGCGCCGGCCATAAACGGGTTATCTTCAGGT
>CAZRDQ010000033.1:0-15849 GCA_964598945.1 uncultured Candidatus Bathyarchaeia archaeon
GAGTAAGGAAGCTCCACATGCCAGACCTCCACATCTACTGCAAGGATGTAGAGAATGCGAAGAGGATCTCGCTTAAGGTGCATGAGCAGATATACAGTGAGATCAGAAAGCTCGGCAGGGAGTACGTCTCGATATACAATACTACAAAGAGCTTCTTCGAACAGAATAGGGACTTTTTCGCGGAGCTTGTTAAGGTCGAACAGAAACCCATACTGTTGAACTTCGTTCCCGAAGACATGTTCTACTGGGTTGTGAATGTAGAATACACCATCATAGACGCCTTGTACAGGCCACGAGAGATAGCGACATTCCAGATAGATGTTGGCAACGCGAAACGCTTCAACATAGCCTACACAGACCAAGATGGCTCGAAAAAATATCCGCCCATAATACACACCGCCCTGATTGGCACCATCGAACGTTACCTTTTTACGATCTTTGACTGCGTCGCAAAAGCCGAGAGCAGAGGAGAGAAGCCTAAACTCCCTCTTTGGCTCTCGCCTGTCCAGGCTAGGATAATACCGGTCACCTCAAACCAGCTGGAGCACGCCAACAGGGTCGCGGCCGAGCTTGAGAAGAACGAGATCAGAGTCGATGTCGATGACCGCGAAGAGACCCTTCAAAAAAGAATAAGGGAGGCTGAGATCAGCTGGGTTCCGTACATCATTGTCCTTGGCCAGAAAGAAGCTGGGGCAGAATCGTTCCCTGTCAGGGTAAGGGGAAGAACCGACGCCGAGACGATGACGACGAACAGGCTTGTGAGAGAAGTGAAAGAACAGACCAGAGACTATCCGTTCATTCGCTCACCCTTCCCCAGATTGCTCAGCACCCGACCCGGCTACAAAAGAACTTGAGATGCTAGCTCTGAAAGATACCTGCTCGTTGAAAGTAAGACGGTAACACTCGCGGTAACCTCGCTCTAGAAGGCACGACTAAAACAGTCAGTTTTATATGATGATCGAACTCTATGACTGAGAATTGAGGAACGCATGATGAGCAGAGATCAGACATATGGCGGATTGATTCTCTTCATATCACTAATTGTCGCAATAATCTATGTCGCTGCCTTCTTCGCTCCATGGGTCTTCATGTACTTCTCAGCATGGCCAGCATGGCTCAGCTGGTGGGCGGTAGCCATCCCAGTTTTCCTATTCGTTCTTGCAGCTCTACTGATCTGCATGTGGATAGGCTGGACTATGCTAACAACCCCGCCCCCGGCACCTCTTGAGGCTGAAGTAACGCCAGCACCAGAAAGTGAGTCTAAGAAAGACTAACCCTGAATGCGGGAGCCGAAATTCCCAAACGGCTCTCGCGATCTATTTCATCCTTGTCAGCTGCTATCTAATAAAGGGCTAGAAGACACTCTCCTTCGAGTAAACTTCGATCCCGTTCTCGGTGATTCTGTAAGGTCTTATCTGCGTGTCTATAGGTGTCTCCCTCATCTTCTCGACCTGGAGCACCCTGGTAATAGACTTGCCAACCTGCAATGTCTGCAGAACTACGACACCATGTGTCAGATACTCCTCAAGCTGAACACTTCTCTCCAATCCTGAGGTCCTAAGCTCTGTAGTCATTATTGTCGTGGCCCCAGTGGCGGAAAGCGCCTCGATGAATTCTAGGATCGCTGATCGCCGCTGGATTATGTCCGGGTAATGGAAGACAAGCGACGTTACGGTGTCAAGAGCGATCCTTTTGGCTCCAATGGACTTGGCGCCCGCCTTGACACTATCCAGGGCGCCTTCTAAGGAGAATTCTCTCTTTCCTATGACCTGTTTTGCGGGTTTGGTTTCAGTGCCAGTTTGTGAGGTTGGGGAGAAGTCGGCGAAGACCCACTTCCTTGTCTTCTCAAATTCCGGGATGTCCCAGCCGAAAAAGGCCATCTCTCTGACTAAGTGGTGTCTGCTCTCGTCAAGAGTGACAAAGAGTCCAGCCTCGTTATCCTCCTTAATGCCGTTGACCAGGAACTGCGAGCACAGTATGGTCTTACCTGTGCCCGGGCCACCCACTACCAAGACCACTCTGCCTTTTGGGATCCCTCCGTTCAACATATCATCCAGACCCGGGATGCCGCTTGGCACTCTCTCTATCTTCGACATTTGGGAACGCCTCTATCGACTATGTTAGTGCGTGCAGCTCAATTTAACAATATTGAAGAAATTCCGGTGTGGCTTGGCAGGGTGGGTCAATATTGTAAACGCATATATTCGTAAGATGACGAAAGATAACCTAGCATCTGATCTCTGGTTACACGTGGGTGCCCGGCATTGGAGAGAGAGGACTTCGAGAGAGCGATAAGTTCCGCAGAGAAGCAGGCAACCTACCTCAGGATAGAACAAGTAGGACTAAGGGCAGCTCTTGAGGAACTGAAGAGGATGCAGGATGGACGCGAGATAGATGCCGCTCTGTACGATGAACTTCACCAGAGATACTCTCAACGACTGATGGATGTAAACGAGAAAGCAGAACAATATCGACGTATCACTCAGAGCATCAAACACATCACGAGGTATGAGAAAGAGATAGAGCTTCTCAGAACATCACAGGAGGAATTCCTGCAGAGGCTTGAGAAGACAGAGAGTAAACTCCAAGAGGAGAGGGGTAAGGTCATGGAGATGGCTGACAGGTTTGGAGTAATCCTTGCTCCTCGCGAAGAACCGAGACCCGCACCACAGGCGCCCAAAGAAACCTACGTCGAACCGGAGAGGCCGGCGGCACCTGCCCCCTCACCGAGAGAGGTCTCAGAAGCAGAATCTGAGATCGAGCGACTGCGGAAAGAGATATTGAGTGAGCTTGAGAAGGTCAAGGCTCAGACGAAGAAATGATCTCCTTGAATAGAAGCTGTCACACCCGTCGGCCCTAAACCGGGCCCGATGAGACTGGTGCGCGAACCTCAGCTGCTGCTATGACCTTAAGAAGGAACTTGCATTGATCTTAAGCCAGATTGCAGTGTGGCTAGACTGGCAACTACTGGCAATAATTTTGCCCTTTGTCATGGTAATCCTAGTCATAGTCTTGGGCGAGACCCTGTTTAGAAAAAGAAGAAGACGCATCCGTTCACCCGAGACGCCGCAGAAACAGCAAGATGTCCAGATAACTCCAGTCCAGACTCGCGCCGAAGAGATGCCGGTATCACAGACACCTACTGAAGAGTCCGATGAGGGACTCCTCAAGAAGCTTCAAACGGAAATCGAACAGGCATCGAAGCTCTATTCCTCTGGACAGCTGAGCAAAGAAGAGTTCTACGCCACCGTTCACAGGGTGGAGAATGAGTTGCAGGAAATCAGGGCTCGAGCTCCTCCAAGTGAGCCGCCCGAGGCAAGACGCTGCGTCCACTGCCAGGAGGAGATCCCGCTTGAAGCCGTTTACTGTGACAGATGCGGTCGCTACGTCGGAGCCTCGGAGCCATGAAATTCAGAAATGAATGTAGCGCTTTGACTTGATTCTACTTTAGAGGTTTGAAGACGTAACGTGGCCACTGGGGCCACCCGTTGGTCTGGACGTTTTCGAAATCAACAGCCAGATCCATTCCGATCTCGGCCTCCTGACCCTTGTTCAGAAGGATTCTGCCTGGAAGGCTCACTCCCTCGTCAAGCCTGACTATGCCAATTGTGTAGGGGGCTTCGGAGGCGAATGCCTTTGGGGCTATGTGAACGACTGAGTATGTCTGAAGCTTGCCTCTGCCGCTAAGTTGGATCCACTGGAAGCTTGAAGAGTAGCAGTCTGGACAGAGCGTCCTTGGAGGGACAAGAAGTCTTCCACATTTGCTGCATTTGACCGCCATCAGTCTTCCGTGGCCGCAGAATTTGTAGAAGTTCTGTATCGTTGGGTAGATCTCGCCTTTGTCGTCCCGGTCGAAAGTGATCTCTTCCATCAGTATGCCCTCTCAGATTCCAACTCTAGACTGAAAACAATGATTTAAGTTGTGTCTTCTGAATCCTAGGGTGTCTTATTGCTCGGCGCCGCATTTGTCGCAGTACTTCGAGTCGATTCGTATCTTCTCGCCGCAGAAGCTGCAGTACCTGTTCTTGGCCTCGACCGAGGGTTTTGAGTGTCTTGCAGTCTCAGGTTTGGAAGTATCGACTACTCTTACGCTAATCTTTGGCTGTGATCGCTCAAGCTCTGGCCCTTGTATGTTTTGCCATCGCATCCGAAGAAACAACAGATAGATTGCTATGATCGCCGCTGCGATGAAGATCGACAATAGATGTGCTTCCGGCTGGGTTACAGATGGAATGAAGAGAATCGTGTTAGGCGACCTACGACAACTCCTTCATCTAGAGCTCATTCTGTGTTCTTGTACACATGGACGACGGCCGTGGAGCCATGGCCCCCAAGATTGTGAGTTAACCCGACTTCTGCACCTTGCACCTGCCGCCTCTCAGCTTGACCTGTGAGCTGAAGGTAGATCTCGTAGGCTTGAGCGACTCCAGTGGCTCCGACAGGGTGCCCCTTTGACTTGAGACCGCCACTTGCATTAACCGGAATCGCTCCGCTAATCTCGGTGGCGCCCGACTCCACAAATCGTCCCCCCTCACCTTTCCTGCAGAAGCCTAGATCCTCATAGTGCAGTATCTCTGCTATGGTAAAGCAGTCATGAACCTCGGCAACATCGATGTCCTTCGCCTCGACACCCGCCATCTTGTAGGCTTCTCTGGCAGCCAGAACAGTCGTTCGAAGCGATGTCAGATCATCTCTCTCGTAGAGACCGATAGTATCGCTGGCCTGACCTGTGCCAAAAACGTAGACAGGATCATCAGTGTACCGCTTCGCGAGTTCAGGTTTTGCAAGGATCAGACAGGAGGCACCATCCGAGATCAGGGAACAATCGTACAGTTTCAAAGGAGAAGCCACCACTCTTGATGCCATGGCCTGCTCAAGAGTGATCTCCTTCTGAATGTGCGCCTTCGGGTTCTTTGCACCATTCCGATGGTTCTTCACCGCAACCATCGCCAAGTGCTCCTCCTTCGTCTTATACTTGTGCATATGTGCCCTTGCCATTAGAGCGAACAAGGCTGGAAAGGTGAAACCATGCCACTGCTCGAAGAAGTTGTCGGCAGACATGGCCAGGTACTCGGTTGCGTCGGCGGTCGCAAGATGCGTCTGCTTCTCAACGCCACCAACCAGAACAACATCAGCAAGTCCCGACATGATGGCCTGGAGGCCGCAGCGAAGGGCGAGCCCGGAGGATGCGCACGCGCCTTCCAGCCTGGCAGCTGGTAGAGGATTGAGCCCCAGCCAATCAGCTACCAACGGTCCTGTGTGGCCTTGATGTTCAGTCGACTCTATCATGTGTCCTATGAACAGTGACTTTATGTCTCGCTTGGGATTCAGATTCGGGCATCTGTCGAAAGCTTCCTTTGCTGCTTGTGCGAAGATCTCTCGCGCATAGAATCCATCAAGTTTCCCGAACCTCGAAAGACCTGCTGATACTACAGCTGCTAAAGTTCTTCCGGCCAACTTAACTCGCCCACTAAAGTCCTAAGCAGTGATTTCAATCTATCTATGAGTGTCTCAAGAAACTTCCCCAAGTCGACGCCGGCAGTAATTCACCCACCGAACTTTGGCTGAAACTAAATAACTTAGAGCTCCACTATTGACCCAGCGAGCTAGTGAACAGCATGAGCATCGGACCTGAAGACGATGAGTTGAAGAAGCAGATAATTCAAAGCATGAAGTCCCTCCACGAAAGAGGACTCATGACGGGTGTAGGTGGAAACGCTAGCGTCCGCCTGATGGGTCTGGAAGAACTGTGGATAACTCCAAGCGGACTCTATAAGCCGGAGCTGAAACCCTCAGATCTCGTCAAGATAGATCTTGAAGGAAAAGTCCTTGAGGGTGTATTCAAGCCCTCGATGGAATGGTACTTCCACACAGCAATCTACAAGAAGAGAGCTGATATCAATGCTGTCCTGCATACACACAGCCCTTACACCACCGGCCTTGCCCTCTCCAACGTGAAGCTTAGGCCGATCACCCTGGAGGCTGCGACGATGCTTGCAGACGTGCCGATCCTACCCTTCAAGTATCCTGGGACAGAGGAGCTCGGACAACAGGTTGGTGAGGCCATCCTCGGCAAGAGAGCGGTGATCCTTCAGAATCACGGGGTGATAGCTGTCGGCTTCGATCTGATCGAGGCGTTTTCCACCATTGAGATTCTTGAGGAGGTCTCAATAATGACCTTTGTTGCGAGCCAGTTTGGCACCCCACAGGAGATCCCTCCAGACCAGATAGAACTGATTAAGAAGCTCTACAGAATATGACGGTGCGTAATGATGTTTGGATACACTGGCAAGATCCTTCATGTTAACCTTAACAATTTAGGAATCTCAACGGAGCCACTGAGAGAAGATGACCTGAAAAGGTACATCGGCGGCAGCGGCTTAGCCTCCAAGATGCTCTTCAGCGAGCTGGATCTATCTGTCGACCCGCTGTCCCCTGACAATCTTCTCGTCTTCATGACCGGGCCTCTAACCGGAACAGCCTCTCCTTCATGTGGACGATACTGCGTCTGCACAAAGTCCCCACTCACAGGATTATGGGCCGAGGCCCATGCAGCCGGATACTGGGGCCCAGAACTCAAGTTCGCTGGCTACGACGGAATAATCTTCAAGGGGAGAGCAGACAATCCCGTATATCTCAGCATAATCGACGGTCAAGCAGATCTCAAAGACGCCTCTGAGATCTGGGGCAAGGACACCTACACCACTGAGAAGCTCCTTCAAGAACGACTAGGTGACATCAACCTCAAGGTTGCCTCCATCGGCCAAGCTGGCGAGAGGGGTGTACTCTTCGCCTCAATAATGAACGACCTGGGACGGGCGGCAGGAAGATGCGGGGTCGGGACCGTCATGGGCTCCAAGAGGCTGAAGGCCATCGCTGTCAGAGGCACCAAGCTCAAATTCATCCCAGCCGCCAAGGATGCAATGCTCAACGAGTTCCTCAGAAGAATATATGTGACAATAAGATCTCATCCGACCGCCCAGATATACGCATCATACGGCACAGACGGAATAATGTCCATGATGCACGAGTATGGAGACGTCCCGATAAAGTACTTCACAAAGGGCTCATGGCCTGAGGGCATCGAGAAGATAAGCGGCGAAGCCATGGCCAAGACCATTCTCAAGAAGCAATGGGCCTGCTACAGGTGCCTAATCGCCTGCGGCAGACATGTCACAATAGAGGATTCAGGCCCTGACAAAGAGGGTGCAGGGCCTGAGT
Source organism: uncultured Candidatus Bathyarchaeia archaeon (assembly GCA_964598945.1). Taxonomy (GTDB): domain Archaea; phylum Thermoproteota; class Bathyarchaeia; order 40CM-2-53-6; family RBG-13-38-9; genus JAGTQV01. The sequence continues at coordinate 7,222 of CAZRDQ010000033.1, forward strand.
ACGAGACCTGTGCCTCTCTAGGCGCGCTCTGTCTGAACAGCGACCTGAAAGTCATAGCTGCCGGGAACGACCTCTGCAACAGATATGGAATGGACACAATATCGGCTGGGAATGTCATAGCATTCGCAATGGAGTGCTACGAGAAGGGGTTGATCTCAGCTGGCGAAACAAATGGCGTGACTGTAAACTGGGGTGATGGCGAGGTAATAGTCAAGCTGCTCCACCAGATCGGGATGAACCAGGGATTCGGGGCCACCCTTGCAAAGGGAGTAAGAAGAGCCTCCGAAGACATCGGCGAGTCAGCCCAAGATTTTGCCCTTCACGTCAAGGGCCTTGAGATGCCCATGCATGACCCCCGCGCCTTCAAGGGCCTCGGGCTCCAATACGCTACATCCCACAGAGGTGCATGCCACCTGAGAGGCCTTGTCTACCATATTGAGCAAGGAGAGCGTGTGCCGGATCTTGGCATACACAAGAGGTACCAACGCTTCACAACCGAGGACAAAGCCTTCCCGGTTATCGCTGTCCAGAACTGGCATGACGTCTTGGACTCATTGATAATGTGCAAGTTCACCATGCTCCCTCCAGCCTCTGTCCTGGCTGTGCTGAACATGGTGACAGGATGGGAGACGAAGCTTGATGAGCTCATAAGGGTCGGGGAGAGAACATACAATCTGAAGAGGATCTTCAATCTCAAGTGTGGGGCAACTCGACGTGACGATACGCTCCCAGAACGCTTCCTCAAGGAACCACTGGCCGAGGGAGGAAGCAAAGGAGAAGTGGTCGATCTCGAACCGATGCTCGACAACTACTATGAACTCAGAGGCTGGAACAAGAACGGAGTCCCGACGAGGCAGAAACTCGAAGAACTGGGCCTTCACGACTTGACCGTTAGCAAGGCCTAGGGCCACTGGAAAGGTAAACAGGCTGGGATACCCCATGAGCTCCGATGTCAAGTGCAGAGCTGTAAGGTGTTGTGAATCATTCTAAATGACTTCCCAGAAGATGTCGCGAAAAGTCACAACGATTGAGGAAGCTGCCAGGCTCTTCCACCAATCGCTCACATTGACCCGACTCCAGACAGAGGTTACTCTGGTCGAGGATAGCTTGGGACGAGTCCTTGCAGTGGACATAGTCGCTGCAGAAGATCTTCCTGCTGTGGACAAGTCTGCTGTTGATGGCTACGCTGTGATTGCAGGCGCTACCTTCAGTGCCTCACCTAACAATCCTGTTCTCCTTCGACTAACATCTCTGGATCCGACATCCGATTCGCCTCTCAAAGCCGGAGAGGCTGCGTACGTCCACACTGGATCACCCATGCCCAGAGGCTCTGATGCGGTTGTCATGATCGAGTTCACAAACAAGATTGGACCCGAGACGATCGAGGTCTACAAAGCAGTCGCTCCCCGTGACGATGTCTCTTGGAGAGGAGAGGACGTTAGGAAAGGCGAGATCGCACTAAAAGAAGGAACAAAACTTGAACCGCAGGATCTTGGGATGCTGGCCGCCCTAGACCTTAGCAAGATTCAGGTCTACAAGAAACCTGTAGTCGGCATCCTCTCGACAGGAAGCGAACTAGTCTCTCTAGGTTCAGAAAAGAGGCGTGGACAAGTCACGGATGTCAACAGCATAATACTCTCAGCCATTGTCAGAAAGTCTGGAGGTGAACCCTTACCACTGGGGTCTGTGAAAGACGACCTTCAATCCATAAGATCACGAATTACGGAAGGTCTGGAGAAGAGCGACCTGATTGTTGTGAGCGGAGGGACCTCTGAAGGCCAGGCTGATCTTACAGTCGAAACCATAGATTCCCTAGGTGAACCAGGTGTTGTAGTTCGCGGCATCGCGATGAGGCCTGGAAGGCCCACCGCGTTAGCATCTGTCAAAGGCAGGCCTGTGATCAACCTCTCAGGCTACCCTGTAGCTGCTATGGTGGGCTTCTACCTTTTTGGGAGGCCACTTCTGGCAAGAATGCTTCGAACAGCAGAGGATCCTGAACCACATGTACGTGCACGAGTCACCAGGAGAGTGCCCTCGGGTTCCGGTCTTCGGAGTTTCGTGCGGGTAACGGTCTCGAAGCTTGGTGACGAGTACGTGGCTGATCCAGTCCGCGCAACAGGTTCAGGTGTGATATCGAGCATGATAAGGGCTAATGGACTGTTGATCATCCCAGAGGATGTCGAAGGCGTGGACGAGAACGAAGAGGTTGATGTAGTCCTTTTCAAGCCGATCTAGCACAAGACAAGATCAAACGGCTTCCAGTTCCATCAGGCAATTTGGAAGAGGTTCTTCTTAATTTCCACCAAGTATCCGAGGCTTTGAAGCTCAAGTACCGCTGCAACGGCCGACCGCTCATCCTCAATATCAGCCTCATCCCGAAGCAGCGCGACAAGCTCTTCCAGCGTGAGTCTCTCTCCTTTGCGGGACTCGATGATCGTCAAGGTCTGGGGTAGACTCTTCGCAACACTGACCCTCTGAGAACCAACGGTCTCCGCCAGCCTCTGCAATCTATTCTTCTCAACCTCGCGAAACGGCTGCGGCTGGGTGGCTCTGGCTTCTGTGGCTTGGTCTGTCAGGCTGAATCCGAGGCCCTCCTTCTTCGACTTCGCCTTGGCCTCCAAGATCCTCTCATGCTCCTGATACTCAGCCTTGGCCCTCTCAAGGAGAGTGCTTATCTTCTTCGGCACATCCATGCCTGTCAGTATGCCGATGTAGGAAGCCCAGCGCAGATGCTCCGAAGGATAGATCCCCAGCATCGCATCCTTCCCTGCCAACAGTTCATGCAGTGTCCGTCTTATGGCATCAACCTGTATGGTTGTAAACAGATGGGTTGGTCCTTGAACTCCAAAGATTACACCTGACGCTGAGGCGGGATCAACCTCAGCAAATAGGCTTGTGTTCCAGCTGCGGCGAAGCGTTGCTGCAACATCCTCAATCATGTTGGCGGGTGTCTGGTAGTTTGCTAGGGTGGCAAATCCTGGATACTTGAATATCGATATGAGCTCTGACTCATCTATCCTGTCCGCTCTGCTGGGCAGGTTTGCCAGGTCGATGAGGTCAAGGAAGGTCTTCACAGCAACCTCATTCACTCTCTCATAAGCCTCTGTCAGAAGCTTGTCTGGGTAGTGTGCTGTCAGCTTGTCGTTCTCCACGCAGATTACGGCTTTGACCGCATCATGTCTGTAGAGAAGATCTGTCCCCATCGCCGCGTTGACCTTGGCCCTGACAGACTCGGTCTCGAATGGGAGTGTGACGATCGCGGTACAGGTCCTTCCCATCTCGCCCACGATCTCTGCTACGACAGGAGCCACGCCTGAGCCTGTTCCGCCGCCTTCGCCAAGGGTAAGGAGTACAACATCAGTGTCGGTACTTAGTAGCTTGGAGACGAATGCCTTCAGGTTTGTCTTGCTCTGAAGGGCCGCGTCATGGCCCTCCTGCCAGTTCTTCGCAGCACCCTTGCCGCTTCCTATCAGGAGCTTGTTCTCGTCCGGGATGTTTCGGTGCGTTGCCAAATCGGCTACATCGCTGTTGATTGCGCAGACATCCATTATCATCCTTTTCTTGTCGATCGCAGCCCTCTTGAAGTCGTCCGCGATCTTGCCGCCGCAGTGACCCAAGCCGATAGTTAGAAATCTCAATTCAGCCGCTCCTTCTGGTTTAGCTGCCTGAGGATCTCTTCATACTTTCCTTCTTCGATCACACCTAGCTTGTATAGTCTATCTGCGATCTCAGAGATCTTCATGAATGCGTGAAGTCTTACGCCGATCTCTTGCAGGTGTTCTCTTCCCCCCTCTTCTCTGTCTATTAATGTCAGCGCGTCAGTGACGAGCCCGCCTTCAGCCCTGAGCGCTTCAGTAGCATCAGTGAGGCTCTTCCCGGTTGTGATGAGATCATCTACTATGATGACGCGGTCGCCAGGAACCATTACTCCCTCGATTCTCCTTTCTCTGCCGTGAGTCTTTTTTCCTTTTCTGGCGTAGAGAATTGGCTTGGAGAGGTTGAACGCCAGGACCGAGGCAAAGAGGAGTCCGGAAGTGGGCACACAAGAGATCCTATCGAATTTGTCGAGGCCTACTGTCTGCCTTGCCAGTCTCTCGTAGACCTCAATTGTCTTCCTGAATTCTTCAGGATAACTTGGTATTGAGCGTAGATCGACATAGTAGGGGCTGAGTTTTCCGCTGGTCAGCTTGAATGTTCCAAATTTCAGTGCCCTCGTCTTAAGCAGGATCCTGCAGAACTCACTCTCCTCTTTCTCGAGCTCGCTCTGTCTCTGTTCCATCCCTCGATCCCTGTCCGCTCGATCCTGATACGCAACAGGTTCCTTATACATATTCGTTCCAAGAGGAGGTCGGTCTCGTCAAGACCATGCGCGTCGGACAAAGATAGGTTTTGAAAGGAGCAATTCACTTAGGAAGGTTTTTGATGCCGAGAGTTCAAAGTGGTGTGAAGCCTTCACAGAAATAGGTGCGGTACTCCTTTGGAGATATGGATTCCCTACGGCGACACAGAGGTTCAGGTTGGAGTTCGTACTGAGAACCTGATTGGGATCGCAGAACCGAAAGACATGGATCCTGTCAACGACTTGCGGTCTGAGATCCAGCACACACTTGCCAGTCTCGAAGGCATGGAGCCGCTGTCCCAACTCGTTAGGCCGACGGACCGAGTGACATTATTCACAAATCTGCCGTCTGTCGCATCCTCATTCGATGTCATCAATTCCATCGTGCATGAGGTTTGCGGACTGGTTGATATCGAGAATCTGACCGTCCTGTGGAGACACCCTAAAGATGAAATGCGAACCACAACAAACCTTGAGAGCATAAACGGGAAGAACGTCAGAACCATAGATCTAGATGACTCTGACACATCGCTGGTTCCCACGAAAGAGAGTCACAGAGGAAGAGAGATCAAGATACGCAGCGAGTTTGCCGAGGCCGACCTAAGGATACTGATCGGCAGGGTCAGTTACGATCCCTTGTGGAGTTACGTGGGCGGGAGATCGATCCTACTAGGTCTGCTCGATGAACGGACGAAGAGTGAGCTCCGCCGAGAAGCAGTCAGGTCATACCTGGAAGACGGTTTCTATGAGATCAATAAAGAACTGAGACAGGCAGACCCCCTAGCCTCCCTTGCAGGCCACACTCTAGCGTTAAACATCGTGACCGACAAGAATGGAAGCGTCTCAAAGATATTCGCAGGCGACCTCGATGAATCCTTCAACAAGGCTGCAAGACATATTGATGAGGTCTACAGGATCGAACTGGAGAAAGCTCCAGATATCATGATCATAGGCCCCGGGGGCAGACCATACGACTATACATTGTCACGTTCTCTGGATTCGATCATGTTGAACATGAGTCTCCTCAAGAAAGGCGGGGGAATAGTATTGGTTGCTGAATGCATAGCAGGCTATGGTAGCGACAATTTCAAGGAGATCTTCTCGAAGGGTCAGGACTCAAAGCAACTTAAGTCGATCTTAAAGAAAGACTTCACCGATGGAACAGAGAAGGCATACTTCTTGACTGAACTTCTGGAGGATTTCCGCGTTTACCTTGTCTCAGTAATGCCGGACTACTATGCCAGGGGATTCTTCCATCTGAAGACCTCAAGGACAGTGAATGACGCTCTCCAATCAGCGTTCAGAGCCCTGGGGAAAGACTCAAGCGTTGCTGTAGTACCCTACGGTTCCATCACACGTACATCTGCGAAACCGAGAACATAGGAAGCCTCGAATTGCCAAATAGGAAAATGCCCTTTGTGCTCTTATTGGTGATCTTCAGCCTCCTTCAGCCCGCTTGGGCCAGTGGCTCCGAAGTGAGGACTCTGATGACAGTGAAGAGAGTATCTGATCTGCAAGTGAAAGTAGTCTTCGTGGGAATCCCCCCTGAATTCGTGAATACGTCATACCTGAGATGGAACCTGCCCTCTCTGAAGTACCAGCAATACCTGAATCCGGGTGTGGAGACCGGGGTTCAGTACAGGTTGAACTACACCTTCGTCCACGCGACAAGAGAATTGGAGGAATCGTTCGCTGACTACTTAAGATCCATAGGCAAGGTGGAGGTCGCCAGAAACCCATTCTTCGGGGTCAACCTCACAAACACACTCTACCCAGCGAGCCTCGCAGAGAACTGGCTCAAGTTTCATGAGCCTGAGTTTGGCGGCGATCCAAAACCCGGGTATACGCTCGTGATAGCCAACTTGACCGGCCGCATACCGTCGGTTAAGCCGAGCCAGTATGAAGAGTACCTTAACAAGGCGACGAGCAGAATCACACCGCACTACTACAACATGACGTACTTCGACTCGGACCTTCACATAACTCTCAGGAGACGTTGGATGACATCCTGGGGCGGTTCCGAGAGGCTCTACTTCATAGACCTCTCGGCAGGACCAAGCAATGTTACCAGACAGCTTCCGCTCCAATGGGCTATAAAGGCCAACAATATCAGCCTACCGGCGCCATACGGCTCTAAGTGGCTCACCCAGTACTTGGCCGACTACATCTATGGCCCGGTTGACAGTCTATTTGCTTCCGACTTCATCTACCCAATAGCACTCTCGAAACGATACACAATCGATATAATTGTGATCGACAACAGAACCGACTACAATGTCCCACAGCTAGACCGGACTTTGAGCCCTTCAAGGATCAAGAGCGAGCTCAAGAAGCTCCTCCCATTCGCTGAGATAAATGTCCAGACAAGATTCATCAATGTCGCCTTCTCAACAGAGCTGACCAGGCTGGTGATCTCCTCCACCAGCCCCAGCAAATACGCCAACATCTCGATAGTGGACGCTAGGCCAATATACCACTGGCTGAACGAGGGGGGTGAAGGCCACCTCAAGGACTTCTTCAACGCCTCAAGGCAAGATGTGGAGTACCACATCCCAGTAATGGCCTTCGTCTTCAGCGGCGAGTATGAGTTCGGCTTCACATTCAAAGAGGACTTGAGCACTCCTACTGGAACCAATTCTATTTGGGGTGTGGCTTTAGGAGACTTGATCCTTGTGAGTCACTCTTCACGCGATCTGATTCGAGGAAACTTCACTGAGCAGAAACAGCCCCAGAAAGGTTTCGGCCTGACAAACACGATCATACATGAGGTAGGGCACATGCTCGGGCTCGTACACCCCTTTAGAGCTGACTCTGCCCAGAACTTCGTGGCCTCGGTCATGTCGTACTATCCGTACGAGTACAGTTTCAGCGTCTTTGATAGGGACGCTCTCCTTAGAGGGTATGTTGACAGTCTGCTGATGGCCTCCAAGGCTGATCTTGAGTCCGCCCCACCAAACCTCTTGAATCAGGGTCTCCTGACATCAATACAGGAGAAGGTTGAGATCGCTGAGAAGGACTACTCTAACATGGACTATCAGGGGGCGCTCTCAGCCTCTCTGGAGGCCAGAAGAGGAGCTGCTCTGGCAGCCTACGTCGCCAGGTTAATCTCATTGACAACATACGTTGCGCTCGCCACATTCATAGTGGCTGCCGGAATAGTCATGATCGCGCTGGGACCCCGTCTCTTACTCAAGACCGTCGGTAAACGGTGCGCTGCATAACCTTTTCCAGGGCCTGTTCAAGAGCCTGGAGGGCGTAGCTTCAAAGTAATATAGACGTTTCCACAACGTAATATCCATGCGAAAACGGTTCTGTATGACTCTTGACAACGTTCTTATGACAAAGATTGATCGACTGGTTGATGGGTCAAGATTCAAGAATAGGTCCCAAACGACTGAGTACCTCATTCGACTGGGACTTGACGCTCTCCAGCCTGAGAGGACAGCTGTCATCCTCTGCGGTGGCCTAGGGACAAGGCTTCGGCCATTGACATTCGTCACGCCTAAACCGATGCTTCCGCTTGGAGGGCAACCTCTGCTTGAGTACCAGGTCAACTATTTGAGTAAGTACTCCTTTGACCGCATAATTCTAGCCACCGGTTACCTTCAAGAACAGATAGTCCGATACTTTTCAGAACGCAAGGACATCGGCGAGAAGATAGTGTACAGTTTTGAGAAAGAACCTATGGATACCGGTGGAGCCCTAAAGAATGCTGAACATCTGCTCAGAGGAGACTTCCTTACCTTGAATAGTGACGTTGTATTCGACTCACTTGACCTCAATCGCCTCTTCGATTTCCACAGGTCAACTCGAGGGCTTGCCACAGTGGTTTTGGTGAGAGTTCGGGAGCCCTCAAGATTCGGTCTTGTGGAGCTGAACCATGAGAACCTCATAACAAACTTCATTGAGAAACCGAAGGCTGTTCTCTCAGACTCAGCCTGGGTAAACGCGGGCATCTACATCCTTTCACCGAAGGTGCTCAAACGCATACGTGCCGGACGAAGCGTCTCATTAGAAAAAGACATCTTCCCGAAGCTGGCAAGGGAGAGAATGGTTTACGCTTTCAAGTATAGTGGTTACTGGTCAGATGTTGGGACACAGTCGGACTATGTCAAGGTCTGCAGAGATATACTGACCGGCACTCTGAAGGTTCCATGGCTTGGCTGATCACGATCTGGCTGAGAAGGTCTAAAAATTGTTGTGTTCCGGTTGCTGCCAATTCCTCGATGTGACATGGAATCATATAACAAGAAGTGGTAAAGTTCGTTTCCTGGTTTGTAGATTGATTT
>CAZRDQ010000034.1:0-15726 GCA_964598945.1 uncultured Candidatus Bathyarchaeia archaeon
GTCTTGACCCGTGCCGGTGCTAGCGAGTTCTTTATGAGTTGTTCGGGCTCGTCTGCAGCCTCAACGACCTCTATCTGTCTTCCGGTCATCTTCCTCAGAGTGTTTATGTTTCTGCCAGCCTTCCCAATTGCGAGGCCCATCTCTCCCTTCTTTGCGATAAGGATGACGCGGTCGTTCTCTTCATCTATGAGGCAGTCTTTGGAGGTTGCTCCTGTTATGCTCTCGAAGAGGGCTATGAGCCGCATCTCCTCGCCCTTGAGCCTAATCCTTTGAGACTGCATCTTCCCTTTCAGCCAGTCTGAGTATCTCAGAGTCTCCTGGTTCCTTAACTGTCACGGCTGAGACTATAAATGGTTTCCCGCAAACACTGCCCAGATCCATGCTGGTCCCTTCGTAGATGTGGGTCGGTACGCCAGAGCCTTGGGCGTCCGTTACTATCGCGTCTTTCTCTGGGCAGTTTGAGGCAAGGATTATCAGTTTTGCTCTTCCAAGTTTTGCAGCTGCGGTTGCGCTTCTGGATCCCAGCTCTATCTTTCCGGTCTTGAGGGCGATTGCGATCTGCCTGTTGAAGTCTATCATTTGGTGGCCTCCTTCTCAGGCATGGACATGTAGACGTCTATCAGGCCTGTTCCCATAGGTACCTGTCGGCCCACTATAACGTTCTCAGCCACGCCTCTGAGCATATCCTTGGTGCCTTTGATCGATGCGTCTACAATCGTTGGGATCGTTATCTCGAAGGCTGCCTTCGCCAGTGTGGAGGCCTTCTCTCCACTGATGCCGTGTCTTCCAACCTGCAGCACTACACCGGAGTTGGTCATCATATCGGCGACCAGCATGACATGTCTGATGTCAACATCGAGGCCTTGCTCTTCCAGAACACCCATGGCCTCCTTGATTATCACGTTCCTTGCCGCTTCTATTCCCAGAACCTCCGCGACCTCATGAACGTTGTTGGAGATCGTTCTCGTCTTGTCCACTCCTGATATGTTGAGAGCATAGTCCAGTCCTGAACCTTCGGTCCTTATGATCCATTCACCTTTATCCTCCAGTACCAGTGCCCTCCTTACAGATGGGGCGCCCTTCAATCTGAACTGCCTCAGGCGCGCTGCAAATCTCTTGAATTGAGGTATCTCCATCTCTTTAGGTGTCACCTCAACATCGAACCTGTCTATCTTGACCTCGCAGTTCGGCGGTTTAAGCGCCTCACGAACCTCGTGCAGACTTATTCCCCTTGCCTTCATGGCATTGGCGCTGAGCCTCGCCATAACCTTCATCTTGACTATGTCTTGGACTATACTCTCGGCTATGTCTTCAAGTGTGGTGTATGTGACTGCGTTCGCAACCTCCTCAGCCTTCTCTCTTCTTGTGCGACGCCTCTTGTCCAGGTAGATCGTCATCGTTGGTGTGGATGGGATTTTGCGCGCATCAACTATCTCGATCAGCCTTGGAAGACCTAACGTTACGTTCTGCTCCTTTACCCCTGCGAAATGGAATGTTCGTAGGGTCATCTGAGTTCCAGGCTCACCTATGGATTGGGCCGAGATTATCCCGGCGGCCTCCCCAGGCTCGATCAGTGATCGGGAGTAACTCTTCATCGCTAGGTCTATGACTTGGTCAACACCCTTGCGTGGAAGCTTGGCCTCAAGGAGGTTTCTATTCAGATCGTGGATGAGGCTTGGAGTAAGTCGGTCTGCAACAGGATCCATCTTGGACTCGATGTATTTCTTGCCAGCCACGGCGCCCTTCTCAGAGAACAGCCGGACTTGATCCACCAGCCGCTCTATGTTCACGGCTTTCCCATGGTCGCTCTTGGCTGTGTCAACCCCGTCCTCGCCGTACTTGAATTGGACAATGTTTCCGCTTGAGTCTCTCACCGTACCGTCGTACTCAACCCTGAGATGTTCCAGAGCGTTGACCAGACGTCTCTGCATGTAGCCGCTCTGCTGGGTTCTCACTGCAGTGTCTACTAGGCCTTCTCTTCCACCGACTGCATGGAAGAAGAACTCTATTGGGTTCAGCCCATCCCTGTATGATGAGTAGACAAAGCCCCGCGCCTCAGCGCCGGCATCGTTGGGCTCAAAGAACGGTAAGGTTCTGTTGCGGTAGCCGCGAAGTATCCTCTTGCCCCTGATCGACTGTTGACCGAGGCAGGCTGTCATCTGTCCAATGTTTAGCATTGAACCTCGTGCACCTGCCCTGGTCATTATTATTCCATCATTGTCAGCGGGGAAGTACTTGTCCGCGTACTCACCAGCTAGGTCTCTGACCCTTGAGAGCTCGTTCATTATGTATATCTCTAGGCTCTCCTCAAGCGTCTGGCCGGCCAACCTCTCAAGGGTTCCCTTTCTGTAGCTCTCGATCAGCGAGTTGACTTTCTCCTCAGCCTTCTCTGTGGCCTTTCTGATCTTGTCCTTGACCTCTTCTGATATCGCGAGTTCATCAAAGGCGTACGTGAAGCCCTTGAGCGTTATGAACCTGTCAAGCAGTTTCGTTATGGAGTTAAGGAACTCCTTTGCTGCTGTAGGACCATAGTCCTTAACGATTCTGTGGAAGAGGCTCTCGGACCTCTCCGCACCAATTGAGTTTTTATCTACGACACCCTGCTTTAGGAAACCGTTCTTTATCACGATGTAGGAGTCGTGTGGACATCTCTCTCTCTTGCAGTCTGGACAGTTGTAAATGTTGCATAGGTTAGACTTGGAGGTGAAGTTCAGGTTCTCCGGCAGGAAGAGGCTGAAGACTGACTTTCCAGACCACATAGGGTTGGACCCCTTGATGTCAGGAGGCGGAAGCTCCCCGTTATATCCTGCCGCAGTGACAAGCCTGCCAACCTCCTGCTTGGTCAGAAGTGTTCCTTTGGCAGTAAGGAGGAAGGCTGAGGTGAGGAGATCCCTTATCGCCCCGATTATCGGGCCACCATATCTTGGCGAGAGTATCTGGTCCTGGACCTGCATAAGCAGCCTCGCCTCTGTTCTAGCCTCTTCTCCCTGAGGAACGTGCAGGTTCATCTCGTCTCCGTCGAAGTCTGCGTTGTATGGTGGGCAGACACACGGGTTGAGCCTGAACGTCTTGTAGGGCAGAACCTTAACAGAGTGAGCCATGATCGACATTCTGTGGAGTGACGGCTGCCTGTTGAAGAGCACTATGTCGCCGTCCTTGATGTGCCTCTCAACTGTGAATCCCGGCTGCAGGGTGTCCGCTATACTCTCCCTCTCAGGGACGAACTCAAGCCTGATCCTTCTGCCGTCTGTCCTGACTATGTAGAGTGCTCCAGGATACAGATCAGGGCCGTTGCGTATCAGCTGCTTCATCTCCTCTAGGTTCCATTCAGTAACCTTCTCAGGTATGGTCAGCCGCGAAGCCAGTTCAGTCGGAACCCCCACCTCGTTTATGTCAAGGTTCAGGTCTGGAGAGATGACTGTTCTGGCTGAGAAGTCCACGCGTTTTCCAGAAAGATTTCCTCTGAACCTTCCCTCTTTGCCCTTGAGCCTCTGGCAGAGCGTCTTCAGAGCTCTTCCTGAACGGTGCCTTGCAGGAGGTAGGCCTGATACTTCATTATCGAAGTAGGTTGTGACGTGGTACTGGAGGAGGTCGTGGAGCTCCTGTATTATGTTTATGGGAACCCCGGACTCTAACGCTTCACCGAGTTTCTGGTTTATCCTTATAATATCCACAAGCTTGTGGGTCAGGTCATCTTCAGATCTTATTCCGGACTCCAAGGTTATGGACGGTCTCACGCTCACAGGCGGGACCGGCAGTACTTGGAGGATCATCCATTCCGGCCTTGCAGCCTGCGGGTCTATTCCCAGCAGCCTCAAATCATCGTCAGAAATCCTCTCCAGCCTCTCCCTTATCGCGCTCGGAGGGATCTTGGGCGCTCCACCTTCAACAGCCTCATGGAAAGATGTTGGCTTGACAAGCTCGATCGGATACTGTTGGGTACCACAGTGAGGACATTCCATGCTCTTCTTCGCATGTTTGAGTATCTTCTTGTAGAGGGACTCGGGAACGGTGTTAAGCCGCTCCTGAACTTCCTTGATCTTCTCCTGATATTCCTTGATCCTGTCGTCTGTGAGCAGGATCCTTCCACAGTTCCTGCATGTAACAGCAAGCAGACGATGGACCAGTTTCACGAAGGACACATGAATGACTGGTTCGGCCAGCTCTATGTGGCCGAAGTGGCCTGGACAGGCCACTGCGGTGTTTCCGCAGGTTCTGCACTTCTGTCTGGGTTCCAGTGTCCCTAGCCGGCCGTCCATGAGGCCTGCAACTATGGGGACACCGTCCTCATCGTAGGTGTCGGCGGTCTGTATCTCGACCGCTGAGAGCTTCCTGATCTCATTCGGTGAGAGGAGCGAGAACTTTATGCTATCCACGATCTTGTAGGTTTCCTCAACCGCAGCCATTCTCAAGCACGCTCCTCCACGAGAAGTCTTGGAGCAACGCCCAAGGACATCAGCTCCTGTACCAGTAGCTTGAACGCGTAGGATATTGATACGGGCGAGATCGTTGTCTTCTCACCGCAGACCTTGCAGATGTACTTGTTCTGCCTTGAGTCGTAGTATGCGAACAGCCCGCAGTTCTCACACACAATGGCTGTGTATCGGTCTGACTCCTCAAGCAACCTATCACGCAGGAGGGCTGATGCGCCGTGGCCTATCAAGCAGTCTCTCTCCATCTCGCCAAACCTCAGACCTCCACCTCTGGCTCTTCCCTCGGTCGGTTGCCTTGTTAACATCTGGACTTGGCCTCTGGCCCTGGCATGCATCTTGTCAGCGACCATGTGGTGTAGTTTCTGGTAGTAGACGATCCCAGTGAAGACGTCCGCCTCAAGTTTCTGTCCGCTCACTCCATTATAGAAGACCTCGCGGCCATTGTAATCTAGGCCAGACTTCAGAAGGGCCTCTTGGAGTGTTGAGGGTTCATCGTTGCTGAAGGGCGTTCCATCTATCGGAACCCCCATCATCGCGGCAACCTTGCCTGCTATAGACTCGACGAACTGGCCAACAGTCATCCTTGAGGGGATGGCGTGTGGATTTATCACTATGTCCGGCACGATCCCGCTCTCTGAGAAGGGCATATCCTCCTTCGGGACCAGTAGTCCTATCACGCCTTTCTGGCCGTGTCTGGAAGCGAACTTGTCGCCTAACTCGGGGACTCTCTGGTTTCGAACCTTGACTTTTACGAGCCTGCTTCCCTCTATCGATTCTGTCAGGAAGACCTGGTCCACTGTTCCTGACTCTGAGGGTCGCATACATACAGATGAGTCTCTCTTGGTGGGTCCTCTAACTTCAAAGTCCCTGTACTCCTCAAGAAACCTCGGCGGACTCACCCTGCCTATAAGAACCATGTTCCCTGAGAGTGGTGCCTCAACCGATATTATGCCGTCTTCCTCAAGAAGCCTGTAGTATCTATCACCTCTGTAGCCTCTTGTCCCAGGCTCCGGGATCTCGAATTTGTCCCTCAGGCCCCCTAGGTACTGGCGGCTGTCGGCCTCGTAGACCCTGAAGGAGGTTGATCTCTGCAGTCCAAGGTCTACGGATGACCGATTTATGATTATGGCGTCCTCCATATTGTAGCCCTGAAGTGATAGTACTGCTACGATGCAGTTCTGGCCTGAGGGGCGTTCGTTGAAGTTTATGCTCTCCATAGGTTTCGTTCTTACTAGGGGAACTTGGGGGTAGTGTAGGATGTGCGATCTTGAATCCACCCTGTTGGCATAGTTTGTTACGAATATTCCCAAGGCCTGTTTGGCCATCGCTGACTCGTAGGCGTTTCTCGGAGATTGATTATGCTCCGCATATGGTATCAGTGATGAGCATATGCCCATTATTGTGTAGGGTGCAAGCTCAAGGTGTGTGGTTTCGCTGTTGATCTTGGACTCGCCAAGGGCTATGAGCGCATCCTCCTCCTCGTCAGCATCCAGATACTCAACTATCCCTTCCTTGATGAGGTCTTGCCAGCTCATCTCCCCGCGGCTTACCTTCTCAGCTACCTCACCTGTGAGCTTTGATCTACCGTTCTGGACTATTGCAAGAGGTCTCCTGACCCTTCCAGAGTCGCAGTTGACGTAGACCTCGAAGTTGGCCAGCTCATGCCTTGGCGGAATGTAGGCCATGTTCACCTCAGAACTTATGCCCCCATCTCTCCTCATGCTTCGAATACTGTCTACGAAGGGCTTAGGGTTCGTCACGTATCCGGCTATTATCCCATCAACAGTAACCTTGGCGCCGCTCTTCCTCACTTTTCGATCGGCTTTGTCCAGAGGTATGAGATCTAGATTGGCCAGTGTCTTGATGACTCCTCTTGGATCCGTTCCGATGGATATTGTGGCTGAGATGGCAAGATTCTTCACCAAGCCACAGTTAGATCCTTCAGGTGTCTCGTTGGGGCAGAGCCTTCCCCAGTGGGTCGGGTGGAGATCCCTGGCCTCAAGATTTGGTTGACTTCTGCTCAGGGGTGACTGGAGCCTTCTTAGGTGGCTAAGGGTTGAGGCGAAGTTTGTTCTGTCGAGGAGTTGTGTTACACCTATTCTGCCTCTTACCCAGTTTCCAGTGGCCATGGCATGCTGTATCCTCTCAGTAATGATTCCAGGCCTTACAGCGTTGGCCATGGAGAGTTCGACCGGCCTCCTGATCGTTATCCTCTCAAGTTGGTACTTGAGGTCTCTGGTCAGATTTCTGAATGTTATTCTGAATAGCTCTGCAAGTAAGGGCCCGGCAAGCTTCAGTCTCTTGTTTGCGTAGTGGTCTTTGTCGTCAGGCAGCCGCCTCCCAAGTTTCAGCTCGACCAGCCTTCTTACTATGTCGGCCAGGAAGTAATATTTCTCAGGCCTTTCAGCCGGCAACCTTCCAAGATGCGGAAGGAAGTTCCTGTCAACAACTGCCTCAGCCTTCTTTAACCTGTACTCGGCCACTTGGCCCGGAGCAAGCCTATTCCCAATGAACAGAAGGGCTTCTTGCGTGGCGGTTACGTCGAGAGCTTTCTCGAATGACTCAGCCAGCTCATTCTGTATCTCCTCATCTACTGAGACCAACTCCGCGATCTTTATGTCCGCGCCAACCCCAAGAGCCTTCATGATAACGACGAAGGGTATGTCCGCCGGCATTCCAGGCATTGAGACGTAGATGGCGCCGTCGCTCTTTATTGTGACCTCTATTCTGGCTCTGAAGCCAACCGTTGTTGAGAAGATCTTGGCCTTGTAGTTTGGAGTCAAGCCTACTTTCTCAACATCTACCAGAACACGGTTTGGCGCCAAGTCTTCAAGGGCGACAACGACCCTTTCTGAGCCATTGATCACAAAGTAGCCGCCTGGGTCTAGCGGATCCTCACCGACAGCGATCAGCTCCTCAGAGGTCAACCTTGAGAGAGGGCAGATCGCTGACTTGAGCATAACCGGTAGGTCGCCGATGTACACAAGCTCTGTTAAACCTTCCTTCTCCCCTATGATCGGGGTCATCTCAAGATGCAAAGGCGCTGCGTAGGTCAGATTTCTTATTCGCGCCTCCGTGGGGTGGATCCGTCTCTCCGACCCGTCAACCTCCATCACTCTCGGTGTCCCAATCTCGATCTTGCCGAGTTCAACCGTGAACGGATTCTCCTCGACCTCTATTGGTATCTCGCCAACCTCATCGATTATCGATTGTAGACCTGACTCAATGAACTCGTTATAGGAGTCGATGTGCTGCCTTACGAGACCTGTCTCCTTGATGAAGCTCTTCATTATGTCCCAAAGGTGCGTTTCAGACTGAGTTTGCAATTACGAATCCACTCAACTTAATCTTCAACAACATAACGATAGACAACTGTCTCTCCAGCTGTCGAACTCTTTCTGACTATCTTCAGTATGTCTCCAGCCTTGGCCTCTACAGCCACAACGGCTGGATCTGAGACACGTATGAAAGGAAGTTGGTAGGGCTTGATACGGTACCTCTCCAAGAGCTCACCTACCTCTTTCTTTGAAAGAACGGAATGTTCCGGAACCAGTTCATGTTCGAAGATAAAGTCTCTCTTCTCAACTTCCTTACTCAACCGAGTCGAACGCTCCTAAGCGCAGAAAAAGCCCCTCACCATGAGTTTGGAGGACTCTGATACGGAGCTCGCTATTAGCAAAACTAAGCATTCTAATAAATATTGTGTGATTTGGGTTCTGTTACGTTCTTGGGACATAGCGGTTCCTGTTAACAGGCGGGACATGAGCCAAAGCTTGTGAAGCAAGCGTTAAATTCCATAGTTTCCCAAAGCGTGTAGTATGCTTGACAATCGGAAGTCGTTAGCGCTCATTCTCATCGCTTTGTGTTTACCCGTCGTCATAATTCCATATGCTACGCAATTGGTGGAGTTGTCAGCATTAGTCAATACGCTAGTTGGAGTATTAGTCAGTGCATTATTGGCTGGCGCAGTGATTCTGTGGATAAGTTCAGATCAAGTCGAACGTAAGAAAGAAAGGATTTGGAAAGCCATTGAGAAATGGGTCAATGCTCCAATCACCCGATTTCATGACCAACAAGATACATTGCCTTTTGCCGAGAAGCCTCCAGAATTGGCTTTCGAAATAGAAGAGTGTTTAAAGCAAAACTATCCTGCGATTTGGGATAATTTGCAGAAACTAAAGCAAGAATACCACGGATGGAAAAATGAGGATGTGGGGAAAAGATTTACTGAGAACATTAATGGGATTCCAACCTTACACTACGATATGTTTCGCTGGTATAACGAGTCAACCTGTCGTAGACTGATAGAACTGCATCATCAGATGGCGAAACAGATCAAATCAGAAATTCTCGAGAAGTATCACACTCGGTTGAAATGTTAGTCTGACACAAGACAGATGTTGCCAGTTTGAAAAAGCCACTATCTTTGAGTGTACAGACGGAGAACTTGCAGTAATTAGGAAAACGTAGGAGGTGAAAATGAGATTATGAACAAGGCTTTTATTCTATACTCCGAAATCTATGCTGGGGATAATCCACTGGAATGTGTCTATTTCTACGAGGGAAGCTGTCTGGTTCGCCCCATCGCAATTCCAGATATGAAATTTTATAAGCCAAACGAAGAGGATCAGAAGAACTATTGCAAAACATCAGATTTCGACAAGTGTCCAAGATTCAGCGCTTTCCAAGCACATCTAAAGGCAATTGGATTGAAACAATAGGTTACCTTTTACTAGCGTTTTGTATCAATGTCAACCACTTGTTCTGTCCCTGAACCTTGATTCCACACGCTTCGGCTGGCGTCTTGCCTTCTAGTGCCTCGTGCGGTCTAACGTAATTATGGTAGATTTGGTAGCCTTTCAGGATTGGGGTATCGGACTTCTTTAGACCTCTCATAACCTTCTCTCTGTCTCTGACCTCGCCGTTGAGCCGTTCCATTTTGTTGTTGTTCCTTTCGCCTTGAATCCTGATGTAGCTAATGTGTTGGGGTCTCGGTTGCTCATGTCGCCAGTACTCCTTACGATAGGCATCATGGTAGGATGGTAAACCGTCAGTTATCAAAAGCATAGGACTCTTGCCTGTTAGCCGTTTACCCTCACGGAATAGGTTTCTGGCATCATGGGTGAACTTGGTGTCAGCGACTTCTTGGGCTATCCAGAATCTTGTCTCATCATCCATCAGGGCAAACATGTACTTCATGTTGCCTCTGACTTTGACGAAAAGCTCGTCGGCTCTCCAAGTGTCTGAAACGTTAGGCTTGATTTGGTCAACACACTTCTCCATCAAGCGAACATATTTTCTAATCCATCTGTAAACGGCTACGTGGCTTACGTTGACTCCTTGAAGTCTGAGGAAATTCTGTACGTTTCTGAAGGATTCGCCTGTGAAGTACAATTGCATGGCTGAAGTGATGATTTGCGGTGTTGCTTTCATTCCTTGAAAGCCATAATTCAATGAGAACCGTTTACCACAAGTCTTGCATGTGAACCGTTGTAGATCGCCGTATTTGTTGTGTCTTAGTCCGTGTCTGACTATTGTCTCGGATGTGCAGAAGGGGCAGATGTTCGGGCTAAGCGGTTTGATAACGACTTCATTGGCGACTGTCTGTCTTAGTTTGTTGGATAGTTCAACAGCCCAGATATGCTTGCACTTGGCTTCTCGGTAATAGTAGTCAGGGCATGTGCAAGTCCATCCTAACCCGCGATTCAGGACTTTGTACCAAATGTTGGCTGACTGTGACCTGACTAGGTATCGTGTGGAGCTTTTGCGTTTGATCTGTCCGTCTTTGTTGAGGATTTCCATTCCTCTTGTTTGTCGTAGGTCTTGTTTGAAGTCCAACTTTACCACATTACCATATACGGTATTAAGATATAAAGATTACCCTATTACCATAAAGCATTTATACCATAAGAGGTAAATAGATTATGAAAGCAAATGGCGAAAAAGAAAACCTCAATCAACATAGACGAACAAATCTGGAAAGACTGGATGAAATTCGTCATAGACAAAACAGGCTCAGTACGGCGACTCGGCGAAGAAATGAAGAAAGCCCTTCAGGAATACATGGAAAGACACAAGTAGATTGTTTCGAGATACACTCCATCGAATTAGTCTTGGTCGCCCTTATTCTCTGTATCTCCGCATGGATTTGGGCATATCCTTGGAACATGATAAGCGTAATTCTTACCGCTATCCTTCTAGCGATAACGGTAATCGGTATCGTCCACCGCTATGTCAAAAGAAGAGAAC
The DNA here is from genome assembly GCA_964598945.1 of uncultured Candidatus Bathyarchaeia archaeon. GTDB lineage: Archaea > Thermoproteota > Bathyarchaeia > 40CM-2-53-6 > RBG-13-38-9 > JAGTQV01. The sequence continues at coordinate 10,683 of CAZRDQ010000034.1, forward strand.
AATCAAAACTTCTGAAAAATCCGTTTGAAACTCAATTTTACATCCCCAAAGCGATAGAACACAAGGTGGACTATTACTCGCAAGATGATAACATTCACATGGAAAACAAATTGACATTAACTTCCAACTCTGAACATGACGTGATGATCCGTTCGAGGGCGAGACTCGACGTAACATTGCTCGAAGTGCAGTATGGATGCATGGACTACATGAAAGGCGTGGATTACCTGAAAGCCATGCCCGAACCATTATACTACGCTAATCCTTGGGTGAAGAAAGGTCTCAAAAGAGAAATACATCCAGAGGAAAGTGAGGAGCATTACGTGGATACTGCGAACACCTATCATATAGTGTGTTCTGGCAGAGTGCGACCAAAAGGCGGCGATCTTCTACATGGTCTACGGATAAAAACCAAGGAGAAAGGGACATACACCTTTGGAGTGGTCTACATTATGCCTGATGGAGAAGCGCGGAATGATCTCACCATAAAAGTGGTATAGTCATTTCATGTCCCGCCTGTTAACAGTCTGAGTTATGTCCCATCAACGTAACAGAACCTGTGATTTTCAGATCCAGATCCTCCGAGACATGAGAATTATTTATCCTAGTCTCCGAGGTCGGATTGGTCTCTAACTACTGACTCCAGCCATCACGAGCCTCATTTGACGAGTCTCAAAGATGACTGACCGCTCGCTCTTATCTCAAAAACCAGACGAACGACTTCCTGATGCATGATGAGATTTGTGTGCGCCTGAGTGACTTGAATCTTCAGGCTGACTCCAACAGTGACATCCTCTTTAGGGTTGAGCAGCAGTACACCATGCCTCTGAAATGCAAGGCCCCTTAGGCCAACCCACAGGGCAACTTGAGGAATGTCTGTTCCGAGCGCCTTGGGCGTCTCGTTCCACACGGGAGTTTCTGGGTCTGTCTGAGCATTTGTTGTTCTTGCAACCTCGGGAAGTGGGTAGGTTCGACCAGATAAGTTCAAGGTCGACTCGGAGATGTCAACAATACTAGATTCGTAGTATACTGTGTATCTTGAGGGTGAAGATACTTTGATGCCAAGTCTCGCTGTAAGCAATGCCTCCCCGGCAAAATAGTAGATTTGCGGTTTCTGATCGATTGTTACTGAGGTTATGTTGACTATCCCTTGATTTCTAATCTCGTGTAGCAGACTCTCGGTCTCTTTCAGCACTCTGTCGGTCTCCTCCAACCTTCGGTTTGCTTCAGAGAATACTTTGTTTGCTGCGTCCAGTTTTGAGGCCGCTTCACTAGCCAGCGCATCTACTTCTCTAAGAGCCTGCTCCATCTCAGCTAACTTCAGGTTTGAGTCTTGAGACACCCTATATGTTTGAGAGTATAGATAGCCGGACCACACTGAGAGAGTCAAGGTGATAATCATCGCTAGAATGACAAAGCGCTGCGTAGTCTGGCTCGACATGTTGCACCCTAATATGCTAGGTCACATTCTTGGATTTAGCTTAATATATCGCATGTGAGAATTTGTCAGCTCTCTTACTCTGAGCAGGATGAGTCTGCTGATCGAGAAAGCGACAGGTTGAGAACTTGAGATGAGTACTCGCCACAGATTTGGAGGTTGCATTCATCCTGTTGTCAAGCCCGACGCCTTCCCCACCTGAATCGAAGTCCCAGACCCTGCGGGGGCGCTTTCTGTGATGACTTGATACGGACATAGACCTCGTCCGCGATCTTCTTGTCAACAGCCACCTGAGATAGTCCCAACTGGAAGACATACGTGGGGAACCTTTGCAGCAGCTTGATACTAACCCCTGGCAGAACACCCATAGCTATCGACTTCTGTAGTTTCTTTGGGTCTCTGGTTTGCAGGTAAGCCACCTCACCCTCTTGTCCAGGATCCATCTCGGAGAGCGGGGAGAATACTCTGTGAGCCTGAGCCAGATCCTCAGAACAGCATCGTCCTCTAGGAATAGGTTTCCCATGTGGACATAATCAACCTAAACCCATTAGCAGTAGGGGAAGCCTCTTGCCGATGATTCTGGACAGGAAAAGTCTTATTCCTTCTCCGGCTCACTGAAGACGGTGAAAAGAGTGGCCTCGCTACTGAGTCCAATCAAGATAAAGAGGATGCTTCTCAAGAATCGAATTGTTATGCCGCCGATGGCTACCGAGCTGGCCACAGAATCGGGCGAGGTTACTGACGCTTTGGTAGCTCATTATGATTCACGTTGCGGATCTCTTGGCTTAATGATCGTTGAGCACAGCTACATTCGTTCAGGTGGCAAGTTTTCTGAAAGGCAGCTCGGGATCTACAGTGACGAACTAGTGTCAGGATTGTCAAGAATAGCTGAATCAGCGCATAAAAAGGATACACCGATAGCGATACAGATCAACCATGCTGGCCGCAGAGCGACATCGAAGATATGCGGCACTCAACCTGTTGCGCCATCACCAATTCCCGATCCTGAAAGTGAAGAAAGCCCACGCGAACTAACAATAGATGAGATTAACATCTTAGTACGAAATTTCGGCCTTGCGGCAAGACGTGCAGTCAAGGCTGGCTTTGACGCTGTTGAGATTCACGGTGCTCATGGCTTTCTCTTGGGCCAGTTCTGTTCGCCAGTCATAAACAGACGCACTGACAGATACGGCGGCCCATTAAAGAACAGAATGCGGCTTTCGATTGAGGTATCCTCTGAAGTTCTCAAAACAGCTGGAAAGGACGTGCCGATATTCTACCGCTTGGGAGCACACGACATGACCCCTGGTGGCCTCACATTGGAAGAAGCTAAGAGCATTGCCAAGTCGCTCGCCAAATTAGGGATTTCAGTGATCGACGTCTCAGGAGGCCTCTGTGGATCCAGACCCCCAAACCTCTCCGGCGAAGGATATTTCACGCACCTCGCGCAAGGCATCAAACAAGTTGTTAAAGTTCCAGTAATCACCACTGGAGGAATAAGGGCGCCAAGCTTCGCTGACGAGATCGTGAGAAGAGGGATCGCAGATCTGGTTGGGGTAGGCAGGCCTCTTCTTGGTAATCCAGAGTGGGCTACAAAGGCAGTTGAGGCTCTGAAAGAGCGACTCTGAGTCTCAGGAAGCCACAAAGAATCATAGTCAGTGACCTGTATTCTAATCAATCCTGATCTTTCAGGTACAACTTGATGTCCCACAACTCCAGAACCCTAACTACAGATGGCTTGGAGAACGCGCTCAGAAGCATATACCCTAGGATCCCTATTGCTATCAGACTTCCCACAAGAACTCCGAACAACCCCGCTTCCAACGGCACGTTGAACAGATAACTGAGGTACGTGCCCACTATGAAGGACACAGTCAGCATCTCCGCAACGATGGCGTAGAACAGCCTTCCCTTCACTTTCAAGCGTCCTATCTTCCAGGCAAGGAATGTCGCAGTGAAATTAGCTAACCCACCACCCACAACATCTATTACTCCTAGTCCGCCGAAAAAGTTAGCCACGACAGCCCCTATAGTCACTCCAAGTATATTCGGCCATCCAAAGATAATCGCAAGAGGTAGCAGCGCATCTGCAACTCTAACTTGAAAGATGCTGAAGCTTATCGGTGCCAGCCCTATTACTCCCACAACGTACAACGCTACGAAGATTATTGTGAGGGAGACTTCCCTTACAGTCTTAAGCAATGCATGTCCGACTCCGGGGTTTATTAGGCGGAACGGGTCGGAAACCCACCCGCCGGACTCTTCATGGACTTCCTAACAAGATAAGGCTTTTCGCAGAGCGGGATGATGCCGGCGGAGAGTCTTCACTCCTGTTTCAGTTGAGTTATGACTGCCTCGAGCTGGCGCTGCCAATCTTCAACATTCATGTTTGGGAATGACCAGGTGGCATGTGGCTGGTGGAATCTGTCCAGCGATATTGTCTTCAAGTTAAGCGCAAAGTGCTTAAGTCCTGACAGGATAACCCAGCCCAAGTAGTATCTCATTCCGATGAATAACGCTAGATCGTATTGGCCTTCGCCGTCCAGACCTTTCCAATCTGGATCTCTGAGTCTATTCGCGATGTCTACAATCGGCATCCCCAATGCGTTTCCGAATCCTCTCTGCACGAATTCGCTAATTACATGCGCTGTTGCAATAATTTGTGCGCCTGTTGACTCAGAGATACGGATAGCATATTCGAGAGGCTTCCCCTTGGCTAGCTCAACTTCGGTAGCCTCATACCCAACTATTAGTATTGGACGCTTGGATCTCCTGATGGCTGAGACTATGACTTCGGGCCTTGTGATGGGGAGCCCTCTCATAGATCCGGGTGTCTCGGCTGTCTGCCAGGGCTCAGCGCTTATCATCTTGCTTTCCTCGCACCGACCATCCTTGGAAGCAGCGTCGGGTCTGGAATAGATTGTTCCTGCCACCGGTTCTTCTTCAGTACTCCTAGGATCTCTTCTTTCATTGTTATTGGAATGTCAGCCTCTCTGCGTACAAGCTGGTGTAGATCATCTGGCATGATTCCATAGAACTTCTTGTGCATGTCTATGTAGTTGCTCAGTTTTATCATGCGTCCCTTTGTGGTATCATTGGGCCTCAAGCAGAACTTTGCCATCATAACCATGGCCTCCTCCTTTGTCTCGGATACGTAGAAGAGGTGTTCTGGCGTAGGCCCGACATACACTTGGCCTCCAGCACGAGCATCATAGACATACCAGTCCTCTTCGTGATCCCGTCTACCAAGGGGCATGCGCCTATACTTTGATCCGTGAGGCCCAACAACGACCGGGACCCCCAGACGCCAGAAGCCACTTGCTATAGACGCAGCCTTTTGTGTTATCGCGCCCCAAGCCAGCCCCACGGCGCCGACACGGTTGTGAATGTAGTCGGCGATCTCCTCGTAGTTTCCTCTTAGGTTTCGCTTGGCGAAGATACTTGCTATCTTGATTGCTGCTCCAGCAATGTGGGAGTTGGATACACATGAGCCAACGTTCACCAGCCCTCCTGCCTCGAAAGCGCCCGGGTAGGCTTCGTATAGTGACTTTCCTTCTTCGTTCTTCTGTGTGGCTATGGACATGGCTGCGCATCCGGATGTCACGA
>CAZRDQ010000035.1:0-15679 GCA_964598945.1 uncultured Candidatus Bathyarchaeia archaeon
AAGTCCCTTGTGGAATCCATGGTTTTCGCAGACACACTTGTGATCGGAGCCGGTCCTGCTGGACTGCAGGCAGCGATCTATGCATCAAGAAGTAGAAGTAAGACTATTGTCGTGGGAAAGACGAAGTTAAGCGGGCTGGCGAAGGCCCATATAGAGAACTACTGTTGCATAGATGGACAACTCCAAGGCTCAGGCTTCCTTGAGAATGGCGTTGAACAGGCAAAGAGTTTCGGCACCGAGATACTTGAACAGGAGATACTCAAAGTTGACAAGGTTGACGATGAATTCAAGGTCTACACGGACGAGGGCATGGAAATCATTGCTAAGGCCTTGATTCTTGCGACGGGGGTCAGGAGAAACAAGCTGGGAGTTAAAGGAGAAGAGGAATATATTGGTAAAGGCGTCAGCTACTGCATCGACTGTGACGCGTACTTCTTCAAAGGAAAGACCGTTGCGGTTGTTGGAGAGGGACCCGCTGCCGTCAGCGGCGCACTACTGATGAGAGCATACGCCCAGAAGGTATACCTCATATCAGAGAGACTTGATGTGGGAGAGCGACTCAGAAGCCAGCTCGAAGCCTCTGAGATCGAGATCCTCCAACATGGAATAAGAGAGATTCAGGGCGACCAGAAGGTAAGAAGACTAGTCTTCACAGACGAGTCATCTCTGGATGTGGATGGCGTATTTGTTGAGTTAGGTCAGAAGGGGGCCGTTGGGTTGGTTTCTGGTATGGGTGTGCTTCTGAACGATGATGGCTACATTATGACGAACAAATCCCAGGAGACCAATGTTCCTGGGCTATTCGCTGCCGGTGACGTGTGTGGACCGCCCTTCCAAGTCGCAAAGTCTGTAGGCGAGGGTTGTGTCGCAGGCCTCAGCGCGGTAAAGTATGTCCGTAAGATAAAGTGAAGCCCGACCTCTCGGACTAGCCAGTTCAATACCTCATCGATGTTGGATCTAGGACACTTCAGAGATCCCCTAATGTTGCTAGTCATAGAGATCGATCTGTTAGAGCTACACACAAGACTGTTGTTGCGTTACACATATATACAGAATCATGCTCATGTGTAATGCAACATCATTGTTGCAGAAACGCCGACAACAGCTAATGAACTCCGATGTGAGCAACTCCGATGAACAAGCAGGGCAACAAAGCAGACCTAGCTAAGCTCCTCCAGCAAGTCAACAAGAACATGGAGGCTTTGGGTACGAAACTCGACAGGATCATTGACCTCCAAGAGTCTCTGACAAGAATACTCACGCCCGAGAAGAAACCCTCATATGAGGGGTTACCCCTTGATGTCGCAACTTTGCTTTCCTTGCCCGACCACCTGAGAAAGACGGCGCTGGCCCTTTCAGAACTCGGCGAGGCCACTGCCACGAAGATATCTGAGAAGACAGGTCGAGTCAGGGCAGCTGAAAGCGACTACCTGAACCAGCTTGTCACAAAGGGGTACGTGTCAAAGAGAAGAAAGGGTCACGATGTCTACTTCTACATAGAGGCGAAATAGGAATGGGTAAGGCAATAGCAGTACATTCATACAAAGGCGGCACTGGAAAGACATCGATATCGTCCAACCTTGCGGCACTCTACGCAGCAAAAGGACAAAATGTCTGCCTTCTAGACTATGACTTCAGAGCTCCGAGCATCCATGTTCTCTTCAAGACCAAGATGAACAGAACACTCAACGACTATCTGGAAGAAAAATGCGAGATAACTGATGCACTTCACGATCTCTCAGGCAAGTACCAAACGAAAGGCCGCTTGCAAGTTGGATTCGCAAATCCCAGCACAGAAGCGATGAGGGAGATGATAACAAAAGACAGAACGTGGGAGATGAAGGCCCTTCACCGAACACTGGCGGCAAAGAACACTCTATACGACAAAGCAAAGGCGGACTTCTTGATCTTCGACACCAGCCCAGGTGTCTCATACTCCTCCATAAACGCGCTAGCATCCTCAGATTTCGTGATTCTTGTTTCCAAACTCGACGAGTTCGATATGGAGGGAACAAAAGAAATCGTTCACGGAATCTACGAGTCACTTGGCCGCAAGACAGGCTTGCTTCTTAACAGAATCCCAACGGAGCAGTTCCCTATGGGCGCTGGCCAAAAGGAGCTGGAACAGTCAATGGCTAAGATCTTCAAGCTTCCTTTTCTAGGCGTAATCCCCTGCTACTGTGATATTCAAGCAAATGGGGGAAAACACCTCTTTGCTGTCGAGCAGCCCAAGCATCCTTTCTCCCAGGCGCTCTCAGAGGTTATCGAACGGGTAGATCAGCAGCTTAAGACGATCTAGCTTCTGCCTCTTTTCTTCTCAAGCTTCTCCTCATACTCCTGCTTGAGTTTGCTGTATGTCTCTTGATCAATCTTCTCCGCTGCACGTAGCTCCTCAAGCCTTGCAATGGCTCTAGCAATAGACAGATACTCCCTATCCTCACTGGGCTTGAGCATTTCCAGTACTCTCCTTGAGGCTCTGAGGAGCCTGTACCGGCCGAGGATTAGAATTGAAGCAACACCCCCAAAAACAACTATCGCTATTGGCAGTGTAAGCGGGTGAATCTGGTCACCACCTACTACAGGTATCGTGGGAGGGGGCTGGCTTGTCTGCTTGGCCGCTTCAGCGACTTCAAGGACACCCCAGGTTGACTGGGTATAGCCTTTGCTTTCACCTATTATTGTGAAGTTGTAGGTTCCGGCAGGTGTGTCCGGCCTTGTTATGAATGTAAGGGTCAGGATCCTCGGCGTGGTCACGGACTTGTTGAGAAGATTGTAGGTGACTCTTGGCGGTAGCCCCATGATCTTTACCGATACTTGAGGAAGAGTATCTCCTTGGATAGGAACTATCGCTATCTCAAAAGAACCGTTCGAACCCTGCTTCAGTGTTCTTGAGACTGGGGAGATCTTGATGTTGAAGGCTGCCGAAACTAGCAATAGTGGAACCTGGATGGTTGCGTCCTCATAGCCCGCCTTGCTTGCTGACAGAGTCAGCGTGTAGTTCCCTGGAGCTGCCTTGGTAATATTGAACTCGTTCCTGTAGCTACCGTCTGCTTTTGAATACACAAGCGATACGTGCAGACTGCTCTTGTTGGGATCTGTCAGTTGAGAAGAGATGGCGGCACCTTGAACCGTTTGATTATAGGGATCCATCACTCTTCCTGTGACTGTTACAGTAGATTCGCCCTCTTTCGCTCCATATTGAACGTCGAGTGAGACCGTCAGCACGAGTTTCGGAGCAGCGACAGAACTCTGCAAGTAGACGCTGCCCAGTATCAGTGACAATAGAAGCGGAAGCAACATGCTCTTCATTTGACAACTTTCCAGAGTTCTATCTTCTCACTCTTGTTGCGGGATTGGTGGTTAGATCCGCAAGGATAAAACGTCTTCTGTTTCTGGATACATACGCTTCGTTGAGGCGAGAGATTCATGAGCTTGGTGACCAAGGCCCTTCGCTAACTTTTCAGACCCTCCTCAGCCGTCACCCGAGATCGGTTAGTTCGGTGGACACCTTGACAGTGAGGAACTCTAGAGAAAAAGGGCTGATCACTTTCTATCGAACCGAGTTGAGAAGACAGTGTGTCGCGCCTTCCAAGCCAGTTGGGATTCGAGATTCTCTTCGACCGATCGGGATTCTGAGATATCTTTAAATAAGTGTTGCTGTGTAACACGTAGCTACACTCTCTCGATGCTGTGAGAGAGCAGATCCGCAAAGAGGTGGTCGGCATGATAAACTTCGGAGACGCTTTCACAATCGTGCAGAGCCTGATGACTTTCCTCATAGTCACAGATGTGTTCTATGAGCGAATAATACAGAACAAGCTACTGCCGAAAATAAGTACGAACGTGAGCCTCCTAGGCATCGCGCGAAGCCGTGGTGGCAAGACCGCATGTGGCAGTTGTCTACTAGGAGAGCCAAATACTGCAGAATCATCTCCCGCAGATTTTCCAAGATTACTGTCGGTGGCCACCTCAGGAAAAAGAGCAAGGAGGGGGTGAGGAGATGAGTCGAAAAGGAATCGCTGCGGGCATTCTGGTCGGAATCGCTGCCGTCGTAGCTTTTGCTCTCTATAGAAGACATGTCTGGCAGATTTAGCGCAGCCAGCTACGTCACGGCTGCCACACTATTTTCTGTTCTGATGAGGTTCAGTTGTCTTAGAGGCTCTTGGTTTTTTGCAGGTGTTTGACATAGTCAGCGGTTTCCATAGTCCTTTCTTTGAAGCTCCTCTCGCTTACAAGTTTGAGCAGTCGTCTTTCAACATCCTCGAAGTCACGTTCATAGATGTGGAAGCTGTTGGTGAAGTCAACGTAGGTTCCTGGTTCTATGCGCTGACCTGTAATCCTGCTTATTTCATTGGTGATGTGCTTCTGTAGCTCAGTGAAGGCGTACATGTTCCAGAAGGCTGCCTTGTAAGCATCTCTTGAACGCCAGCAGGTTTCCATCACAAGCTTCGAGTCGACTATTCTGCACCAGATTCTTTGCAAACAAGGAGGATGCTCAAGAGCTGGATCAACCCAAGGCTTCCAAGTTATGGCTTGCGCTCTCCTGGTGTAACCATATACTGGGAAGCCCCTTCCATCGAGCTCGACACCTTTGCTTTCGCAAAGTCTATTCACCAAGTGTTCGATCTGATCGATCTTCTCCTCTTGGGGGACGGTGTAGTCGAAGAGACGCTCATGGTACTCGTAGGGGCGTTTTCCTTCGTATACGTAGTGGTCTTCCGAGCCCTCGACTACTTCCTTGACGTATTTTTGAAGGTCGCTCAGACCACCACACAGACCTCCCATATGGATTCTTGGTTCTGAGAAGGGCTCGTCCACAACCATGAGCATCGTACAGTCTCTGCTCCATTGCTCATATTCGGTGTAGACCATCGATCCCTCTTTCCAAGTCTTCAGCACAGCCTCCTCCCACGTCGCAGGGAGGTTTTTTCCTAGAACACTGAGGACCTTCAAACCAGTAACTCACCATTACTCTCTGAATGCAAATGTCCGTTACTCTAGTGAAACTACTATCAGATACTTGTATGAAGATATAGTTTGTCCGTGGGAAGATGCGGTATGCTGCTAGTCCATTCTTATTTCAGTGCCTGCATGGTAGTACTTGCCAGCAGACAGCTTGACCCATTTCTGCTCCTCTTTCCAACGAATCCTAACATCAATGAAGCACCAGAGTTGGAGCAGGGCATCGAGGACAAGGAAAACTGGAATGAAGGGGATGAATCGTGCTTTCTTGATCTTAAGCATTCCAGCCACCAAGGCGATGCTATGCAAGAGAAAGGGTGTCGCGGCGATAGTCAGCTCTGGAATATCCACATCAGGAGAAAGAAGATTCTCGAACAGGATCCCTAGGAAGATGAGGAGTGAGAAGAGGCCTGTCATCTGTATTCCTTGAGGTAGCGACCCTACCAGCCTGTCGAGTCTTCTCTCCTTGCCGATAACCTGCATCGACTTGAAGGAGTACCATCGTCTTCTCTGCCGTATGTACTGGTCAATGTTCTCGACCTCCTCCTGCCAGACGTCAGCGCCGGTTACAGCAACCCGCCATCCTTTCTCGTGCAGTCTGATGCTCAGTTCGAGATCTTCGAGGAGACTTCTGCCGTGACTCTTACCGATATCTTCCCAAGCACTTCTCCTCAGAGCGTAGTTGCAGCCGCACAATGGCTGGAAACTGCTTATCCTTATCTTGCCGTCTCTTCCCGCGAATGATATGTTGTTCCACCATTCGTCTTCTATTCCCCTGAGTCTTGTGAAGAAGTTCTTATGCCAATTCCCGCAGTGTGTTATCCCTGAGGCCGCTCCAACTTTCTGGTCGGAGAAGGGTTGAACTATTTTCTTGATCCATTCCTTCTCGCAGACACCGTCAGGGTCTGTGAGGGCGATTATCTCTCCAGTCGCTTCTTTCTCTATCGCCTCATCAAGCACAGGTGCTTTCCTGTCGTATGGTTTGTCCGGGCGATAGTATTTGATCAAGCCTTTCTTTTCGTAACGCCTGCAAATGTCCTGGGTCTCATCTGTGGAATCATTGTCATAGATTATGATCTCAAGTTTCTCTTTTGGGTAGTCTTGCCCCAAGAAATTCTCGATCTTACGCTCAATTATGTTTCCGGACTGCCAAGCATAAGCCATGGCTGTGACTCGGGGGAAATAGTTGATCGGCCGAGGTGGTATTCGGGAATTCCAAACCAAGAAGAGATAGTAGAATGATATCAAGAGGAACAACGAGATGACTAGATTTCTTGCCGTACTCGTGACCAAGGCGATGTCTGGAGGGGTCAACAGTGACGTCGCCGTAGGCTAGTCTCAGTCATTATTTATGATTATCCAGTGATGCACGCACAACGTTGTTGATTTGGGGAATACTCATAGGTCAGCTCCGAGAACCGTTACGCATAAATAGGTAATTACCCGAAATCTGGTAGAGAGTGGAGCGACTTGCAGCATCGGACTCGACTCAGGTTAGGAATGCGCGATGTTCTAACATCAATGATCTTTGGTGTCACCGCTGGAGTCCTAGCATCAATACTTGAGAGAGCAGACGCCTTGATAACTGGCGGAAACGCCACCCCACTAGGTTACTCAAACACCTACGCTTGGGTCCTTCTTTCAGCATATCTTTACGGACCCTTCGGAGCTTTGATCACGACAGAGATCCAAGCCATGATAGGTTTGCTGACAGTTGCTAACCCCTTATCTTGGCTCTGGCCTGCTGTGAACGCCGCCTTCGCATTGCTTGCTGGTTTTGTGGCAATATTAATGCAAAGAGTGCGTTCCAAATCCTCCACCAAGACACGTCTTATCATCATGAGTGCCGCCCTCTCCTTACTCGATATTCCAGCAGTCTACTTTGTGATGGTGATCGTCCTGGGACTCCCCGTCATTGTGTATCAGTTGGCTCTGCCGATGTACATTGGTCTGCAACTTGTTCCCGCGACCCTCGTTGCCTATCTGCTGTTGCGGGTTCTGGAAAAGGCAGGCCTGAAGATCTGAGTCAAAGATCGTGCAGAAGGTCTTATACCTCAGTGCGCGAAGTCTCACCTTAAACGCTCCAACCGAGGTTTTCCAGTCGTGCCTGATCTTGTGACTATCGGCCATATACTGATGGATATCCGTGTCCAGATAGACAAGCAACCGAAACCGGACGAGGAAGCAAGAGTAAGAAGCCTATCCTTTGGGGGCGGCGGCTCAGCAGCTAACGTTGCAGTTGGAGCATCAAGGCTTGGCCTGAAGTCGGGCTTCATAGGATCTCTGGGCTTTGACACCTTCGGAAGGGTCCTACTTGAGGAGCTGGGACGTGACGGAGTCGACATAAGCCATGTAAAGGTTGACGTCACTTCGGGTTCAGGTATGACGTTCATCGCTGTTGATCGTAAGGGTCAGGCCACAATGTATGGGTACATAGGTGCAAGCGACTCACTGGAAAAGTCGGATCTTGACAGAGGCTACATACAGTCCGCTAAACACATCCACATAACTGGGCTTCCCCCTGATACTGCCACCTGGGCGTCTCAAATCGCCAGCAAAGGCTGTGGCGATGTCTCTTTCGATCCTGGACGTCTTATGTCAGCTCTTGGATTGAAGCGACTTCGGCCGATACTTCAAAATGTCAACCAGGTACTCCTAAACAGTGAGGAGGGCCTGAAGATAACAGGCTACGCAGAGCCCAAGAAGATCTTCCAGGCTCTCCATAAGTCGGGCCCGACAACTGTGGTTCTAAAGATGGGGGCTAAAGGAGTGATTGCATTTGACGAGGAGACGAGTTTTCATATTCCAGTCTATCCTGTGAAGGTTGTAGACACTACAGGAGCAGGGGATGCCTTCTCAGCCGGCTTCATAACAGCTCATCTTGAAGGAAAAGACCTCAAGGACTGCGTGAAGTTTGCTAATGCCGTTGCTAACTTGAAGATCACAAAAGCAGGCGCAAGGGCGATGCCCTTCAGAAGTGAGGTTGAGCTTTTCCTAAAGTCCGAGCAGATGAAGTAGGCTTTCACGGATCAAGTCAGCAGTTTCCTAGCCTCTTTCAGAGACCAGTCATCCACGACCACCTTCCGCAAGGCCTCACTTATCTTAAGAGGGTTACGGTTCTGCCACACGTTTCTGCCCACAGCTACGCCAGCCGCTCCGGCGTCCATCACCTCACGCACCTGCCTTAGAAACGAGATCCCAGAATCTGCCTTTGGACCGCCGGACATGAAGACTTTCGTCTTGCCAGCGGACTTGACAGCCCACCTGAAGGACTTGACATCGCCAGTGTACTTGATCTTGACCGCATCAGCACCAATCTCGAGCCCTATTCTTGCAGCATAAGCGACGATCTTAGGGCTGATGTCATTCTTGATGCTCTTTCCGCGTGGGTAGATCCACGTTATCGCAGGCAGCTCTCTTCTTCGAGCCTCCTCTTTGATCTTTCCAAATTCGTGCAGCATCAGACTCTCATGGATGCTGCCAGGGTATATTGTGTAGCCTATTGCCTTTGCACCGAGTGCCAGAGCTTCCTCGACTGAACATATTTGGCTGGAGACGGGATCGCCTTGGACCAAGTTCGTTTTTCCATTCAGCTTAAGGATCAAAGGTACTGTACCGTCATAGTATCTCTCCGCCACACCCTTCTGTAGGATAATTCCGTTGAAACCTGCCTTGGAAGCCAAGTCAACCACGAATCGGGGATCCACGCTGGTTGCGTCGAAGTCAGAGGGGCCGTGCTCCAAGCCATGATCATAAGCCAGCAAGACTCCTTTGTTGTTTGTAAGGAAGCTGCCCAGGGAGGTTACCAATCCATGTCCCTTCGTACGGGGGGCTGTATGGAGCCCAGTATCTCCGTTCAAAGGAGTCTGTTGTCAAGTTTCAGATTAAAGGCTTCCTCGACTGCTCTTTTTGCGTATTGCATAGGTATGCCTCCAGAGTACAGGAGCATATCGTGAAACTTGTTCTCGTCGAAGTTCTTTCCCAGCTTCTGTCTGAGGTCACGTTTCAGTTTAAGTATCATATGCTTTCCCAAGTAGTAGCTGAGAAAGTAGGTCGGCCTTTCAGCATACTCATTGACCTCTACGGTGGCGATCTGGCGTTCCATGCCTGTCTGCTCGATAAGGTACTCCACAGCTTCTTCGTGACCGATCTCTCCTTTGGCTAGCTTGATGTCTAGGATCATTCTTGTTGCCCGCCAGATCATGTCTGTTGTCTGCTCGAATTGAGCCTCTGGAGAGTCGTCATAACCGATCTCTTTCATGTACTCTTCACAATAATGCGCCCACCCTTCAACGAACTCCACTGGGAACGGTGTGAGAAGTCGAATCAAGGATGGATTCGTGTTGGAGCAGCAGCCCTGGAGATGGTGTCCAGGATAGGCTTCGTGGACTGTCGTGTTCGGGATGGAGTAGTAGTTGTGCTCCTCAAGGTACTTGATGTCTTCATGTGGAGTGATCAGGTAGACGCTAACTTGATCCTTGTCGAACTTTGCAGGCTGGAAGATTGCTGCTGTGCTCACCAGACTCCGCATAAATTCTGGTGTCTCTTTCACTATCACGACTTCGTTCGGCGGTATTCTGAAAGTATCCTTCTTCAGAATGAAGCTCTTCGATTGCTCAATGGACTTTCGGTAGACTTCAATTACTTCTTGGAAGTTTCTGGGATGGAAACTCTTGACTATTTGTTTTGCTTCTTCAACCGAGACTCCAGGTTTCACTTTCGAGGCGAGTTCTCTGAGCTTGTCTTTTTCTTTGCTGAGTGCCGAGTAAGCGAATTCAAGTATTTGATCAGAATTCAGTCCCAGTCCTCTAAGTTCTAGGATCTTGTCAAGCTTCTCTTTTCCTATTGCGAAGTTCTTTCTCGCTCGTGGGATTACCTTGTTTGATAGCCAGTCCGCATACTCAGAGACTGCAACAGTGGCCTCGTCAGAATCTCTTGACAGGTCCCCCTTATGTTCGAATTTAGCGTCCTGAGCCACAGTGACTATCTCTCTTAGAAGATGAGGAAGCCCTTGGGCTGCTTGGAGCGCCAACTTGGTCCAGAGCTCAACTGGATCTAGTATTCTTTCCCTGGACCCTTTGAGGAATCTCGGTATAGCCTTGACTCTGCCGTTGAGACTCTTCAGCCGATCCTCAAGAGGCGCAAACTCCCTGGTCAATAGCAGGAAGAGTGATATCCCGATAGTGTGTGGTGCCTCTGGTGAACTGCTCCATAGTCTAAGGTCCTCTTCGAAGAATAATGAGAATCTGAGGGAGTCGATGGCGAGATCTCTGTCGAACCGGTTCCCTTTGGCGAGTTCCTCATCTGGGAATCCTTCGAAATCCTTCAGAAATCGCTTGATGATCTCTATATCCTCAAACTTAGCTTGCAGAGTTCCGTCTGGTAAGAGGTGGTCATATTTATGAATTCCTAGTGACGTGGCCAAGACAGGATCTCGATGGATGAATGTCTGAAACATCTCTTCTGTGGTCTGGTCAAATCTGGAGTTTGCATCTTTCAAGTCGATCACGAGAGAAGCATGGTTGAGTCTTGATTATGCCTTAAACGTTCTCCCTGATCTGATGAGACTGGGTAGATTGCGGAGGTTGAGTTACTCCATAGATATTCTCGGGAAGTTTTATCTTCTGATCTCGCAGTAATCAGTAATTGTGACCCAAAGTGGCTTTCTGCGCACGATGTGGCGCAGCCCTTCCAACTGAATCTATCTACTGCTGGAGTTGTGGCTCAAAGATCTCCAAAGACAGACCTGGGATCAGAGAGGAGGAGTTCGAGATCTCAGGCAGCAAACTGGTTGACAAGGTGAAGGATCTGATAAATGAAGGAAATGTCCGCAGAATAGTCATTAAGCAGAAAGGCAAAACGCTGCTGGAGATCCCTCTCACCGCTGTCGTAGTCGGGGCATTCATCTTCCGATCTTGGCTGCTGTTGGAGCCCTAGCCGCCTTGGCAGCAGACTGCACAATAACTGTTGAGAGGACTGAAACGGCCTAGCATCATCTTTACAAACGAACAATCCTAGCTTGTTCGATAAGGCAGATCAGCATCGCTGCCAATACAGGGCTCCAGTCAGAGTCCAGTTGAGCGGGTCCGTCTGATCATCTCATTGGTAACTGGCGTTATGGAGCGCAACCTCAGCTACCACATCACTCTCATCGATTCCATTATCACCAAAAGTCATTTCTTTGTGAAACTTGACTGGATTAGTCTCTTCAGCCTTGTATTGGAATGTTGCACCAGATGAGGAAGACAGAGAAACTGATCCTGCTACTGTTCCTTTGCGGATATGTACTGTTCGCCATGTTCCGGACGATTAGCGGGGTGGTTCTTCCAAGACTCAGCGGCGAGTTCACTCTAAGCGATGTGGAGGCGGGACTCCTGATCTCCTCCGCTATGCTCAGTACCGCAATCGCCATGGCACTTGTGGGACACATCTCAAACGCCATTGGACGTGAGAAGTCCCTGCTTCTCGGCTATCTTCTTCTTACATCTGGAATCGTACTGACCGGTTTCACTGCTAGCTACATCTCTTGCCTGCTCGCATTCGCTACTGCAAGTTTCGGTGCCGGGATATTGGTCTCAACTCTATACGCGCTCGTTGGAGACGTACTGCCGAGATCGCGAGGTTTCCTGCTGGGTTTCACCAACGGCCTCTTCGCCTTGGGCGGCTTCATCGGGCCTTGGCTTGCAGGGAATATCCTTGAGCTGCATAACTGGAGGGAGGTATTCAAGATCCTAGGATCAGTAGCTGTTCCAGTCCTTGTAATTCTCCTGTTTCTGTTTGTGGGCGGCTACTCGGTCTCAGGCAGCATCTCTGGTGTGAAGGGGTCGTACAGGAAGGCTTTGCGGAACAGGAAGGTCGTATCGCTGTGTCTGATGATGGCTTCAGCCAATCTTGCCTTCATAACATTTCTCTCGTGGACACCCACCTTCCTGCTGAGGGTCCAGAGCCTGGACGTTTCACAAGCAGGGCTCGTGATTGGTATTGTCTCCATCTTCGGTGCAGTCGGCTCGATTACGTTCGGTTTGTTGTCTGACAAGGTAGGAAGGGGTTTGCTGAATGCCGTGACAGGCCTATCCGCAGGAGTAGTAAGCTACATTCTCTACAGTGGGATCTACGAATTCGGGATCTTGATGCTTGTGGCCGCAGGGTTCGGTCTTGCATGTTTTGCCTATTGGAACCTGATCATCGGCCTGGCTCAGGACTATGTGGATCGTGGGGAGATAGTCCTTGTCACAGGTCTGGTCACGAACTCAGGCACTATAGGCGCGGTTTTCGGCCCGCTCATTGCCGGCCTTCTTGCTAATGTCGTTGGTCTTGGGGGCGCGTTGATCGTTTGTGTGACAGCTCCCTTCCTGCTTTACGGCTTCGCTTCCTTAATGAGGACTTCTTTCAAGAGGATATTCTAGATCAGAGATGCAGCTGAGCCCTTCCCTCGGAACCTTAAGGACCGGGAGTTCAAATCGGCTTTCAGGGCCCGCAGTGTCTGCGCTTCGCTCTAGCTGTAGAAGTGATTCTTCTACTGTGAGCGCTAGCTACTGAATTGGAGAGGCAATAGTAGAGACTCTCAGGGGTTTCTATGGATAGTGCGTGGTGTGCAGATGGCCCGAGTGATCTTAAGGGGCTACCTCTCAAGCTTCAATTAGAAAGTTATCTCTAGCATTGAAACATGTTCTAGTCATGAGGTTACGGCAGCATTGAAACTGAGTAGAGCTATTCTTCCAGGCATATTCATGATGTTGATGTTTTCAGGATTGAGTCTTCCTGTCTTGGGTAATGGAGTACCTCCAAGTCTAGGCTTCGAGCACAACGGTGTTGTCACCAGCACTTTGGACGTAACTGTCAGCACCACATTTACACTCGACATTTTGATCAAAGACATAACTGCTGGGTATGGTATGGTTGGATTTCAGCTGATTATCGAGTGGAACCCTGCTCTCATGGAATTGGTGAAATTTGTGGAAGCGGATGAATTCGGGGAATCCCGACCATGGGACACGTACCATAATGAGCTATCTGGTAAGATTGAGTATTTTGGCACAGGTGAAGAGTGGACCACCGATGCTTCGTGGGCAAGGACAACTTTCCACTGCCTGAAAGCTGGCACCTCAGAGATAACGGTTTACGCACCCCCCATTCTCAGTATAGATCTTGTCCCGCTGGAAGGAGGAATTCGAGTTTCATTGGAGGTTGGGCCTGTCGCGCTGACCTGTAATCAACAGGAACCCAGACCTGGAGGCGGGATTGTTGCTCCGGTTAACAAGCTTGAGTTACTTGCCCCTTACTTGGCGCTCGCTGGACTGATGATCGCTCTATCCGCCGTCGTGGTGGTTAAGAAAGCACCCAAGGCCTAAACAGACGGCACTTTTTCTTTCTCGAAGTCTCCAAGCATATTCTGTCTTTTTTGTCATCCTAGCGAGCGCACCTAGCCTATACTAGTCTCTAGACTGGAAGATTCACGTTGGACTGATCGCCTAGACCGTCACCTAGCGTGCGACAATACTAGCTCGTGATCAACTTGTTCGCGATTCTTCTGGCGATGGGAAGCGCTAGCAAGGCCGTTGGAAAACCTACAATCACGCCGATTGTGAATGATTGAACCCAAACCAGAGGAAGATTCGGGTTCAAACCAAAATTGATCAAGGTATTGGCCAGAGATAGCGCGAAGGACATACCGAGGGACATTAGGAAGGTCATCAGTATTGAAGAGGCGAGCGAAAGTCTCGCCGATGATGGAGTCTGAGGTTGATATGGTGATGAGTAACCGTACTGCGGAGGGTACAAGTATGGATGATGGACTTGCTGGTGGTACCGAGGTTGGCGACCGTATGGCCCAACTTGGTGGAATGTTTGACTTGCGAAGCCCCAGCCTAGCGGGTAGCTGCCGTAACCTCCTGGAACATACCTGTATTGCTGATGGATCTTCTGCTCCCCCGTCTGCTTAGATTTCCCTTAGTTAGTCTGCCTTATCTTACCTAGGTAGCTAAATAAGGCGAATTGAGCGTGGCCGTGGAAGAATCTTAAACAGAGAATATTCCGTGTCCTTCTCAGGCCGCAGTTCTATAGTATGGTCGCTTCCGTCTGAGTTGCATTATGCCGAATCTTGTTTTCCAGCTCCCACGTGCGATCACATTTGCGTACGCCTCTGTCAACGATGCGCTTTGCCCACGTGTGCTCTTTGTCCAGTTATCTCATTCTCCTGAGCTTGGTCGAGGATTTGCCATCAACGGTTTGCCGCCGACTTGGAAGTCACAGGAGCTTAAGAAAGTCATCTCTCGATATGCTGCAGTCCTTCAGAATTCTGTTAAGAAGGCCAACCCGTATCTCTTTCGAGGGAACCGTGATAAGCGTGCTGTTGCGTTGAAGAGTCACGTGACTACCTCTCTGCCTGACTTTCCGAAAACCGAAGTTGTTACAAGATCTTGATGAGAAGCCGCCCATCAATTGGTCTTAGACGAGACAAAGAAGAGACCAGCATCAGCGGCAGGCCGTGACAGCCGCTATCTCTTTTCTCGCCTTCTCTCTGAGAACAGACAGGTGTAGATCGAGTGCTTCTTCGAAGTTTCGCTTAGCCTCTCTCAATGTCTTCCCTACTGAATACACACCCAACGCTGAGCATGCGATTGCATAACTTCCATCTTCTTCCCGGAACACTTCAGTCTTGACATCTCTCAGCTTAGAGGCCAAACTACCCATGTCTTGCTTTAGAAAAGGAGTTGGGATTCTTGTAAGTTCTTCAACATGCCTGCAAACCCATTTTCTTGTTTGAACCGGAATCGGCATAGGTCGCGGCAACCTCACAATACCTTCGGATCGACATTATCAAGGTTCTACTGCCCCTCTTCTCCAAGTCGTAGCTAGGGCACCGTCTTACACGATCCAAGGATTTCCCATATTGATTGAAATGAGAAGAAAGACCACGGACAGAAATTCTGGCGGGCCTGACGGATTCCGGAGCGCTATTGGTGCTGAGAAGGGGCTCAGAATTCGCGCGGGTTCAAGCCTAGGAAGTTTTGACCCAGATACGCAGTTAGCGCACCAACACCACGATATTCTAGAGAATTTTTTCTCCAGTCTTTCTCATCATCTTCAACTGCATTCCCTGTAGAAAGATGTAGTCATCTACCGGTCAATGTCATCGATTTACCTAACATAGGTTCATGTTCTAGTGCAGCATCATTACCGCTGGATTCTTGAAATACCTAGTAACGGGGATATTTGGTTTGGAAGAGAAATTGATCTGTTACTTTCGTACAGTGATAGGTTGAGCCTGTTTTTCAGCTTCTTGGAGAGAGAGCTGGGTTGTGTATTCGTTCAGCATTTTCACCATCGGATTCTCCATGTTGATTTTGTATAGTGTGGCGCGTCCGATTTTTCTCGTGGCTCTCACTATTTCCAGCTCTTCCAGGTCTCTGAAGTATTTGTATAGGGTCTGCTTGCTCATTCCGAGCTCTTTTACGAGTTCGTTCTTGCTGAAGTCGAAGAATGGGCTCGTTAGGAAGATGTCGATTATTCTTAGCTTTGGGGAGTCTCCTATGGCCTTGAGTAGCAGTGAGTCTCCTAAGTCCTTGTATCTGATGTCTTTCTTGTACATCGTTGTCATTATGAGACGTGAATGATTAAGTATTCATAAATTTACCTACAAGGTTCTATTAGTGTACCAGCGCGCGCTGATCTTTCATAATTGTCAGCTTCTGCCACGTAAGAGAGACAGACTTAA
>CAZRDQ010000036.1:0-15162 GCA_964598945.1 uncultured Candidatus Bathyarchaeia archaeon
GTGACTTCCTTCTTGTACTTTGGATCGAATCTATTATCAACGATCACATATGTTGTCCCATTTTCAGCTGAGACTAATGTCTCGTTGAATCGTTCAACTTTCTCTCTTCGAATGATGTATTCGATATTCTTTTCTCCTGCCCTCCACCTCTGGTACTCGCGTGCGGTCATCACATAGAGATTGATCTCGCCACTACTGTTGGTATCCGGAACTCTGACTTCTCCCTCGATTCTCAAGATCCAGTCCTTCTGGAGGTTGAGCTCTTTTCCTGCAAAATCTCCAATTGACGATATCCTTTCCTTGTCAAAGAGGATGCGTGTCTCAATCTTCGGTACCTGAACGGTGTAGGTATACACACCGAAGTTCAACATTAGCAAACCCAATGCGAGTATTGCTAATCCTCCGAAGGTCGGTGCCGCTCTCATCTCAAATCACCATCACGTCTAGATCTTGACTGAGGACTGAAGGCTCGGTCCTAAACGGGTAGTCTATCTCAGGACGACCGTTTAAAGTGATTTGGTCAGGTAAGCCTGCACAGTGCCCGGAGGCAGTTCCTAGTCTTCTCAAGGTCTTGTCAGCTTCTGCCGTTTCATCCAAATCTAGTGTCGTTCTCCTATAAGACAAGTGCGATGACCGCTTTGGCACCAGGAGGGTCCTTCTCACGCGGGAGTGGAGAAGGAAGCCGCCAATCACGTCACTGACACTATCAATGCATATGGGACTTTACAAAAGATTTTTACTAAAGAAGTACATATTTCGATGAAAAGATTTCTGAGTCAGGTGTAGAGTTTGTCGATGTTTGCAGCCCCGGGAGCCTACGACCGCGCGATCACAGTCTTCTCGCCAGACGGCAGGCTCTTCCAGGTGGAGTATGCGTCAGAGACGGTAAAGAGAGGAGCAACAGTTCTGGGGATCGCTGGCAAGGAAGGCGTGGTCTTGGCTGCTGAGGAAAGGGCAGCCTCAAGACTGCAAGATCCATCATTTATGTGGAAGATATTCCAGATTGACGAGCACATAGGGGTTGCAGTCGCTGGACTAAGCTGCGACGCACACACCCTTGTGGACCAAGCCAGGATATACGCGCAGAGCAACAGGCTGATGTACGATGAGCCCATCGATGTTGAGATGTTAACCCGACGGATTGGCGAGATTGAGCAGCTCTACACCCAGCATGGTGGTGTTCGGCCATTCGGCCTATCGATGATATTCGCTGGTGTCGATAGGAAGGGGGGCAGGGTCTTCTGGACAGACCCCAGCGGGGCCTACTTGGCATACAAAGCCTGGTCGATCGGCGCCGGAGGCGACGCTGCAAACGAGGTTCTCGAGGCGGAGTACAGTGACGATCTCACACTTGAAGATTCGATAACTCTTGCCCTCAAATGCATGGCCAAGGTCCTTGAGGGGAAGGCGGTCCCCCAGAAGGTTAGGATGGCAGTGATACCTGCAGACACGAAGAAGTTCAGGAAACTCACAAACGAGGATATTGAGAAGTATCTGAAGAAGCTTGAGCCGTCCAAAAAGGCTCCTCAGAAATGAGTGACAAATACACTACAGCACGCATAACCGCAGGCGGCGAACATTTCGAGATACTCGTGAAGCCAAACCTCGCCCTCGACTACAAGATGGGCAAGGTCACCCCGCTGACCCAGATACTCGCAATAGAAGAAGTATATTCTGACGCAAGCAAGGGAACGAGGGCTTCAGCAGAGAAGCTCCAGAAGGTCTTCGGAACAACAGAGCTGGTCAAGATCGCCGAGGAGATAATGAAGCGAGGAGAGCTTCAGCTAACTACTGACCAGAGAAGGCAGCTCGTCGAGGATAAGAGAAAGGCGATAGTATCGTTCATCTCAAAGAACTGCATCGACCCAAGATCGGGTGCGCCTCATCCGCCGCTCAGGATCGAACAAGCCCTCTCCCAGGTCAGATACTCAATCGACCCCTTCAAGAGCGCCGAGGAGCAGTCAAAGGACATCATTGATTTTCTCAGGCCACTGCTCCCGATCAAGATGGAGCAGATGCGTCTTGCAGTCAAGATCCCTGCAGAATACGCTGCAAGATCTTACGGTGCCCTGAAGAACTTTGGTGTGATAAGTCGGGAGGAGTGGCAGTCTGACGGGTCATGGGCAGGCACTCTGGAGATGCCTGCCGGACTCTACGGTCCATTCATAGAGAGGCTTGGAAAACTGACGCAGGGCACGCTGCAGTCAAAAGTGATCAAGTGAAGGTAGTCTAGCCTAGCCTTCGCCTTGCTTAATCATCTTCTCGAGTCTTGCGATGTCTCTTCTCAGACTTTCCAGCTCCTTGAGTATTCTCTCCATGGCCTCGCTTGCGTCGTCCTTCTTCTCCTTTCCCAAGATGAGCAGACCCATCTACGATCGTCCTAGCTTGCTTATATTCTTGGGTTCAGTCATCGCAGCTTTCAGATAGCCTGCCTCTCGCATCGAAGGTTGACCACTGTATTTTGTACCCTTTCATTTGCGGTTGACTGACGGAAGCATGATCATCTCGATCTCGGGTCGTTTCCACAGGTGGACTGCACCAGAATTACAGAAAGATTTAGTAAGGCAGATTCCACACTAACCTGAGCTTGCCAGATCAAAAAAGGGGCAGATGGAATTCGCGCCTAATGAGAAGCCGGCCGGCATGCAGTATCCGGACCCGATGGCCCCTGTTTGTTTGACAGGTTCGAACGAGAGATTAAAAAGTTGAAGATTGAGAATCTACACAAGGTACGTAAGTGGTATCGCCCATGACCATGTACGTCCAGAAGAAGGAAGTTGTCGCGCCAGGCCAGCTTCTGGCTCAGGGCGACTACTACCCAGAACTGAACGCCTTCAGAATGGGTGACAAGCTGTATTCATCAATGCTGGGTATATTCGACTACAGGGCTAACCGTCTCTCCGTAGTCCCAATAAAACACTGCTACATCCCCTTTGTCGGAGATCTCGTGATAGGCAAGATAACTGATGTCGGCATGTCAGGCTGGACCGTCGACATAAACTCCCCCTACCCTGCACTCCTTCCTGTCTCAGAGGTTATGAGTAGGCGACACGGGTCCAGGGAAGACGCGGAAAGAATGTTCAGTGTTGGAGACCTAGTCAAAGCCGAGGTGATCGCTTGTGATCGCACAAGAGATCCGCTGCTTACGGCGCGGGAGAGAGGGCTGGGCAAAGTAACCCACGGGAAGATGATAAGAATCTCGCCGTCAAAGATCCCTCGACTCATAGGAAAGGAAGGCTCAATGATCAATCTGCTCAAGAAAGAGACCTCATGCTCATTCATGGTGGGACAGAACGGGATAGTGCTCGTCTCATGCGAGTCCCTGGAGAGTGAGGGGGTCGCGATCGAGATTATCAAGATGATTGAGCGCGAAGCCCACACATCCGGATTGACAGACAGAGTATTCGAGATGATCAAGAGAGAACTCAAAGGTGGAAAGGTTGTCGAAAACACTTCCTGAGAGATTGATAGATGAGAACGGCCTGAGACTTGACGGCCGAAGGCCTGAAGAGGTTAGGCCGATCAAACTCAAAGTTGGAGTGCTGGAGAATGCTGACGGCTCAGCCTATATTGAGCAGGGAAAGAACAAGATCCTCGTCGGGGTCTACGGGCCGAGAGAAGCACATCCCAAACACATGGTCTTGCCCGATAGAGGGGTCCTCAGATGCAGATACCGCATGGCCCCTTTCTCGACCGATGAAAGAAAGAACCCTGCACCATCAAGGCGTGAGATAGAGATCTCCAAGGTGATCAGGGAATCTCTTGAGCCTGCCGTGGTCACCGAATACTACCCGAGGACTGTGATCGACGTATTCATAGAGGTGCTCCAGTCCGATGGCGGAACAAGGTGCGCCGGGATAGTAGCCGCCTCATTGGCCCTAGCTGACGCCGGCATCTCCATGAGGGAGCTTGTCTCAGCCTGCTCAGCAGGCAAGGCCGCAGGGCAGATCATCATCGACCTCTTCGATCTAGAGGACAAGCTTGGCGAGGCCGATATGCCTGTCGCTCTGATGTCAAACCTCAACGCCGTTACCCTGCTACAGATGGACGGAAAACTGAGCAGGGAGGAGTTTGAGAGAGCCTTCGAGATGGCTGCTGACGCTTGTAGAAAAATACGAGATCTCCAAGTCGAGGCGCTCAAAGAGAGATACCAAGTTCCAGTCGACACTGGGGAGCAGCAGACGCCCCAGGAGGAGAACAAGTGATGTCAACGACACCGCAACCCTCTCACATAGCGACGCTTGAGAGAAACATGATACTTGAGCTGGCTGCGAAGAACAGACGGATCGATGGCAGAAACCCATCAGACTATAGGGAGATCAAGATCGAGGCCGGCGTGATCGAGAAGGCAAATGGATCCGCCCAGGTCACAATCGGGAGAACAAAGGTCATGGTCGGAGTCAAGCTGGAGCTTGGAACACCATTCCCGGACACGCCAAATGAGGGCGTCTTGACCGTCAATGCTGAGCTTACGCCTTTGGCCTACCCGAGCTTCGAATTGGGCCCACCAGGCGAGAATGCGATAGAGCTTGCAAGGATTGTTGACAGAAACCTAAGAGAATCCAAAGCGATAGATGTTGAGAAACTGTGCCTGGAGCCTGGCAAGAAGGTCTTCGTAGTATTCGTGGACATAAATGTACTCGACCATGATGGCAACCTAATAGACGCCTCAGAGTATGCTGCGCTGACAGCTCTTGTGAAGAGCAAGATGCCTGAGTACGAAGTCAAGGATGGGCAGGTGATCCTGAAAGAGACACACCAGCCATTGCCGATGAACAACTATCCCATCGCGATCACATTCGCAAAGATCAACAAGACACTCATGGTAGACCCCTGCGTAAAGGAAGAGGACTCCATGACCACAAGACTCACTGTGGGAATAGACAAGGAGGACTGCGTATGCGCCATGCAGAAAGGGGGCATGGGCGAGCTGGATGTGAATGAGATCAAAGCAGCGGTCGAGACAGCCATTCAGAAATCGAGAGAACAACGAGCGCTCATCATGGAGGCTGCGTAATTGCCGAGGATGCGCAAGACCGGCCTCGGAGGCGGGCTCGCAACAAGATATGGCACAGCGCCCAGAAGAAGGTATATAGAGATCCTAACCCGCATGCGACGGCCACATGAATGCCCAAGATGCCAGATTAGATCTGCCAAGCGCCTAAGCGTCGGGATCTGGGAGTGCAGACGGTGCGGGTACCAATTCACAGGGGGCGCCTACACACCCTTCACAAAAGTCGGGGACGTAGCTGCGAGAGCAGCCACAGGCAAAATATACTCGCCCCTCGGCTCAAGACCACCAGCAGAATCGGCAGCCACTGAAGAGGCAGAAGCGGAGACTGGAAAACCGAAACGAAAGTTCCGTAGAAAGAAGACGACTGAGCCTTCAAAGGAAGAGACTCAGTGATAGCCGTAACCACTGGGAGAAACCCTTCTCAAAGCACCAGAAGGCTATGCAAGGAACTCGCCAGGCATCTTCCCCGCGCCTATAGGCTGGTGAGGGGGAAGCTCGGTCTACGTCAGCTAGCGGATAGGCTTGCCGCCGCAGGCACGAGCCGCCTAATTGTTGTCTGCAGAGGATTCGGTGGTCCTGGGCAGCTCGACTTGATGAGGCTTGAGGATGATCAGCTTACAGGGCTTTCTCCAACAATAATCCTTCGCGGTGTCAATTTCGCGGCCGCACCGAAGAGACGTTACATGGCGAAGATTAAGTACATAACCGCAGATGTGAAAGAAGCTCACCCTCTGGGTGAAGTGCTCTCAGACTTTTTTGAGTTACCGCTTGCAGGACGTGAAAGAGCTGCCTCCGGACGTTCTCTCCACATATCGAAAGACTCAACCGGAGGCCTGAGACTTGCACCGATCAATCTCTTAACGGGGAAGCCTGAAGGATTCACGATATTCGTGAAGAAGCTGCGATGGTAGTGTAGTATGAGGCGGTCTGGAAAGGCAGTAGAAGCCGATCTCACTATCCCCTTTAGCTCAAGCTCAAGCCTTGAAGCCATACGCAGGGCTATGATCGTTGATGATAAGAATCCGCCCAACACCAAGGCTCTAGTCAAAGTCAGGGTTCGGGGGCGGATACTGGTCTTGCACGTTCAAGCTGATGACATTCCTTCCCTGAGAGCGGCGCTGAACTCCAACCTCAGGCTTGTACTGGCATGGAGAAGGATCGTCAGCGCGATCAACAAACCTTCCTAACAGTTGACGAATTATGTTTGCCGTGATCACAAGTATCACTCTTCTGGCTTCCATGAGGTGCTCTTCAAAGATATGACACTGAAATTCTCCGCGGGCACAATTCTTGTCGTCGCTGGTGTCATCCTGACATTGTATGCTGCCAACAACATCAATGAGCTTCTGTTCATTCAAGGCAAGACCGGCTCAAGCGATCTCCCGATGTATGGAGAGCAGGTCGCCGCCCCAGTCCTTGTTGGAGTGCTGCTTATTATCGATGGTCTTGTGATCTGCGGATTGACAAGAAGATCATCACTCGTTTTTCATTTATTATCGAATGTGACTTGGCTATTCGCATCCCACAGGCTATATCTCACATTGCAGGAGTCATTGACATCGCGCTTCGTCTTCTACAGGATCTTTATGCTCTTTATGATAGCTGTCGTCCTTTTCACAGCGGGAACTCTCGTAAATTTTCTGCCGAGATCTGACTCTTCACAATCGAAATAGTTGTGATGAGGAAAGATCAGCGCGTGATCTGAATGTTACGAACGTTCTATATATGAGATCGATAGATAAATTGTGTGAACCCTCTGGTTCTCGATTGAATTTGGAGGTGAAAGTTTTGCCAAAAGCCAAGAAGAAGGCTAAGAAAAGGAAGCGATGACCGACCAAGCTCTCATGATAGCCAGAGACACGAGATTGTGTGTCCATGCCACAGCGAGTTAGATTCATATAAGTAACCATAAGCATACAGGGCGTAACCAATCATTCAGGGATGTCAGACTGATGGAGAGAGGGACAGAAATTTCGCCTGAGATAAGAGAGCAGCTTGTCAGGCTTCAACAACTGCAACAGACACTGCAAGCAGTCCTCGCCCAAAAACAACAGCTTGAGCTTGAGAAGACAGAACTTGAGAAGGCTATGGCGGAACTTGAGAAGACAACCGACGATACACCTGTCTACAAGAGCTTGGGAAGCATCATGGTCAAGAGCGACAGACAGAGGCTCCTAGCAGAGTTCAAAGAGAGAAGCGAACTCACAGACACACGCGTGACAGTCCTAGGCAAACAGGAAGAGAGAACAAGAACCAGACTCAAGGAGTTGCAGCAGAAACTTCAGGAGAGGTTCGGTGCACCACCAGCAAAGTAACAGAGTCGCACCCCAGAATCCAACGCCATGAACAGAAAAGACATGTCGCCGGAAGAACAGGGCAGACTCGGGAAATAGCCGGAGATAACTATTTCACAAATCCTCCCCGACGATCGACCAAGAGCCCATCGCAACTCGATGTGGCCATCCTAAACAGGGAGCACACCAATCTCGGATTTTATGGTTTGAGCGATTGAGTGAAGGCGAGATAGCTTTGCGCAACTTCTCCAAGATCCGGTCAATCGCTCAAGAATCCCGGAAAGCAGCGATTCTAACTCATAGAAACGCTGACCCAGATGCTATCTGCTCAGCCCTAGCTCTAAAGAGGCTACTCAAAACACTGAACCCGAGACTCTCGGTGGTTATCGGGACGCCTGAAGGCGTTAACAGGTTCTCTGAAAATATCCTTAGAAGGTTCAGAGTGGCGACTGAACCAAACCCCAACCTGCTTCACGTTGACGCCGTATTCACGGTGGACACAAACAATCTGCAGCAGTTGGGATCACTTGCAGACACCGTTGGGAGCTTTGAGAAGTCAGTTGTAGTGATCGATCATCACTACCCGCATAAGTCAATAGAGGAGTTTGCCACTCTCAAGTTCTGTGATGAGACCTTTCCTTCAACATGCGAGATGATCCAAGAACTATACGGGGAGCTGAGAATAAGACCCAGACGACAGGAAGCTGTCATCCTGCTTGCGGGCATCCTCCACGAGACCGGTCATCTAAGACTTGCCACATCCAAGACGCTACTCAGAGTCGCTGACCTGATCAAACAAGGTGCGAGAGTCGAAGATCTATTTCGGATTCTCAGATTACCTATGGATGATTCAGAGAGGATAGCGCGACTGAGGGCCGCCCAGAGACTAAGGATGCTGCGATTCGGACGATGGGTTGCGGTGCTCTCGGAGGTTGGATCCCACCAAGCCTCCGCAGCGCGAGCCCTCATAGGGCTCGGGGCTGACCTCGCGGTAGTGGGCAGCGAGGACGAAAACCGATTGAAGCTGAGCCTTCGATCAACAAAGGAGTTCTACGAGAGGTCAGGGATACACCTTGGACGGGATCTCGCCAAACCCCTAGGTGATTACCTTAATGGAACAGGAGGAGGCCACTCACTCGCCGCTGGCGTGAACGGCTCCGGGAAGCTGGAACAGGTTCTCAGAAGATGCTCTGAGCTGATCAGAGACCTGACCAGAACCCCACACACACCAAAGAGCCCTGGCGAATAATCCTTGCTGGAGAGGTCAAATTGGTCTGTAGCCTCAAGGAGGACTTCAGGGTGTCACTGACTTGGCTGTGATCGCCGCACGCAACCTCACCTTCACTTATGCTGGGTCAAACAGACCCGCGATTGAGGACCTCAGTGTCTCGATAGATAAAGGGGAGTTCGTGGTCGTTACAGGCCCCAGCGGCTGTGGCAAGACCACCTTTGCCCGCTGCCTGAACGCGCTCATACCAAGCTTCTATAGGGGTGAGATGTCCGGTGGAATATCTGTCCTGGACATTGACGTTTCTGGATCTACTACAAGTGAACTTGCCAGAAAAGTGGGGTTCGTCTTCCAGAACCCTGAGAACCAGCTCTTCTCTCTCGCGATAGAACGTGATGTCGCTTTTGGTCCAGAGAATCTGGGGCTTCCGAGGGAGGAGACCCGTAGACGGGTTGATTGGGCTCTGAAGATAACAGGGATAGAAGATATCCGTCAGGCCGCGCCGTACGAGCTCTCGGGGGGTCAACAGCAACGTGCCGCTATAGCGGCTGTGCTGGCGATGGAGCCTGAGGTCATGGTTCTCGATGAACCCACATCATTTCTCGATCCTCTCTCCGCGGTCCAAATACTTGACGCGATAGCTGGCCTGAGGAGCAAGCTTGGAATAACCATAATCCTCATCGAGCATAGGCTCGATGTCGTCTCAAGATACGCGAACAGGATCCTGATCATGGATGAGGGCAGGATAGTCCTGGAGGGTCCGCCGTCAAAGGTCTTCGGTGAAGAAGCAAAACTCCTCGGGGTAGGAATCCCCAAAGTATCGATGCTTTTCAGCCTTTTGAGCAAAGATGGGTTTGATCTGGGAGAGATCCCAGTCACTGTTGAGGAGGCTTCAAGACGGATACGGAGGCGCCTTGAGGGTGATTGAGGTCAGAGGTCTCCATTTCAGTTACGATGGCAAAGAGGTCCTTCACAACATCAACCTGAAGATATCAGATGGGGAATTCATAGCGATAATGGGTGAGAACGGAGCGGGAAAGACTACCCTGATCAAACACTTCAACGGCCTACTTAAGCCTTCCAGAGGTGATGTGTTTGTGGATGGGGCCTCAACCAGGAACTCCTCAATAGCCCATCTCTCAAGGAACGTTGGGCTCGTCTTCCAGAATCCTGACCACCAGCTCTTCTCCGAGACGGTCTTTGAGGAGATCGCTTTCTCGATGAGGAACTTTGGCTATCCTGAGGAGACGATCAGAAAGAGGGTGAACTTCATCCTTGAAACCCTGGATCTGTCCCCCTACGCTGAGGCTTCACCATTCATGCTAAGCGGAGGGGAGCGCAAGAGGGTTGCCCTTGCATCGGTCCTGGTCTTCGATCCAAAACATGTCATCCTAGATGAGCCGACGATCGGACAGGATTACCAGCAGAAGGATAAACTCAGGAACTTCATCGTCCAGATGAACGCTCAGGGCAGAACAGTTGTGATAGTGACCCATGATGTCGAGTTTGTTGTCGATTGCAAACCAAGGATCATACTCCTCTCAAGAGGATCAGTGATAGCCGACGACCCCTACGATGAGATCCTCTCCGATAACAAGCTGGTTGAGAGAGCCTCACTGACCGCTCCGCAGATTGGAAAGCTCATGTGGAGCCTGAGAGACCTAGACTTCGACGCTAGGATACTGGATATCTACAGTGCAAAGACGGTTCTTGAACAGAGGCTGGAGAAGATTGTCCCTAAGACTCTTTGAAGGGTTCAAGTTCACCTACAGAACCACGTTCATTCACAGAATGGATCCTAGGCCGAAATTTCTCATAGCCATGGCTATATTCGCCCTCTCGCTGATCTTCATGAATATCCTAGTCTTTCTGATCCTTTTCATCGGCCAGCTCCCCCTCGTCTACCTCTCAAGATCCCTACGGCGCTGGCTGAACTCGGTAAGGGGCGGCGCTGTTCTGTCAGCATTGATATTTGTAATGAACTTTCTAACCGGCTCAACACTGATCTTCTCCCTAACCATGACGATGAGGTTCCTCGTCCTCGTTTCAGCCTTCTCCCTCTTCTTCATGACGACATCCCCTGATGACCTTGGCCTCGTCCTTGAGAAGGCGAGGTTACCCTACGAGTTGAGCTTCACGTTCACGACAGCGGTTAGACTCGTTCCGACGATGGCGCTTGAGGCTCAGACGATCGTTGACGCCCAACGATCCAGAGGCCTGGAGCTGGATAGGGGGAATGTCCTGATGAGGGTGAAGAAGTACATTCCAATACTCATACCATTGATCGTCTCAGCCATCAGGAGGAGTATGGAGCTTGCCGAGGCTCTTGAGTCGAGAGCCTTCGGTACTGTCAAGAACCGTCAGTCACTTGTGACGCTGAAGATGAAGCCATCAGACTATCTCGTTTCCCTGATCGCTGTAGCTGTCCTGATAGTGGGAATCTACATCCAACTGTCAATCCCCATCCCCAATCTTGATACAGGAATAAAGATGCCTCTTCTCTGGGGATTCTAGACACCTCAACAGTCAATATGGAGATTCTCTCAAGCAATACCCATCAATATATTATGGCACCCGGGCTCGCAGCTTGGCTGGCTTCGGGACTGCGGTGTGCTCTTCCTGGGTAAGGGAGGGGCTGGAGGACACCCAGGCTGCACGCTAAGAAGGCGATGCTGAAGGGAAAGATGCTCCACAGGTCGAAGGACCCAACGATCAGAGCAGACGCAGTCGGCGTTATCGCTGCTATGAGTCCTTCAGTGAAAAATAGGGTGCTGAAACTCAACCCTCTCACCGTCGGCTGCGATATATTAGCTGCTATTGTATTCATAGATACGTATGTTCCACAGCTCAAGATTGCGTATAGAAGATAGATCAGGGTGAGAATGTAGGGTTCCGATGATAGCGCAAGAAGAGCGAGCAAGAAGACACAGCCAAGTATGGCCAGGCTGAGGGTCCTCTTTGCGCTCATCCTCTCTCCGAAGTAGCCGCCGGTCAGCGAGCCGATTACACCCATGAGCGGGCCGAGTCCAAAGATTAGAGTGGCTGTGGCCTTTGGAAGCCCCTTCACCGATACAAGGTAAGTGGTCATGTACGTTGAGATCGCAGTGGTACCGACTTCTTTGAGCCCTATTGCTCCGAGAAAGATCAGAAATATTGAGGAGAAGACAAGCGGCAGACTCGACAAGGATCCTCTATCCATGACGCCTCTCCTGTCGGGCTGTCTTCCTCCAATATCTGAGGAACCCAATGTGATCACCCCCCAAGTCATGATTGGGATGGGCCATAAGAGGTAAGTCCATCGCCATCCCAGAGTCGAAAGGAAGACAGCAACAGTGATTACTCCTATGCCTGAGCCCAGATAGCCAAGCGTATTGTGGAAACCCATCAGCCTGCTCATTTTTTCCAGTCGTCCGGATCCGCCTATCTGGCTGAGCCCTGCGATGTGATAGAGAGGCGAGGAGATTCTCATCACTGAGGCTCCAAGTACCAGAATCCAGAAATTATTTGTCTGGCTGAGAAGGAGTGCTGAAGATCCCTCTATCAGCATGCTGGCAGATAGGAAATATTTTGGTTTGAATCGATCAACTAGCAGGCCCAAAGGGATGTTCAAGAGAAGTTGGGAGAAGCTTGGCACAGAGGCGACCAAGGAGGCCTCAAGAAGGCTTAGTTCAAATTCCCGCATGAAGACGGGTATGAGAGCGACCTGCGTGAGCAAATACAGCTCTACAAACATGTGGGTTATGCAGATCGTCCAGAAAGGCTTCTCCATTCCCAACTACGCGCCTAGACTTTTGCAGCTCTTTGGTCTTCCTAATATTGCTTGGCGAATCCGTGCAGGCCGATCCTCTTGTGAAGGCTCCAGTACTCGCCCTGGTTATAGACGAAAGGCGAGACCTTGGTGAAATCGATCCTCTCTTTCTCATCAACGATTCCCTCTTCCACATGTACACGGACGACTCTCCCAAGGAACAGGTCGTGGACACCCAGCGGAATCCTATCCTTGACGACACATTCGATATTGACAGGACATTCCGAGATGAGTGGAGGCTTCACGATCTCTGCTGGTTGCGGGGTCAGTCCAGTCTCGGAGAACTTATCAACATCCTTTCCCGAGACGACCCCGCATAGATCTGCCTCCTTCAGGATTTCCATGGTTGGAATATTTACAACGAACTCTCCGGAGTCCATTATTAGTCTGTGTGAGTATCTGTGAGGTCGTATGCTGATGCCCAGCGTTGGGGGGTCAGAGCAGACTACCCCTGCCCATGCCAAGGTTATGATGTTTGGCTTCCGATTAGCATCTACACAGGTGACGAGGACCACGGGACAAGGAAACAGTGCAGGCGAAGGATTCTTCTTCAGTTTCATGGATGGCGTTCTGACGATCTTTTCTTTATCTCTTTCGACTTCACCAAACACCAGGCGTTTCAGTCTCTACGAGAGGAATGCGAAAGGCATAAGCCTCTAAATATCCGGTTAACCCGCTGCAAGAACGGGTGCGTGTGAGCGGTTATTCGGCTGAGGAGGCTGCGAAATTCTTAAGACTAGTGGATGCTTGACTATGCTTCCATCCCTCAGGAGTCTCTTGGTCACATCAAGGTTGTGAAGATATTCTCGTCTACGCTTAATGTTTTGGGAGTGTGATGGTGGCTTGGACAGGTTTGACACGTCTAGCTTCGCAGACAAGATCTTGGCTGCATCTAGCCTCGCTTCTGAAGGCTCAGAGGGCGAGGTTGAGTTTGCCTTTGCGGAGAAGATGCTGGACGATCCGGCCATGGAAGAGAAGATGCTGAAGTATGCTGAACATCACTCACGCGAGGGATTCGCCTTTGATGGGTGCCTGAACATCAAAGAGATTCAGCAAAAAAGCTCAGGCAGGATATCTCTCCTGACAGGTGCGCCAGATAGACCGTTGGAGGAGAAGATAAGGGACGCTCTTGTGTTCCTTTCGGCGATGGGTCAGCTTGAGGAGCTGGTACAGTACGTTCTGGTTCACGTAAGGCCGAGACGCACAGGAGTATTCTACACTCAGCTGGAGGAATCAAAGGACATGGACCACGTGGTGAGGGAACGGCTTGTACAGCTTGAGTCCAAATGGGCAGAGCTCTCTAGTCTAGGCAGGCAACTAGTGACCGTCACATTCCTCATCGAGAACGACAACTCCTATGAGATTGAGATAGAAGAGGCTGAGCCCCCGCTCAAGGGGAAGGAAGCCAAAGCGAGAGAGATAATGGACGAGGTCTTTCAATCAAGGTTGAGGCTGGTTAGAAGCTTCGTGAAATAGGACGATTCTGCGCAACGGTAATCTCTCGGTACCCACATACAGCAGATCACAGAGTGCCGAAGCGATCTTCCCTGCGACCCGGACAGCTTCCTGGCAGGAGATGTTCGGCCCTGAACATTCGTCAGTCCATCCTGTTGGGGGTGATGAGGAAATGGTGCGAGTGATTGTGGATGAGAGGGAGAGGTCCCAAGTTCCAGCACTTCTAAAAAGTCGCGGCCTCACTTTGGACTTCAGATTCCTCGATGAGGGTGACTACATCACCTCAGGGTACGCTCTTGAGAGAAAGACTGTGAGGGACTTTCTGTTATCGTTGTACTCGGGGCGTCTCTTCGACCAGGCCTACAGACTGGGACAGGCCTATCGTTTTCCCATGATGGTAGTCGAGGGTGATCTCCATTCTGCACTCAGAGAGATGGATAAGCCCAAGGTATTCTGGGGAGCTCTTGTGACCCTCTCATTCGGGTACGGCCTTCGGGTCTTCTTCACAGGAAACCATGAAGAGACAGCTGACCTCATAGAGACTCTGGCAAAGAATCCGCCTGAGGTTAGAACGCGGCCACCAGTGGTTGTGAGGAAACCAAGGTCAAGCAGAACTCGTGAAGGTCAACTCGTCCTCATCCAGGGTCTCCCTGGGGTAGGCGCACGCTTGGCGGAACAACTTCTCAGGCGGTTTGGAACGCCCCGCAGAATATTCCTTGCCACAGAGCCTGAACTCAATCATAAGGGTGGCCTGGGAAAGGCGAAGGCTGCAAGGATAGTCGCCCTTCTAAATCTGGACTACAATGTCTCGGAAGAGGAGGCTAGGCAGCTAAGGCTATCTGACGCTAAACCGTAACAATAAAAAGATCAATGTCAAGTCATAGATAGAGGCTTTTCGGGAAAATGGCGCTCAAAACCTTCAGCCAAGCCTGCCACCAAATCGTCAAGGGCGTCGACAGGACGCTGGCCAGGATCTCGCAGACCCAGGTCGAAGCTATGATCAACATGATGCTCTGGGCCAGATACAAGCGGATCCTCGTAATCGGCGTAGGCCGGAGCGGGCTCATAGGGAGGGCCTTCGCGATGCGGCTGATGCATCTGGACTTTGATGTCTACGTCATGGGCGAGACGATCACCCCTGCGATAGGCAAGGGGGATCTGATAATTGCCATATCGGGCTCGGGAACAACCAAGCTTGCCGTGACCGCCGCAGAGATCGGAAAAGAGGTTGGGGCCAAGATTATCGCAGTTACGTCCCACCCTAATTCAGACCTAGCCAAGATCTCTGATCATGTTGTCCAGATCAGAGGCAGAACCAAGATCGCCAGAGAAAGAGACTATTTCCTCCGCCAATTGACCGGAG
>CAZRDQ010000037.1:0-14524 GCA_964598945.1 uncultured Candidatus Bathyarchaeia archaeon
GTTCACAAATGCATATCCCCGACGGCTTTCTCGACTACTCGGTCTGCGCCGTAACCTACGCAGCCTCAGCCCTGCTATGGATACTGGCCTTCAGAAAAGCCAAGCAGACTCTCACAGACAGACAGGTGCCCCTGATGGCCACACTCACAGCCATGTTCTTCGCAGCCCAGATGATGAACTACCCAATAATCGGAGGCACCACAGCCCACCTGCTAGGCGGCCCCATAATAGCACTAACCCTTGGCCCCTACGCCGGAATGATCTCGATGACAATAATCCTGCTGATCCAAGCTTTGTTCTTCGGTGACGGCGGAATCACAACCCTAGGTGCAAACGTCTGGAACATGGGCGTGATCGGCGTCTTCATACCTTACGCGGTAGTGGTGGCGGTCACAAAGATCCGGAAGAGCACAAAAGCCCTCTACATCGGGGCATTCGCTGGAGCGTTCATAGGAGACGTATTAGCCGCCGTATTCGCCGGACTGGAGCTTGGACTATCAACCATCTTTCCTTACGGTGTGCCTATAGCCGTCACTGCGATGGCTCTTCATCACTCATTCATCGGTGTCGGCGAAGGGATAGTCACGGCAGGCGTCATACGGGTCCTGCTGAAGACTAGGCCTGACCTACTCCAGCTGTCCAGATTTGGAACCAGTCTGGTGGATCGAGAGAGAACCATCAAGAGCCAGCAGGTGCCGTGAAATGAACAGAGACCGCCACCTAGTGTTGACCGGACTTCTTGTCATCGTGATCTCTGTCCTCGTCGGATCGATCTGGCTTGCTCAATCTACAGAGACGCTTGATGAAGTTGCTGAACGCTTCGGCGCTGAAGAGTCACCGATCTGGAATCCACCTTTACCGGACTATGAGGCCCCTGGCTTCGAGGGCAATACCGTACTGAACGTCTTGATCGGAATAGCCTTCGGACTGGTTGTGTTCGGAGTTACCATGAGTATCGGAAGAGTTCTTGGAACTAATAAGAAGGTGGCAGAGTAGATCTTGCTTGAAGATTTCCTGAAGACATTCGAGGACATAATGTACTTTGATAGATTCACTGGCTCAAACGGAGTCCTGCAGCGAGTCAATCCTTTGATAAAGATCATTTCGTTAGCGGCCATAATACTCTCTGCAGTAGTCGCGAAAACAATCTACCCACTTTCCGTATTATTCACCGTAGTAATCGTGCTGTGCGTATTTTCTAGGATCCCTCTTGGGTATTTCTTGAGGAGAGCGACGCTTTTCATTCCTGTGTTCGCTGCCGCTATCGCTGTGCCTCTGATCTTCATAACGCCCGGAACCTCTCTGGCCACCATCACGGCGGAACCTCTCTTTATCCAACCTACCACCGAAGGATTGGAGAAAGCTGCACTCTTCACATTCAGAATATGGATCTGCGTCGCAACCCTGAACCTCTTGATCTTAACCACGAAATTCTCACATATCATCCGCTCCATGGACAAACTGAAGCTGCCTAGGATCTTCATAGTCATGACAGCGATTACCTACAGGTTCATCTTCCTATTCATCAATGAGGCCTACCGAATGATCCTCGCAAAAGATAGCCGAACAACCACAAAAGAGTCCAGACTGCAAAACCTGAGATCTCTCACAAGCATGTTCTCAACGCTCTTCGTGAGAGCATACGAGAAAGGCGAGCGAGTATACTTGGCGATGCTGGCCAGAGGCTTCAATCCAGGAACCAGACTGATCGACGAAATCAGTATCAGAAGCGCTGATTGGCTCTTCCTAACCGCATCATTCACGATCTTAACCATCATCCTTTCAACTGAGCTCTTGTGCTCAGCGAGTTGGTTGAAGTGAGTGAAGCCGCCATCTCCGTAAGGGACGTCAAATATTCATATCCAGACGGATCCGTAGCTCTGGATAACGTCAGTCTCAAAGTCAACAAAGGTGAAAAAGTCGCCATAGTTGGCCCGAATGGCGCCGGCAAATCAACGCTGCTGATGCACATGGTAGGCATCCTCACTCCCCAACGAGGAGAGGTCACTATCCTGGGTCTGCCGGTCAACGACAAGAACATACACGAGATACGAAGAAACGTTGGGATGACGTTTCAGAATCCCGATGACCAGCTCTTCTGCAGCACAGTCTACGAGGACGTAGCATACGGACCGCTGAACCTAGGCCTACCCAAAGACGAGGTGGCCTCAAGAACAAGAGATGCCCTAAGACAAGTAGGCCTCGAAGGCTACGATGAAAGGCCTCCGCACCGCCTAAGCGAGGGCGAGAAGAAGAAAGTGGCCATAGCGACCGTCCTTTCGATGCAACCGAAGATCGTGATCATAGACGAGCCGACCGCGAATCTTGATCCACAGAGCCGGCAAGAGCTCATTGATCTTGTTAGGAATCTGTGGGAGAAACAGAACTTCACGCTTGTTGTGGCTACCCACGACGTAGACTTGGTTCCACAGATCGCGGGCCGAACCTTCATCTTGAATCAAGGCCTAGTAACCGCTGAGGGGCCGATCAGAGATGTTTTCCGTAACATCGATGTCCTCCACAAAGCAAGGCTGGAGTCGCCGACCATCACAAGACTCTTCCACCTCCTCGCCGAAAGAAAGCGAACTCCAAGAAAGAACATGCCTTTAACGATCAATGAAGCCCTCGCAGAGATTCACCGCATGACTCGGTACCGAAAGCATTCCAGAAGAGCTTCAGTGTACAAGAAAAGAGCTTCCAGATCGAGGCGGTAAGGTCTCCAAACCTCGCCCATTATACAGGCAACAGAATTAGCGCCCAGTTTCGATGAATTTCCACACAAAGTATTTCTGAGGGTGAAGCAAGTGAAAGAGCCGATCAAAACACCCTGACAGCCTTTAGTGCGGATGTCACGTAGAACCGCATGATCCCATCTTGAGGTTGACGATGATTGTACGAGCCCAGACCGATACCCTGGTCGCAAGTTCAGTCTTGGACATGCAACGCCTGCGGCGAATGCTGCAAATGGTTCAGCGTGCCCCTTAATGCATATGAGTACGCCAAGCTCGGTCAAACCTACGGCTTCAATATGGTCGAGGTAAGTGATGGCCGCTCATGGTTGAGGAAGAGCATAGACGACAGATGCGCCTTCATGATCCTGCATGGCGGAAGGTGGCTCTGCGGTCTGCAAGGAGAGAAACCTAACGTATGCAAGATCTGGCCTTTCAGAGTCACAGACCGTCCTCTGTATGGCAGGGGACTAGGGGCAAGATATGAGAATGAAGAATGGACTGGCTACGTCTATGTTGACCCGCGATGTCCTGCGATCGTGTATGGTGATCCCACACCATACTTCACGCATAATGTGATCAGGGAGTTCGTTGAACTAGCGCTCGGAAAGATTGAACATCAGAGTCATTCAACGGCCGATCTGCCGCCATCACATCTTTGGCGTGACCCGATGCGTCAGCACACGCTAGGAGATCACTATTCTCTCCAGAATCTGCAGTCTGTGTAGTTGAATTCTGTCGTGCTATTCCGAATCTTTGAGCCTTGTATGTTACCGGAATCTACTCCAGCATCATCTCTTTCCGATCGAAACCGAAGTTCTCAAACTTCTGTGTGAGTTCTATCGCTCTGGTTGGACAGACATCCTCGCACTGCTGGCAGTGGGTGCATCGATCAAGATAGAACTTCGGCCTCTTACCCTTAGCATCCTCGGTCATCTCGATCGTCTCTGAGGGACACACCCTGAAGCACATACTGCATCCTATACACCGGTCCCTGTAGAACGCGAGTTTGCCCCGCAGTCCCTCAGGGACATGAACCTTCTCCCTGTCCTTGAAGGGATAAAGTACTGTTGCCCTACTCTTCACAAGGTTTCTGAGAAGCTCGACAGCCAGCGACAATCTCTCAACGCCTCACAACGTTCTTACTCATGCATCTCTTCAGTTGCTCCATCGTCCAGACCCACTTTTTCCCCTTGGAGTCGTCGATGAACTTGACGGATCGATCCATACAGCACATGCACGGATCTATACCGGCGAGCAGGACCGGGATATCGGCGACGTAGACGTCATACTTCCCCCTTGAGGTCATGGTCTGTACCAGAGGTGCCAGATTGGCTGAGGTGGGTGCTCGAACCTTGTATCTTGCAGGCTTGTCCGTCCCATTAGATCTGACGTAGTGGATGTTTTCGCCCCTGGGCGCCTCGACCTTGCTCACAGCCTCTGCTACAGGGGGGGTATTAGGAAGCCTGACCCTTACGGGTCCTGAGGGTATGTGATCAAGGCAGTAACGGACCATATTGATCGACTCCAGGGTCTCGTCAACCCTAACCATGATCCTGGCGTAGAAGTCGCACGTATCGTAAGCGATGATGTTGAAGGGGATCTCGTCATGGGCTGCATAGGGATCGTCTGCTCTCACATCCTCCTTGATCGAAGAAGCTCTGCGGAACGGCCCAACAGCACAGAGCTGAACCGCCTCCTCAGGAGTCAATATGCCTACATCTCTCGATCTTGCGAGTATGGTTGGATCCACTGCGACGGTGCGCTTGTAGTACTTGGTCCGCTCCTCAAGAAGATCGAGGCCTTTGCGTATCTTGTGCTCGATGGTTGAGGTCAGGTCTCTTCTGGTCCCGCCGACTGTTGCGAAGGCCATTGAGATCCTGTTGCCTGTGAGCGCCTCAATGAGATCAAGAACAACTTCGCGATCCCGCCAGACATACATGAAGAGTGTCTCGAAGCCGACCTCGTGACCTACTACTCCAAGCCAGAGGAGGTGGCTGTGAATCCTGTTGAGTTCCTCAATCAGGACTCTGAGGTACTCGGCCCTTCTAGGAATCGGCTTCTCATAGAGGTACTCGACGTTCTGTGTGTAGCAGACCGTGTGTGCTGTGTTGCATATTCCACAGATCCTCTCGACTAATGGGATATTCTGGAGGTAGGTCTTCGACTCCATCAGTTTCTCTATGCCCTTGTGGGCGTACCCTACCCGCACATCGACCTTGACTATATTCTCGCCTTCAACATGGAATGTGAAGTTCTCAGGCTCCTTCAAGGCTGGGTGTTGCGGGCCGACCGGGACCTTGATAGTTGCTGCTGACATCTAGCTCACCTCACGTGGTCCCTTCAGTCTGGTGACCTTGTACTCCTTCCGCAGCGGATACACACCGTCGGGCCAGTCCTCTGGAAGAATGAACCTTGCCAGATCGGGATGACCGTCAAAGACCACGCCGAATAGGTCATGTGCCTCACGCTCAAAGAAGGTCACGCCTGGAACGATATCCGTGAGCGACGGGATCTTGGGGTTCATCTTGGGAACAGCGGCCTTCAACATAACCTCCACACCCCTTCCGAACAAGTATGCCATCACATCGATCTCTTGGCCAGCATCGGCCGCTGTGATCGTCGAGATATGATTCAGACCCATCTTCTCGACCATGTGTTTCGCTGCTCGCTTGTAGTCTTCACGCTTTACCTTTAGGTAGAGCCTTCTAGGCCTTGGTACCTTGACCTCAAGAAGGTTCTCGCCAAGGAAACTCCTGACCTCATTGGCAATAGATTCTTCAACCTGTAAAGACACGAATTCAGCCTCCTTTGATCTTTGCTTGAAGCGCAGCTATAGCCTGCAGAATATTCTCAGGCTTGGGTGGACACCCGTAGACATACGCGTCTACGGGTATGACAGTGTCAAGACCAGAATAGACATTGTAGCAGCCTCTGTAGACCCCTGCGCTATTACAGCAGTTCCCCACAGAGACAACAAACTTGGGCTCAGCCATCTGCTCATAAACTCTGATCACGCGATCCCTTACCTGCCTGTTCACCGGGCCTGTGACTACCATGACGTCTGCGTGGCGCGGACTGCCCTTCAGCAGAACCCCGAAACGCTCCACATCAAAACGTGGATCCAGAGCTGCAAGGACTTCTATGTCACAAGCGTTGCATCCGCCTGTGTTAAAATGTAGTATCCATGGGCTTGATGCCCTACTCCAACTAACGAGCTTCAAGACTGGCTTGATAACCTCAGAGGAGGGTTTAGTTTAGTTAATCAAGAAACCCCGTTATATGTATAACGGCCGTACTATTCCACTCATGCGACCTGCTCGCCAGCCAGCCTCAAGATTCTCTTGTAGTTCTCCGCGATCTCTCTCTTTATCGCCTCAAGCTCATCCTTGAACTCAGGTTTCAGGATGTGGCTGAACCTTCCCTGAAGCTTAAAGTACTCCTCAACCGGCAGAAGCGTGCCTGGCTTCAGACTCATCTTGTACTTTCCATCGACTATCTCGTATATCGGGAAGATCCCTGTCTGAACAGCCATCTTGGCCAGCTTTATCGTGTCCGCGGGGTTTGAACGCCAGCCGAGAGGACATGGAGCCAAGACATGCACCACAGCCGGACCATCGATCTCTATCGCCTTCTTGACCTTGTCGATGTAGTCTATGAAGAATCCTATCGAGGCTGTTGCAGTATACTTTATGCCGTGACCGGCACAGATGGCTGCCAGGTCCTTTTTGTTGCCTCTCTTGCCAGGGATGACCTTGCCAGCTGGGCTTGTCGTGGTTGCAGCCCCTCTAGGGGTCGCTCCTGAACGCTGTATGCCAGTATTCATGTAAGCCTCATTGTCGTAGCAGATGTAGACGATGTCGTGGCCTCTCTCAAGCATGCCTGAGAGCGCTTGTATGCCTATGTCGAAGGTGCCGCCGTCGCCTCCAAGAGCGATTATGTCGACCTTGCCTTTTCGCTGGCCACGCTTCTCCAATGCTTCATACGCGTACTCAAGGCCGCTTGCAACAGCCGGGGTGTTCTCGAAGA
The DNA here is from genome assembly GCA_964598945.1 of uncultured Candidatus Bathyarchaeia archaeon. GTDB lineage: Archaea > Thermoproteota > Bathyarchaeia > 40CM-2-53-6 > RBG-13-38-9 > JAGTQV01. Next base: position 6,759 of record CAZRDQ010000037.1, read on the forward strand.
GGGTGTGTACCCACGGTATCCTCCAGGCTGTGTACGGGAATATTGTAGTCGAGACCTCTACACATCCTGTTGAGTTAACAACTGCGGTTGGTCCTCTGGCTGCCTTGAGAGCCAGCCTGACCGAGATGGACGGTCCACATCCAGCACAGAGTCTATGCCCAGGCGCGTACAGCTCTTCTTTCGGAAGATCTTTAGGTGCGACCATTACTCCCTCACATCCAGGAACTTGACCCTCTCCTTTACCTTGCCTGTCTTTGCGGTCTGAAGAACATCCTTGTATGCTCTCTCTATCGTCGACGGTGGTATGTCTCTGCCTCCAAGCCCGTAGATCATGTTGAGGATCTTCACTTTGATTCCGGTGTTCTGGAGGCTTGCCGAGATGTCGCTGCAGAGCGCTCCATACGGTGCTCCGAAGCTTATAGCCTTGTCCATGACCGCCAAGGCCTTCAGACCCTTAATGGCCGAGACGAGCTCTTCTGTTGGGAAGGGTCTGTACATCCAGAGCTTGATAGCGCCCACCTTCTTGCCCTTGGCTCTCAACCGCTTAGCCACTGAACGAACCGTTCCACATGTGCTCCCTAGGCTGATGATCGCTGCTTGAGCATCCTCCAAACCATAGGTTTCCATGAATCCGTATCTTCTACCAGTCAGGTCTCCATACTCTTTACTGACCCTCTTGACGACTGGTTTTGAGAGGCGCAGCGCTTCCTCTTGCTGCCTCTTGACCTCATAGTAGTACTCAGGAAGCGCCATTCCCCCAACAGACATTGGCGTTGAGGGATCCACCTTGAAGACAGGTTTCCTCGGTGGAAGGAACCTGACAACATCCTCGTCTGCAAGTGACTTCATACTCTCTGTGGCATGTGAGACTGTGAAGCCGTCAAGGTTCACAGTCACAGGAAGCTGGACAGTCTGGTCCTCAGCTATCTTGAAGGCCTGTATCGTCAGATCATACGCCTCTTGCGCATTCTCAGCGAAGAGCTGGATCCATCCGCAGTCCCTGGAACCCATCATATCGCTGTGGTCGCCGTGAATGTTGATCGGCGCCGAGAGGGCCCTGTTGACTACTCCCATGACGATTGGGGTTCTCAGGCCCGAGGCAAGGTACATGACCTCATGCATAAGAGCCAGCCCTTGACTTGCTGTCGATGTGAAGACTCTTGCACCGGCCAAGCTTGCGCCGACGCAAGCTGACATTGCGGAGTGCTCAGACTCAACATGCATGAATTTCGTGTCGACTTCGCCGTTCGCGACGTAGTCGCTGAACCTCTCAACGATTATTGTCTGAGGTGTGATTGGATAGGCCGCTACGACATCGACATCGCACTGCTTCGCAGCGTAGGCAACTGCTTCGTCGCCAGTGTACGCACATCCAACTTGAGTGCAGACCGCGCCCTCAACTGTGACTGTGGATCCTTCCCCAGCGTACGGGATAACGCCCTCGCCTGTGAATACTCCCTTCTTACGGTACAACTCGTGACTCCTCCACCATCTCTATGGCGTCCACCGGACACTCAGCCGCGCATATGCCGCAGCCCTTGCAGTGGTAGTAGTCTTCCTTAAGGCTCTCTTGGTAGTTCTTGTAGGGTTTCGGTACTCTCTCGATCGCAACATCAGGACAGACGAGCCAACAGATCATGCATCGTATGCATTTGTCTTGGTCGATGAGTGGTTTCTTCTCTATCCTCCAGTCTCCTGTTTTGTACTCGACGGATGAGCCGGGTTCGAACATTATCCCTGCTATGGGCATCTCTCTCCAGCTGAGCTTCATCCTCTCGCCCAGACTCTCTTTACGGCTCAATCAATAACAACCTCCTTGCTTCCTGCAGCCAGTAACTCTAGGTTCTTGTCAAGTAGCTCCCCTGAGAATCTTGATCTGACAGCCTCCTCCAGTGACTTCATCGAGACTACATCGGTTACCTTTGTTAGCGCTCCCAACATCACCGTGTTGAAACCTCTGGAGCTCTTCAGGATATTCAGGGAGATTCCTGTGGCGTCAACACAGAGACATGAAGGACCCTTAAGCCCCAGCTGGCTCAGGATCTCATTCGGAGGCTTTGTTGAATTCACGATCAAACTACCTTTAGACTTCAGGCCCTCGCTGACGTTCTGAATTGCCAGCAGGGTCGAATCAAGAACCATGATGAGGTCTGGATTGTAGATCTTGCTGTGAATCTCTATCGGTTCCTCAGAGATCCTCGTGAAACCCGTCATCGGAGCGCCGATCCTCTCCGGCCCGAACTCCGGGAATGCCTGTATGTGTTTCCCCTCCATCATCGCAGCCAAGCCCAGGAGCCGACTGACTGTTATGACGCCTTGACCTGCTCTTCCATGCCATCTTACTTCATACATTGAGACAACACCATGACAAAAGACTCGCTATATACAAGAGAACATGTGTTACGATATCTGTCGCTTCTCACCCATTCTTCTTGAATGGTTTTGGATGGTGAGTTCGGAAAGAAAGATATAAGGTTTGGTGGTTGGAACGTCCGGTGCCTCGGGTTTCTCATACTCCTGGAAGAGATTCTCCAGTTCCTTCTTGTAGGCCTCTGCATGTTTTTTCTCAGTTTCAGCAAATAACTCGAAGTGCCCTTTTGCCTCATTAAGCAACCTTCGAAGTTCTGCTGCATCAGCAGCCTTACCTTCCCGCTCAGCCGTCTCCGCATATTCAGGATACATCTTGGTCTCTAGAGTCTCACCCTCAAGAGCCATCCTCAGCGCATCCTTAGTGGTGATCTGAGGGTAGAGCATGTTGAATATCGCCCTAGCATGCTCAGTCTCCTCCTCGGCAGTCCTCTTGAAGAGACTCGCGACATCCCTGTATCCTTCACGTTGAGCAACCTCGGCAAAGAAGATGTACCGCCTATTGGCCTGAGATTCACCGGCAAAGGCTCCCTTCAGATTTCTCTTGGTCGTACTCATTTCATAACAACCTCTGGAATTCGGGTTGACTAACCTCCTTGTCAAACTTCCTGATATCAGTCTGCGGGTTCAAACTGATCCTTTGGAGCTCCACAGAGTGGACAAACCCATTCTGCAGGCAGATTCTCGAAAGTTGTCCCTGCTGAAACGCCCCCATCGGGATCGCCAACTTGTGGGTCATATATGTATCCGCATAGAATGCATCTGTATTTGTTTGGCAATTTCTTCTCGCCTCATGTTTCTTCGTTACTTAGGGTCAGGAACCGAGTTAAATGTTGCCAAAGCACCCGACTCGTTCACAGATTGGGGACATCACTTATGTCATGCTTCCAAGATCTTGATCAGTTCGAGAGCGCGGCTTCTCGCCCTAACGATCAGCTCACGACTGTCCTCTTCCACCTTCTTCAGAAAGATCTTCAGTTCTTCAATGAGCTCCCTGGCTTTTTGCTTGCCCTGTTCTTCGCTGGCAGGTTTGAAGGCTTGAAGCTTCCTTGGGCCTTCATAGCCACCTTCCGGGAAATACCAGTCCCTGAAACCGGCAGTGCACCCTGCTCGGCAGAGAAGATATCCCAACGGCGTGCATGCAGGAGGACAGCCTAGTTCTAGCTGCTGGAGAGTCTCCGTATGAGTCTTCCCTGCGCCATGGAGGAGTTCATAGGAGATCATGAGACTTCCACCTGGGGGAATCACCTGAGCAAGGGCTTTGAACAATTCTTCATCCAAGCCCAGAGAAGAGACGTTTATGTTGAGTCCGTCGAATTCAACCTGTTCATGATAGTCACCGTCTATCCAGTTTGATGCTGGAGTCGGACCTTTGCTGTAGAGGCCTCTGAATATCGGTGCTCTGGATCTTCTTCCGGTCTCTTCCGTCAGGTATAGTTCAAAGAGGAACTTACCTCTCACCTTCTTCGGCCGGATCTCCAGTCTGAGGGCGTAGCCCCTTGGAAGACTCTTCCGCTCAAGCGTCTCTAAAGACAAAATCTGACGAGCCACACTCCAGAAGGAATGATCGTCAAACATAATATATCTGAATGACTCTTCGTGCAGAATTCGCGAGGAACACATTCACTTGATTACTATTTCCTTGAATGGTTCTGTGGGGATTGCACAGACGCCGAAGAAAAATAGACTTCGACCACAATTCGGATTACGCTTATATCCGGAATAGGTTCCTTCCTAGGAAGGAACCATTCATGACGACTTGGGATCTCTCCAAGACGAAGAGGCTTGTCAGCGATAAGATAGATTCCCTGTCACCGAGGATCAAAGAGATCAGCCACATCATTTTCAAGAATCCGGAACTTGGACTCGCAGAGTTCAAGGCCTCTGAACTCCTAACATCTGAACTGAAAAAACATGGATTCTCAATCGAGAGAAATGTGGCAGGACTGACAACAGCCTTCAAAGCTTCCAAAGGAAAGTCTGGAGAGCCAACAATTGGCTTGATAGCCGAGTATGACGCTCTACCAGAGATCGGCCATGCCTGCGGACACAACATCATAGCAGCAAGCGCACTCGGAGCAGCCCTGGGCCTATCGGACTTCCTCAACGAGACTGGCGGAAGAGTCGTTGTAGTGGGTACACCGAACGAGGAGGGTGCTGTCGCCAGCGGCAAAGGACTGGCTGATCTTGAATCCCAGATCAGAGGAAAGGTGAAGATGATTGCTGAAGGCTCCTTCAACGATATCGATGCCGCCATCGAGATACATCCTTACACCAAGACCACCCTGAACGCAAGCTTCCTCGCACTCACACCTGTCAAGATATCTTTCACGGGAAAGCCGGCTCACGCCGCAGCCGCACCAGAGAAAGGCATCAACGCCTTGGACGCGGTGATCCTTACCTTCAATGGAATAAACGCACTCAGACAGCACCTCAGGAGCGATGTCAGGATCCACGGAATAATAACCGAAGGCGGAGAGGCACCCAACATCATTCCCGAGAAGGCTTCAGCACTCTTCTACCTCAGGGCCGCAGACAAAAAATACCTAGACGAAGTACTCACGAAAGTGAGAAGATGCGCCGAAGGAGCTGCCCTAGCCACCGGTGCCACCCTGAACCTTCAGCGGAGCTCATACACCCTCGCGAACATGTTGTCGAACAGCACACTCGCGAAGATCTTCGAGAAGAACATTCAAGACCTTGACGAGAAAGTGGAGGAGCTTGAGCAGCATGAACATCTCGGCTCCTCAGACATAGGCAACGTGAGCCAAGTCGTTCCGGTGATACACCCACTAATCCGGGTGGGGTCCAAAAGCATAGCGATTCATTCCCGAGAATTCGCGGAAGCCGCGGTCTCGGAGAGCGGAGACAAGGCCTTGATACTTGCAGCCAAGGCGATGGCTTTCACATGTCTTGATCTCTTGGCCGAGAAAGAGCTGTTCCGAAAGATGAAGATGGAGCTGCAAAAGTCAGTTGATAGCTGAAGTGCTCTTCAACTCTTCTTGACTGTTTTCCTTATTCGCTCTAGTGCTTCACTTATGTGCTGTTTTGAGTTGGCGAAAGAGAACCTGATGTTGCCCTCACCCATTGGCCCGAACGCTATCCCCGGGACTGTCGCAACCTTTGCCTTTCTCAGGAGCAGCTGAGCCAGGCCCATGGATGATAGTCCGACCCCTTCGATGTTCGGAAACGCGTAGAAAGCACCTTTTGGAACATTGCATGAGAAACCGTCGATCTCATTGAGTCCACTTGTTATCAGGTCCCGCCTCTGCCTGAATTCCTCAACCATCTCTCTGACGCAGTCTTGCGGGCCCTTCAGTGCAGCTATGGCGGCTTTCTGCGCTATCGAGTTAGGACACCAGATGGTATGCTCACTTATCCCGCGAATCTTGGCCACCACATCACTGTCTCCTGCGATATACCCGACCCTCCAACCGGTCATTGCGTAGGTCTTGGAGAACGAGTTTATTGTGAGAGTCCTCTTGCTCATGCCGGGAAGACTGGCGAAGCTTATGTGATGATAGTTGCCGTATAGGAACTTCTCATAAACCTCATCAGAGATCACGGTCAAGTCATTGTTCTCTGCAACAGAGGCGATGTTGTCCAGATCTTCTTTCGTGAGGATCGAGCCGGTCGGATTCTGAGGAGAGTTCAGCAAAAGCACTTTTGTCTTGTCGCTGACCTTCCTCTTGAGATCTTCAAGATCAGGTCTGAAATCGTTCTCACCCATCAATCTCAGAGAGACGGCTCTTCCACCCGCCAGGGTAATGTTTCCCCAGTACTGTGGAAGGCATGGTTCTGGAACTATGACCTCGTCACCCGGATCTATTAATGTCTGGAAAGCAATGTATAGTGCATTGTAGCCTCCTGAGAGGACACAGATCTCACTGTCTGGATCAGTGTCGATACCATTATCGTGCTTGAGCTTCTCAGAGATCGCCTCTCTCAGCTCGTGGAATCCGCCTGGAGGAGTGTAATGTGTGAACCCTTCCTCGATCGCTTGCTGAGCTGCCTCAACGATATGTTCAGGAGTCTTGAGGTCTGGTTCTCCGACATGCAGATGTACAACATCCTCTCCTGAACGCTGTAGCTCAACAGCTTCAGCGAAGAACTCTGCAAATGCTGTCGGTTTCAGTTCCTGTGATCTCTTTGAAAGATTCTTCATAGTAATGCTCTTCTCCGTGTTGTCTATTATCGTCGGTCTCTGGAGGACCAGTTCGAGAGGCAATTTGACATCAGGAGGACATAGATAAAGATATGATTTCTGCAGGATTTCGCCTCGCTCTGATCTGGGGAAAACATATAAGTGGTGGTGGTTGTCAGTTGGGTCAAAACTACAGAGGTGTGAGGATGCCAACGGTCACAGTTGATAATGTTAAATGCAATGGTGATGGCACGTGCGTCAGCGTCTGTCCGGTCTCGGTATTCGAGATGCAGAGCCAGAAGGCTGCTCCCATCAACCAGGACGCCTGTATCGTCTGTCGCGCGTGCGAGTCACAGTGCCCCACACAGGCCATCACAGTGAAAGAGTAACTGACCATCTGATCACTGAGGAACCCTAGCGCTGCTCATGGACTCGACTATTCTGCTGATGGAGATCTTCTCCTCGGTTGTGAATGGCCTGAGGTCTCTGTCCAGCTGCGGCAGTCTCCTCAGATGGTCAGCCACAGTCTCCAAGTACACTTGCAGTTGCTTGTGCGACTCCTTCCCAAAATGCTCGATTTTTTCCTTAATCTTCTTGGCCTCATTCTTGTATTCTAATGTCTCTAGCACGACAAGCTTCAGAGCGTAGTTCTGTAGAAGCCATGCTAGCAGGCCTTCTTCAGCCTCACCATGAATATGCACTTCGTCGTGTTCGTGGCCAAGGCCTCTCATGAATGAAGATAAGAAGCCCTGCGGGAACTTCTGGTGCATAATCAGGCTCGCGTAGTAGTCCTCATGCAGCGTATTGAGGACCTGGCTTATCAAGTCCATCGGCGAGCCTTCTCGGATCTCGACCGTAGGTAACCCCATCAGGTGAAGCTTCAGGTGGCAGAGCTCGTGTCTGAGCAGATCCTGACCTAAACTCTTTTTGTACTCTATCACATAGTCGAAGACCGACTTTCCGTCCTGACTTGGTTTGTAGGTTACCAGAGTTGAGTAGAGCGGTGCCCTCTTGCTCTTTGCAAGCTTCACTCTTATCGTGTCTGGAATATCCAGTGTTTTGAGCGCCAGCTCGAGAGCAGCATCATCTTTCACTTGGCATCTGCCTCACGATCTTGGGAAGCTTACTCTGAAGGGTTCTGTCAAGTCTGTGGTTGATCATCTTGACTCATCTCCATCGACTATGCGGATTACCCGCATTGGATTCCGCTACCATCGCTTCAACTGGAGACGCAACAGGCACGAACCTCATGCCC
>CAZRDQ010000038.1:0-14395 GCA_964598945.1 uncultured Candidatus Bathyarchaeia archaeon
CCACCACAATTAGGGGATCTGGAATCAGCCTGACGGCTCCTTCGTAGATACTCCAAGATAGCAGTCCCCCGGCCAGCAACCCTGAGAGTATGCTAATCATTGCAGTTCGTGTGTCTAGATCCATGATGTACGCTATCACTACAGTGATCCACCATCCTATGAGAAAGGTACATACTGCCAACGCCCCCTGAACCCCAAGTCTTCCTGAATACGTGACAAATAATCGAGAACTCTCCTTGTATCTTATCTTGATTTTGTTAAGGTACGGTTGAACACGCGGATATTCGTCCAAGACTCTGAGAACTTTCAAGAGCGAGTAGGAAACAAAACCATCAATCATCACTACTGAACCGATAGATAATATTGAAGGTAACCCCTGCGAGCCACCGTAGACGATAGCTAGGGGGAAACCTCCCAGTAGAGATAGGAGAACGAACCTTGAGATTCTTGCTTGGAGGAGCCCCCCGAAGACAACACCAGCGACGAATGCAAAGGCAATACTCTGGAACGGATACTTAGTAAGAAGACCTCTGAAACCCTCGATCTCACTTGAAAAAGTCTCCCGCAAAGACGTTCTCAAGGCTGTCATGTCTTGGCCGGCTTCAAGTAACTTCATCCTGACCCTTGATAAGAGACCGAGGCGTTCAGTCATGAATGAAGCTCCTGCTTAAGGCAACAGGCTCTCTCCGAACAGCCAGTCTGGAAGCGATGGCATTCGACAATTCTTTCAGCCCTTCTCTAATATTCCAGACAAATAAGCTGTCTCTGCGGTCTACTTAAATGATTTCGCAATAGATCTGTGAATGTAGCGGCCTCGATTGTCTTGGCGGCCTCCTGTCCGGAGCAGACAAAACAGAAGGAAAAGTGGGAGTCTCTATCGGTCAGATTCACACTAGAAAGTCTTTTTGGACAGGATGGAGTGATAGTGACAATGCTAACGACTGAACAACCCTAGCAAGTGAACAAGCCAAACATTCTAGGTTGAGGCTCATGATCTCTGCTGACATACTCGTAATCGGAGCCGGCCCTGCAGGGCTCCAAGCAGCAATATACGGGTCTAGAGGCAAGCTGAAGACCATCATTGTAGGCAAGACGAAGTTCAGTGGATTGGCAAAGGCACACATCGAGAACTACTGTTGCATGGATGGCTTGCATCAAGGGGCAGATTTCTTGGAGAGCGGGGTCAAGCAGGCAAAAGAGTTCGGCGCAGAAATCCTTGACCAAGAGATCCTCAAAGTTGAGAGGGTTGACGAAAAATTTAAAGTTCACACCGACGCAGGCACGGAGATTGTTGCAAAGGCTCTGATTCTTGCAACCGGCGTAAAGAGGAGAAAACTCGGGGTCAAAGGCGAAGGTGAATACCTTGGGAGAGGCGTTGGGTACTGTATCGACTGTGATGCGAACTTCTTCAAGGGAAAAACAGTGGCCGTTGTTGGTGAGGGCCCCGCAGCCGCCAGCGGTGCGCTTCTGCTTAGAGCCTACGCCAGTAGGATCTATCTCGTGTCAGACGAACTGGATGTGGGAGAACGGCTCAGAGGACAGATAGAAGCTGCCGGCATAGACGTTCTCAGAAAGAGCGCAAAGGAAATCCGAGGTGACCAGATAGTGAGACGACTTGTGTTCATCGATGGATCCTCGGTTGATGTTGACGGTGTATTTATTGAGCTGGGCCAGAAGGGCGCAGTTGAACTCGTATCAGGTATGGGTGTGCTTCTGAACGATGATGGCTACATACTGACTAACAAAGCTCAGGAAACGAATGTTCAAGGACTGTTTGCCGCAGGTGACATATGCGGCCCGCCGTTCCAAGTTGCAAAAGCCGTTGGTGAAGGTTGTGTCGCAGGTCTGAACGCTGCGAAGTACGCGCGTAGGATGGAATAGCTGACAGAATCATCACCAAAGATTCTGAGGACTTCGCTCTCAGAGTTAATTCTGGATTTCAAGGCGAAGATTTATACACCTGCTCTTGCATCTCACAGAAGTGTTTTTATGTTACACATGTTTACAGAATACGCATAAAGTCCCTAGGAAACCCAGCACTCCCAGCAGACCTGCGACGTGAACCGCGCCAATGAGCAAAGAAGACTCATCGCCCGAAATTGTCAGACTCCTCCAGCAACTTAACAAGAGCATTGAGTTTGTCAATGCAAAGCTCGACAACCTGATCGATCTTCAGGAATCACTCACGCAGATACTCTCGCCCAGCAAGAAGCCCTCGTATGAGGGTTTGCCTCTCGACGTCGCTACCCTGCTATCCTTACCGGATCACCTAAGAAAGACTGCGCTGGCCCTCACAGAAGTTAGCGAAGCCACTGCAACAGACATATCAATGAAGACTGGCAGGGTCAGAGCGGCCGAGAGTGACTATCTAAACCAGCTGGTGACAAAAGGTTACGTGAGGAAGAAAAGGAAAGGTCACGATGTTTATTTTTTCGTAGAGGCGAAATAGAAAATGACAAAAACAATAGCTCTACACTCCTACAAAGGCGGCACGGGAAAGACTTCCGTCTCCGCTAACCTGGCAGCGCTCTACGCTTCAAGAGGTCATGACGTGTGCCTCTTTGATTATGATTTCAGGGCGCCCAGCCTTCAGGTTCTCTTCAAGACCAAGATACGCAATACACTCAATGACTTTCTGGAAGAAAGATGCGAGATAAATGATGCACTTCACGATGTCTCAGAGAAATACCAAACTAAAGGACACCTGTACATCGGTTTTGCCAGCTCCAGCACAGACTCCATGAGGGAGATGATGGCCAAAGACAGAAAATGGGAGATGAAAGCCTTGCATCGAACGCTCTCCGCAAAGAATGAACTCTGCAACGATGGACGAGCCGACTTCGTCATATTCGACACGAGTCCCGGCGTCTCATACTCTTCGATAAACGCCTTAGCAGCTTCGGACTTCGTTATCCTAGTGTCAAAAATGGATGAATTCGATATGGAGGGAACAAAAGAAATAGTTCGCGGAATCTACCAATCCTTGGGACGGAAGACAGGCTTGCTACTTAATCGTATACCGACGGAACAGTTCCCCTTGGGTGCTGGACAGAAGGAATTGGAGGAATATATGTCGAAGCTCTTCAACCTCCCATTTCTAGGAATAATTCCATGCTACTGCGATATCCAAGCGAGCGGGGGAAAATATCTCTTCGCGGTCGAGCAGCCCAAGCATCCCTTCTCCCAGGCCCTCTCGGAAGTCATCGATCGAATGGAGAAGCTCTTGAGAACGGTCTAGCTTTTTCTTCTTGTCTTCTCCAGTTTCTCCTCATACTCTCTTCTAAGCTTCTTGTAGGTCTCTTCGTCAAGCTTCTCGGTAGCCCGTAGTTCCTCAAGCCTTGTGAGGGCACGGGCAACAGCGAGATACTCTCTATCTTGGCTCGGTTCAGGTATGGACTCGTCATAACTTGGCTTGGTCGTTCTGAGGATCTTGAGCCTTCTCAGCAGTAGAGCTGACGCAGCGATCCCGAGGACGACTATGACCATGGGTAGAGCGATGCTGGGTATCGGTGTCTCAACTTTTACTGAAGGTTCGCTGGTGCGGGGAGCTGGTTCGGTAGTCCGCTTGGCTGCCTCGGCTATCTCGATGACAGCCCAAGCGACATGGCTGTAACCCTTGCTTTCACCTATTACTGTGAAATTGTACCTCCCGGCAGGGGTATCCTCGCGAGTTATCAAGGTGAGTGTTAGGATCTTTGGGGTGGTTGCCGACTTGTTAAGTAGATTATACGTCACTCTCTGCGGGAGTCCGATTATTTTCACTGATATTGGGGGAAGGCTGTCTCCTAGGAGCGGTACCATCGCTATCTCAAAGGAGGCATTTGAGCCTTGCACCATTGTTCTTGAGGTTGGTGTGATTTTGAGATCAAAGTCTCCTGAGACTAGTGCGAATGGAACATTGAGTTTCTTGTCATCGTACCCTATTTTGCTCGCCGTCAGATAGAGTGTATAGTTTCCCGACATTGGTTTGGCAATAATGATTGCTTCTGAATAACTTCCATCTGCCTTAGATTGTGTGACTGATGTGTGTAGACTGGTTTTTCCAGGATCGGCAAGCTGTAGGGATACCGTTGCTCCTTGGACTGCATTGTTGAAGGAATCTATTATCCTTCCAGCGATCGTCACATTCGTTGTTCCTTCCTTTTCTCCTCCCTTCACGTTTATCGAGACTGTCGGGACGAGTTGTGGAGCGGCAAGTGAACTTTGAAGATTGGGTGTGATCACCAGCGCTACAAGCAGGAGATAGAAAAACCAATTCTTCATTAGATAATGTTCTAGACTCCTTTTCCATCTAACTTTCCATAGAACCCTGTTAGTGAATGTGCAGGGGTGATTTGAACCTTCGGGGAATAAAACATCTTCTATTTTTCGAAAGCTTTCACAACTTAAAAACTCTTCAAAGCTTCTATTCCACTTACAGATATCATGTGAATAGCTTTGAGGATGATGTCGTCAGCATCGGCAGAACTGCTCTGATGATGAAACTGGCGGGGCCGTGGCACACATCTGGAGCCCAACGAGCATGTCGCCAATGAGGTTGGTGTGAATCGCCGTGGAACCTGTGACTCGGACGAGCCTGCGATCAGTCGGGATTGTGCATCATCCTTAAATAAGTGTGTTTGTGTAACACATATACACTCTTCCAAAGTCGGGAAGGCAGAAAGATCTAGGAGGCGGTCGAAATAATCAACCTTGGAGATATCTTCACAGTCGTCCAGAGCATAATGACATTCCTGATAATCACGGATGTGTTCTATGAGAGAATAATAGAGCACAAGCTAATCCCCAAGATAGGCCCCAACATAGGACTGCTCGGACTGGACCGCGGCCACACCTACCAACCAATATGTGGCGAGTGTCTACATGGGAGTAGCATCGGTGAACAACGGCGCTCTGACTTGTCTTCAGCTCGAAGCTTTCGATCGCGGCTGAAACCGCCCCGGGAAACTAGCATAAACTTGGAGGTGAAAAAATGAGACACAAAGGACTGATCGCGGGTATCGTCGTTGCTCTTGCAACATTAGCGGCTTTCGCATGCTATAGGAGATACGTCCGACTATTCTGATGCAACAACTTCATGCGACCTCAACCCCTCATCATTTTTCTCCAAACAGTTTCGCTCTGGCTTACTGCTTGAAACTTGAGGTCTCACGCAGATATTTGAGATAGTCAGCCGTCTGCATAGTTCTCTCGTTGAGACTTCTCTCTCTCACAAGTTTGACGAGACGCCTCTCAACATCCTCAAAGTCCTGTTCGTAGATGTGGAAGCTGTTCGTGAAATCGATGTAAGCGCCCGGCTCTATCTTCTCTCTAGTAAGCTCGCTCACTTGCTGAGCCATGTGTTTCTGCAGTTCTGTCATGGCATACATATTCCAGAAGGCTGCCTTGTAGGCGTCTCGGGATCTCCAGCATGTCTCCATGATAAGCTTCGAATCAATGATCCTGAACCAGACTCTCTGGAGACAAGGAGGATGCTCCAGCCCCGGATCCACTGAAGGCTTCCAAGTTATGGCTTGAGCTCTTCTCGTGTATCCAAAGACTGGGAGTCTCCTTCCATCCATTTCTACCTCTTTTTTCTCACATAGTTTTGTTATGAGGTGATCTATCTGATTGATTCTCTCATTTTGGGATATGCTGTAACTGAAAAGGCGCTCATGATACTCGTATGGGCGTTTTCCTTCGTAGACGAAGTGATCCTCGGAGCCTTCAACTACCTCTTTGACATATTTCTCGAGGTCACCTAGGCCGCCGCATAAGCCTCCCATATGAATCCTTGGCTCGCAAAAGGGTTCTTCTACAACCATGAGCATGGTGCAGTCTTTGCTCCACTGGTTATACTCAGTGTAGACGATGCGCCCCTCTCTCCAAGTCTTCAGTACAGCCTCCTCCCACGTTACGGGAAGATTCTTGCCTGAAACAAGGAATGCTCTCATGCTGTTATGCTCCATCAAGTCACTTTGAGATCTAGATTCTCCAATTCTCTGAGGCTGTTACTTGACCTAAGAGTAATAACAACTTTTTGCCGTGCCTCTCAGCGAGGCAGGGGCTCTCGCTTTTTCTGGGTCTCTAGTCCGTCCTGATCTCGGTACCGATGTGGTAGTATTTTCCTCGGGAGAGTTTGACCCACTTCTGTTCTTCTCTCCAGTGAAGTCTAACATCAATGAAACACCAGAGTTGAAGTAGGGCGTCTAGGGTCAGGAAGATCGGCACGTACGGGATAAACCGCGGCTTATTGACCTTGATCATCCCCCATGCCATGGCCAGATTGTGCAGGAGGAAAGGCGAGGCCGAGAAGAATACCAGAGCGTCGCTAGGGTCAGAGAAGAGGCGATTCCTGACCAAGACTTCTAAGAATAGTAGGAACGAGAATATGGCTGTCGTTTGGATTCCTTGTGGTAATGAGCCGATTATCCTGTCAGGCCTTCTTGTCTTGCCGATTACTTCCTTCGATTTGAAGGAGTACCATCGCCTTCTCTGCCTTATGTACTCGTCTATGCCCTCAACCTCTTCTTGCCAGACGTTTGCGTCAGTGACTGCGACCTTCCAACCTTTCTGATGTGGTTTCATGCTGAGTTCTAGGTCTTCGAGAAGACTTTTGCCGTGACTTCTTCCGACATCCTCCCATGTGCTTCTTCTTAGGGCATAGTTGCACCCGCATAGTGGCTGGAAGTTTGATATTTTCATCTTGCCGTCTCTGCCCGTGAACGCTATGTTGTTCCACCATTCGTCTTCTATTGCTCTCAGTCTTGTGAAGAAGTTCTTGTGCCAGTTTCCGCAGTGAGTTATTCCAGAGGTGGCCCCCACCTTCGGGTCGATGAAGGGTTGTACTATCTTCTTGACCCATTCCTTCTCGCATATGCCGTCAGGATCTGTGAGCGCGATTATTTCTCCCGTTGCCTCTCTCCCAATCGCTTCGTCAAGTACTGGGGCTTTTCTGTCATAAGCCTGCTCTGGTCTATAGTATTTGATGAGTTTCTTCCCTTCGTAACGCTTACATATGGTAGGGGTCTCGTCAGTGGAGTCATTGTCATATATTATGATCTCAAGCTTCTCAGCTGGGTATTCTTGACTGAGAAAATTCTCGATCTTTCGCTCGATTATATTTCCAGACTGCCATGCATAGGCCATTGCAGTAACTCGTGGAAAATACTCTGTGGGCCTCGATGGCGTCTTAGCATTCCAAACCAAGAGGATGTAGTAGAAGGCTAGCAGGAGCAATAGTGCGACTGCCAAGACATTGGGGCCCAAGATCATAATTTCGGAGAGGTCCATTGGGGATGCTGCCCGTAGATATTCTGCGCTCGGTATTTATCGTTACCCAAGACGATCTGTTTTGTAACTACTTGGCTAAGACGGGTCGCTACGCATAAATACGTAACTACTTGATAATTAGTAGTTCGTGCCTGACTTGAACCCCCCGAGACTCAAGCTTAGAATGCGAGACGTCATGACTTCGATGGCCTTCGGCGTTGCTGCAGGAATCCTCGCTTCGGTGTTGGAGAGAATAGATGCTGCAGTGACCGGGGGTAACGCGACCCCGCTAGGCTACTCGAATACTTACGCTTGGATTCTCCTGTCTGCATATCTCTACGGGCCCTTGGGGGCGTTGATTACGACAGAAGTTCAAGCTCTGATAGGTCTGCTGACCGGTGCAAATCCACTCTCTTGGCTTTGGCCTATTGTAAATGCTTTTTTCGCGGTTGTAGCTGGTTCAACAGCTGCAGTAATAAGAAGAATACGTTCCGAGACATCAACCAAGACGAGCATAGTAATCATGAGTGTTGCCTTGGCTTTTCTTGACGTTCCTGCAGTGTACTTCGTGATAGTAATGGTCTTGGGTCTGCCTATCATCGCTTACTACTTGGCTCTGCCAGTGTATATCGGCCTTCAACTCGTTCCATCCACCTTTCTTTCCTATATGCTCCTGAAGGCGTTAAGCAAGTTCCTGAAGGCCTGAGAAATGTTGGTCGCGCCTGCGGACGCTTCTATACAAGTGCGAATACTTTTGCACAGAAAACCTCAGCCTCAAAGAATCTTCAGCATTCTCCACAGCTGAAGGTATCTAGAGAGGCTGCTAACATGAACTCCTCCAAGATCGAGGCGGGGCTGCACCCGTTTTTCCGGATTGCTCCAGTTCAGATGAAATTACCCTCAAGCTGGACATTAAAGGCTTCCTGGACTGCTCGCCTAACATATCTCATCGGTATGTTTCCAGCGCAGAGAAGCGCCTCATGAAAACCCTTTTCGTCAAAATCCTTGCCCAGTTTTTGCATTAGGTCATGTTTGAGCTTCATTATCATGTGTTTGCCCAAGTAGTAGCTTAGGAAGTAAGTTGGCCGTTCCGCATATTCATCGACTTCAATAGTCGCAATCTGGCGTTCCATACCTGTCTGCTGAATGAGATACTCTACAGCCTCTTCTGCTGGATCTGTTATTCTCTCTTTAGAGTCTTCTAGGAAGTTGGGTATGGCTGTAATTTGACTATTGATGCTCTCAAGCCTGATCTTTGGAGGTGCAAACTCCCTGCACAGCAGCAGAAACAGTGATGTTCCCACTATGTGTGGAGCCTCTGGGGAACTGCTCCAGAGTCTCAGATCGTCCTCAAAGAAAAGCGAAAGCCTCATGGAGTCCTAGAGCAAGATCCTTGTCAAATCTCCTCTCTCGACTGATCTCCTCATCTGAGAATCTTCGAAAGTCTCTCAAGTAGCTTTTGATGATCTTAATGTCTTCAAGTTTGGCCTGCAAGGTTCCACTCGGCAGAAGACTGTCGTAGATATGTATTCCCAGCGAAGTTGCCTGAACCGGGTCTCTACGAATGAATGCCTCAAACATTTCTTTGGCGATTCTATCAAACTCGGAGTCTGCATTCCTCAATGTTCCACAACCGACCTACTGAATGATCTTGATTCTGAACCTGCCTCTAGAGACGTCTTTGGCAAGTTTTATGTTTTGACTCACCAGAATACCCTTAGTGATTGAAGTGTCGTTCTGCTCAAAATGTGGTTCAGCCCTTCATAGA
Source organism: uncultured Candidatus Bathyarchaeia archaeon (assembly GCA_964598945.1). GTDB lineage: Archaea > Thermoproteota > Bathyarchaeia > 40CM-2-53-6 > RBG-13-38-9 > JAGTQV01. The sequence continues at coordinate 9,020 of CAZRDQ010000038.1, forward strand.
GAGGCTGCCTACTGCTGGAGTTGTGGCTCAAAGGTTTCAAAGGAGGAGCCGGGAATCAGGCGTGAAGAGTTCGAGGTATCAGGGAGCCAATTAGTTGACAAAGTGAAGGAACTAATCCACGAAGGGAACATTCGACGAATCGTGATCAAACAGAGTGGCAAGACCTTGCTTGAGATCCCCCTTACTATTGCCGTTGTCGGCGCGGTTCTAGCCCCGATCTTGGCCGCCATTGGAACCCTTGCAGCTCTGGTGACAGACTGTACGATTACGGTTGAGAGAACAGAGTGCCTAGATCTACTCGAGTCACACTGCCCGATTCCTCACGCGGTGCTGGGTCGCAGTTTACTCCAGTCCTTCTCTGCCTGATTCAGCCTCTTTCCAAGATGCGGCTCTGTATTCCGAAGCTATCTCCTGAGCTTTCTTTGCGACCTCGACCGCAGACAACCCTAGGATTGTGATCATAGGCTCCTTGCCCCAGTCTCCTCTATGAAAGATTACATCTGGAACTCGACCAATCTCCTTGATCGCTTGCTCGGCCCCCCAACCTGTTGTCCTCCCTTCAACGGACTTGATCTCAGACGGCTCTTGCGCTCTATCGTAGGATGATATCGTGAGTTTCAGCCGCCCACAGATTCGCAGTAGGTCATCTGAGAACCTAATGTTAATCGCGGCTCTGACAGCAGGGTTATGCTGGTTAGCTACGAGAATTGTTGAGGCAACATGCCTGGACGCTCCGAATTGTGGTTGCGCTGATGCATGTGCTTGCTTGCCGATCCTCACTATTCGCCCTGGTATGGCTGCAACATCCTCTGGACCTGCCGGATTTGAAAGGGACATCGCCAAGTTTGCCTGCGACTCAGGCATGAGGTGATGAAAGTTTGGATCCCTCTCAAGAAGGCCCACGGCATCTGAGACATTTCTGATCACGGAATACCTCTCGGTCTCCCTGTAGACGCCGGCCAAGGGGTTGACGGGCCCATGCCCCCTTCCAAGTCTAAGGCCGAATCTTATCGCGTCAGTTACAAGTCTCTTCGCTGAGACGACGGCTTCACCCATCTCCTTGCCTTTAGCCATCTCTGCAGTGATAGCAGCCGAGAAAGTGCAGCCTGTCCCGTGTGTTGTGTCTGCGCTGAAGCGCTCAGACTCAAGCCTCTTTACGACACCATCAAGGTAGAGTATGTCGATGACTCGGTTGCCCGGAATGTGCCCACCTTTCACCACGACAGCTCCAGCTCCGAGGGTTGATATCTTCCTTGCGGCGACCACGGCGTCGTCATGGGATCTGATCCTGAGTCCTGAGAGAGCCTCGGCTTCTGGAGCATTCGGGGTCACAACCTTTGCCAGAGGAAGAAGTTTGCTCTTCATAGCTTCGACAGCATCAGGTTCAAGAAGAGTTGAGCCGCTCTTCGCTACCATCACAGGATCGACGACGGTTAGGAAGCCGTGTTTTCTGATCGCCTCTGCCACAGCCTCTATTATGTCTGAAGTATGAAGCATTCCTGTCTTTGCAGCATCAACGCCGATGTCCTCGACAACAGAATCTATCTGGGCTTTGACAATCTTCGTTGATATGTCTTGAATCGCGTCAACCCTCAGAGTATTCTGTGCAGTTACTGAGGTCAGGGCGCTCATTCCGTGGACTCCTAGGGCTGCGAAGACCTTGAGATCCGCCTGAATTCCAGCACCTCCTCCGGAATCAGACCCAGCGATCGTTAGTGCTCTGGAGATGCGTGTGCTTGACGCGAAATTTAGAGAACTCATTTTCTCACCTTGCTCATCAGCCAGTAAGCCAATGCGGCTATTATGAAGCTCGGAATAGACGCCCCAACCCAAGACGCGTAGGTTATGACTAGGTGATAGGAGAGAGCGCCGGTGAGCCATGCTCCGAGGCCACGGAGGTTGAGCCCTCCTCGATACCAGTATCGACCTCTGATCCGGTAGAGTTCTTCAGTCTCGTATCTTTTGTGTTTGATGAGTAGGTAGTCTGTGATCACGACGCCGAATAATGGTATGAATAGTGACCCTATCAACAGGAGGAATGAAGTATACTCCTCGATCGGCAGGAAGAGCGCGACTAGCATTCCCACAAAACCGACTGAGATTATGAGAAGCTTCTGTGAGATGCGGGGCGAGATATTCTGGATCGATACTGCTGCCGAGTATATGTCTGCGAAGCCATTGTCGGTTTCGTCGACGAGGATTATCATCAAAGCTGGGATTCCAAAAGCGACAGTGGCTACTGCTTGGACAGGATCTGAAACCCCTGCGCCGAGGACGAAGAGGGCACCCAGTACGTAGAATAGGGAATTGGCAACGAGATAACCACAGTATGTTCCAGCAGCAGCCCTTCTCGAATCGTTTGAGAACCTCATGTAATCTGCTGCGAGGGGCATCCACGATATTGGCATTGCGATGACTAGATCCACAGCCAAGAGAAATGATAACCCTCCATGAGGTTGTATTGACAACAATTCAGAGATGCTTCTTTTTGAGAGTGTGTAGTAGGCAACCCAGATTGATGTGCCATACACGAGCCATATGGCGAACTTCTCAAGCCAATATCTCACAATCAGTAAGGGACCGCCGATAGCCATTGCAACACAGAAGACTGTGAATACGACAGTCCATAAGGTCAAGTTTGAGTAATTGATCATCGTGGAGCTTATGGTGTCGGCTGCCTTGGCCATGATGATTACCTCGAAGGCTGTCCAGCCCACCAGTTGAACCAAGTTCAGGATCGTTGCAAGGTATGATCCACGTATGCCAAAGGAGGGTCTGACTGTGACCATAGTCGGGATGCCATATTCGCTGCCGATCCATCCTGCCAGGACAAGAGGTATGCTGCCGACAGCGGTACCCAAGATCACAGCTAGGAAGGCATCCTGAAGGCTTAGGGCTGGCACGAGCAATGCGCCGGCCAATAGGACTAGCAACCCGACTCCCAAGCTAGACCAGAGCACAAAATAGTCAATCAGTCCGAGACATCTTGACTCGGGCTTTACGGGTTCTATTCCCCATTCAGGAGGAGCATGAATCTTTGGAAGACTAACCATCAGTTGATGCAAGCTACCTGCAAGAGGCTGGAAAGACCGACCTGCAAAGAAGGAATTCCAATACATCTTTCCTCCGCCGGCATTATCCGGATCAGGTTGAAGGGGTCGATGGAGTTGGAACCATCCTCTCAGCCGGATCTACCCAGCTCCCCCGATGCAGGCTAACCTACGAAGGTTGAATTATATAAGATTTCATTCGGTCAGTGAAAGCTGTGCAGCCAATAATTTTGGGCATCCTGAGTTCAATGATTGCCGCGTTATCCTGAGATGCCCGGTGATTAAGCACTTGGTGAATTCTTCGGCTTGCTAGAGGCGTATCACCAGATCGACTCTCCCGGCAATGTTTTCGATGATTTTTCGTTCCACAGCCGAGACGCCTGTACCAAGATCGTTCTCAAGTGTTGTTCCATAGTAGGCATTTGCCACGAAGGTATCAGCTTTGTCCATGGCCTTGAAGGCTTTCTCGAACCTTCCTGATTGAAAGTAGAGGGACAGGTCGTTGATGAAGAGGATGGGCGTTGCCCTGCTCAGAAATTGATCTATGGATTCTTCAATCGACATGGCGTTCTGTTGGACTTGGTGAAGGAGTTCGTCTCTATCCCTGGCTGCGTGTCTGGGGGCGTTGACCTTCCTGGGCTGGAGTACGCGAACTGCTAATGGCAACTTGATCATATCAGTAATCTTTCCACCGATAGCTTTTCCATGATGAAATGTCTTCTCCGGTGCCATATCAATAACCGTTATCTCTTCAGGTCTGCTCGATTTGAGAGCATTCTGAAGTAGCCTCACCGTCAGACGGGTCTTGCCAGTCGAGATGTCGCCTAGAATAAGCGTCTTCTTGTGGACTGTTTGGGAGAAAGAATACTCCGAGAACCTACCCCTGCCCTTGTTTCCTAGGCGGACGTCTGACGAAGACTCCACATCCCAACCGGTTGTCCATCTGAATCTATCGGGAATTGGGAATATTTGACTGTGAGTCTACGCTTTAGAGAGCCAGGTTTCTGCTCCTGCGTAACACTAGGAGTATAACAAAGCCCAAAACTGAGCCTGGGATACTGCTGGCTAGGAAGGATATCAGAAAGGTTTCCAACGGAAGGACCGACTTTATTGCGCCAGACTGGAAGGCGAAAGGCGCAATCATTAACGCGCTGATAACGGCTCCAAGAGCGGTTCCGACAGGTTCTGTGAGAGCTGCATAGTCTTTCTTCCATAGGTGTCTGTGGAAGAGACCCACAGTAAGTGCGCCTGGTATTCCTCCTGGAAAAGCGAAGATCGTTCCGGTGCCGAGAGCGTTTCGTAGAATGGCGGCCACTGCTGCCACAAGCATAGCATACCATGGTCCAAGGAGTACGCCCCCGATACTGTTTATCATGTGCTGGGCTGGGTAGACTTTGGTCGGACCGATTGGGAACGATAGAGGTGAAAGGGCGACAGCGGTTGCGGCCATGACTGCTGTTGCTGCAACTCTTCTAGACGACCTGAGCACCCTCTCTCGTGACATTGAACTGCACCGAGACAGGCTAACCGAACTCTTCTTCAATAACGGAGTATCAACTTCACGGTGACTAGCTAAACTCAGGGAGAAGAATTGAGTCAATCTATTTAAAGATCTCTTGCTTCGATATCTAAATTCGTAAAAGAACTTCATGTCACGGATTGTTGTCAAGTGGTTCGATTATGAGACGATTTCACCTTGCCTCTGAAGAGGAGATCAAGACGGGAAAGACGACCGATGTCTATTTCGTGAGAGCCAAGGAGATACTGCAGGCGAAGGGCCTGGCGAAGCTGAACGTTTTGATGGAGGCTACTGCCAGCGGATTGCCGAATGGTTGGCCTTGGGCTGTACTCTGCGGGATCGATGAAGTCACGCATCTTTTCGAGGGTATACCCGTGAATGTCTATTCAATGAGAGAGGGCACGGTCTTCAAGCCCAGAGACATAAACGGGATTCGCGTCCCTGTCCTCAGCATTGAGGGTAGCTACGGGGATTTCTGTGACCTTGAAACCCCTCTTCTCGGTTTGATCTGTCAGGCATCAGGTATAGCGACAAAAGCAGCGAGAGTCCGCAAGGCTGCTCAAGACAAATTCGTAATCTCCTTTGGGATAAGGAGAGCCCACCCTGGGCTTTCCAGAATGATCGACAGAGCTGCCTATATCGGAGGATTGGATGGCGTCTCCAGCCTCTCAGGGGCTGATGCGATTGGAATGAAGCCTGTCGGAACTATGCCTCATGCGCTAGTTATGGCCTTTGGTGATCAAGTCAAGGCTTGGCGGGCTTTTGATGAGGTCATGCCTGAGGATGTTCCGAGGATAGCCCTAATAG
>CAZRDQ010000039.1:0-9207 GCA_964598945.1 uncultured Candidatus Bathyarchaeia archaeon
GTCCTAATCCTAAGTGAGGATTCCCAGCCCTTCGGGCCATCAGCCCCCTTAAAAAGCTTCAAGGTCTCAAACATCAGGGCAGACAAGCGAATTGAGAAATTCTTCTATGACATGGACACGAAAGCATCTGATGCCATATACTCTCTGTACAAAGCAGGGGTACTAGTAACAAGGATTCAACGTTCCTTCAGCCTAGGGATGTTCGGTCAATCATCAAGAAGGCGTCTCGTGCCAACCAGGTGGGGGATTACAGCTGTAGACGACACAATCTCCTTGCAGCTTGTCGAAGAGATTAAGGGTTTATCCACCATAGATGAATACAGAGTCTATACTTTTCGGAATATCGGGAACATCTACGCAGCAATACTGCTTCCGGAGAAGTGGAGATTCGAATGGATAGAAGCCTGGTTCCCAAAGACCTTCTGGAACCCTTCAGGATCGATACCCGAGCTAATGGGTGATTTTGAACCTTATGAGGGCCGAACCTCCTACGCACGCATCGGGGGGTGCTACTATTCAGCAAGACTGGCGTTAGCCGAAAAACTAGTGAGGGAAAGAAGACAAGCATCTGGTCTCATCTTCAGAGAAATACATCCGGAGTACATCCTTCCAGTGGGAGTCTGGAATGTGAGAGAAAGTATCCGAGAACTCCTCAAGACCAAACCGGCCCAGTATGACACTTTTGAGAAGGCTCTCTCCGGAGCCTTGACAGCCCTCACCATACCATATCGTCGCTGGGCAGAAACAAGTACCATGATTAGAGAGGCTATGTTTCAAAGGAAGATACACCACTTTCTCAGACTGGAGGAGTCTACCGGGGATGCTCGGTGAAACGACCTCTCTTCAGACAGTTAGCATAGACTGTGAATTTGCAGCCCCAGAATGCTGCCAGATAGGTGATATGCTTGGGCGTGGACCTTGGAGAAATCGTTGAAAAGAAGAAGATCGAACTCGAAGATCTTCAAGGAAGAACGTTAGCTGTAGATGGTTACAATGCGTTGTACCAGTTTCTGGCAATCATACGGGGTGTGGCGGGGGAGCCTCTTACAGACAGGACTGGCAGAATAACAAGCCACCTTAGTGGACTATTCTATAGAACTGTGAACATGATTGAGAGGGGCATTAGGGTAGCATATGTCTTCGATGGCAAGCCCCCAGCGATGAAGGAGATTGAGATCAAGAGGAGGATGAGAATCAAGGAAGAAGCGCTAGTTCAGTATGAAGACGCTCTTCATCGAGGTGCCCTCGACGAAGCAAAGCGTTATGCTCAGATGACATCCAAGCTGAAGGATGGGATGGTTGACGATGCGAAGAGACTCCTTGACAGTATGGGCGTTCCATGGATACAAGCCCCCTCAGAAGGCGAGGCCCAAGCTGCTTACATCGTATCAGAAGGTGACTTGTGGGCTGTTGCCAGCCAGGACTATGACTCTCTGCTCTTTGGAGCACCAAGGCTGATACGCAATCTCACAGTCTCTGGAAAGAGGAAGCTTCCGGGGAAGAATGTCTACGTTGAGGTACAGCCTGAGCTCGTAGATCTGAACAGAGTTTTGGCGGCTCTCAGACTGACAAGGGAACAGCTTGTTGATCTGGGAATACTTATCGGGACGGACTTCAATCCTGATGGATTCAAAGGCATAGGGCCAAAGACTGCCTTGAAGCTTATCAGTGAACGTGGCAACCTCGATGTGGCTATCAATGATCTGCCAGAGGTTGCTGACACTGAGGGGCTTCCGAAGATCCGTGAGATCTTCCTTCATCCTGAGGTCACTGATAACTACAGGATTGAATGGAAGAGACCTGATGTTGAAGCAACAGTCAAGTTTCTATCCGGAGAGAGAGATTTCTCCGAGGAAAGAGTCAGAAACGCGCTGGACCGTGTTCTGAGGAGTCTGGATTCAAGCAGCCGAGCTACACTAGAGAGGTTCTTTGGGAATCAGCCTTCTTAATTTCAGGCTCTCCAAGGTCAAACTTATTCTGGCTAGAAGGCTTTCGTTTGCAGCTACTGCGTTTATCAGCTTCCTTATCTCAGCACATTGGTTCGCATACATTGAGGCTAGTCCCTCATCCTTTGTCATTTTGGCTCTAACGCATTTCTCGAATGTCTCCTTTTCTCTCTCTTGAAGATTGAGAAGCATCCTCTCAAGTCTGCCCTCCTCTGACGACATCTGCTTCTCAAGCTGCAGATGCTCTGGCTCGATACTAGTGGCCATCATGGGAAAGTATCTGGGCGAGATCTGGCCGATCTTCTCAAGTCTTCTCAAAACTAGTCTTACGCTTCGGTTCGTCCATCCAAGGCTCCTGGAGATCTGTTCAACGGTCAGGCCAGGATTCTTTAGGATGAAGCTGAGTAGCTGATTTGACTTCTTCTGCTTAGTCGGACGTTTTCTGGCCATCTCATTATCCCTTCTTCAACAACTTGATCCGCTGTAGATTCTGATCTCTACTATTTCCATCCAGCTCTTCCTCTCATTGGGACGAAGGCAACTCCTCCTAGATCCTCCTTTGAGGTGTGTCCATCAGGGTATCTCCGTATCCTCACGAGTTGCTGGTAGAGGTATACGCCTCCCACGGGGATTATGAGGCATCCGCCAGAGCTGAGCTGGTTTACCAGCTCCTGAGGAATGCTTGGCGCTGCGCTAGTGACTATTATGGTGTCATAGGGGGCATATTCCTCCAGGCCCATGGATGCATCTTGATGCAGGACATCAACTCTTTCAGAGTACCCACATCTTTTCACGTTGTCTTGCGCAAACGTGGCCAGTTCCTCAATGATCTCGACAGTCCAGACGTGTCCCCATTTATTTCTTGGCTGATTGTTTGGTGCCACCACCTCTGCATAGACACAGCTCATGTAGCCGCAGCCCCCTCCAACCTCTAGTACTTTTTTCCCAAGAGTCAGTTCTGCATACTCGCAAAACATTGCAGTCATGTGAAGTGCACTTGTGGTCTGGCCGTAACCTATGGGCAGAGGGGCGTCAACATATGCCTCTGCTTTGATCTCCTCTGGAAGAAACTCCTCCCTTGGAACTATTGACATAGCACGTATCACACTTTCAGATCGTAGTATCCCTTCCTGCATGAGCAAGTCAACAGCTCTCTGCCTAAGCTGGGTGGATGTCTCCAGAGAACCTCGCCCTTTCAACCAGTAATGGCTCGATGGAACAAGATAAAAGCTTGGGATTACAGACGGTGCAATCTAGCATTATCGCTCTACTTGGATGGCTGGGGATCTATGAAACGCAGAGTTATTGAAATGATAGAAGCCCATGGACATAGTCTAGTTACCGCTCAGCACGACACAACATTCGAGTTCACCAAAGAAGAAAACTTAACAGCCAAAGGAGATTGCATACTCGCAGTTCGTGCCAGTAAGGGAGCTAGAGATCTGTCTAAGGAATTCAAAAAACTGGCTACGAGGAATGGTTCGAGAATAGTCATCATGATCTCGGTCGATGGGGTCACTGAGACAGCTGAGGGTAGGGGATGTGCATCGCTTACGTTCGCACATGAAACTGATATCGTTGCGAGAAGAAGCCTCTTTACCTGCGGTAGGACTGCGATGATACGATCGAGTAAGGCTGCTGGCGATTTCAGTCGTGCCTTGATCAGAAAACTAGCGAAGCCAGGCGCGATTGTTCAAATCACTATGGTGGCTGAGTTCTAGGCGATTCTGATGTCGTAGGCGAGCTGCCACTGCCTTGGTGCAACAGTCTTAACAGTTCTGGTGACCATGGCCACCAATCTCCTACCAGCGCTCTCGACTTCCTCTCGAATTGTTTCAGGCAGAGCCTCGCGTGGGAGGCCATCAGGTGCGAATGTATAGAGGTGGACTACTCCTCCCTTAGGTTTTAGGAAACTGCAAGACTGAGGGATGAGCATGAGCGATTTCTGTGGTAGGTTCATTATTACGCGATCGGCTGCGCGTGCAAGTATGTTCACCGGAACCCCGGTGGCATCCGCCAGTACCGCAGTCATCTTTCCTCGTAAACGATTGAGTTTGACATTTTGTAGCATGAATGAAATAGCTTCTGGGTTGATGTCAATCGCGTAGATTCTTCTAACATCGACGGATCTCGCGATCATGATCGAGATCGGGCCTACTCCTGCAAACATGTCCACGATGACTTCTCCAGGCTCAACTTCTGATGCCAGCCTCTGGCGCTCATATGATAGCCTCGGGCTGAAGTATACCTTGCGTGGGTCTAAACGAAATAGGCAGCCATGCTCTGAATGCTCAGTGACAGTTGATCGTTCGCCTGCCAGGATCGTGAAGCCTCTCGTTCGGAAAGTGTCACTCACAGGGCCTGCCTTTGCGAGCACCGTTCTACAGCGGGAGTCCAACTGTCTCACAGCGGCACCAACAGTCTTTCCGTGAGCAAGGAGGCTCTCAGGCAGTTCCAATATGACCACGTCTCCTACTGCGTCGTGGGCACGTGGGAGACTTGCAAGAAGGTGCGGCGGAAGTCTGCCATTGAGAAGTTCTATCAAGTTAGTGGGTCGAGACCTCCTTTTCTTGAATGAGCAACTTGATATCTTGTAGTCTGTGAGGGCAGACTTGATGACAGCGAGGTCCTTCTCCGAAGGCTTCTTGGATAGAGGTATTGTTACATCGGTGTCTGTTGAGGTGATTCTCAAGTTTCTGTCCAGAATGCTTAGTCTTCGCGCTATGGATAGTGCTGTCTGCCCGAGGTGTCGTGGCACTTTGAGCGATGGATATTTACTCAAACCGATCCAACCGTCATTTTTCGGGGCTGGGGAAGTCTTGTTCTCTGATTAGTTCAGCAGGCTAAGATCCTTAATGGAATAGTTCACCAATAACTGTAGATAAGTTACTCCTTCACTGAGTGAGAGGTGATCCAATCGTTTGACGAATCGATGGTTCTCTGTTCTCTCAATTAAGCTCACATGTTCTTGGTACAGGCTGCGGTTCTTGCTTGCAGGGTGGTTTGAGATTACTCCTGTGGAAGGATCAAAAGGGTAATATTTCTTTACGCGGGGGATTCAAGGCTGAGGCAAATTGAGGAAAGTGTCGGTCGATCATATTTTGCGGAAGAGTATGCTCGCAGTTACTATAGTCTTGTTCGTTGGGGCCTTCATATGTGCGTACTCCCTTTCGACTTATACTATTATAGATGAGAGAGAGTATGCGACACAAGCCTTTCAGGCATACTGGCGTGGTAGAATTCCCAGAATCTATCCGCTCCTTCCGCTACTCTCAAGCGCCTTCTTGGCAATCTGCGGCGTAACTAAGACGGCATTCATTCTGACGCCATTCCTAGGAGGGTTGCTCTCTATACTCTTCACTTACAAGCTGTCCAAGGAGGTCTTTGAAGATGAGGGCAAGGCAATTCTGGGTTCCTGGCTGGTAGCCTGTAATCCACTGCTAATCTGGTTATCTGCCAGACACATGACTGAGACGTTATTCACATCCATGCTTGTACTGACCATGCTCCTTTTATGCAGGAAAAGTAGGTCTATGGGTTTATCGCTATCGACGGGATTCTCTTCATTACTTGCCTATTTGTCTCGGTATGCTGGCATCCTCCTCTTCCCCTACGTTGCGGGGGCGTACCTTGTGAAGAGAAGGTCCCTGAAGGCGATTCTACCATTCAGTCTCTCGGTCGTTCTCTTGATTCTATACTGGATCTTTAACATGATGACGTTTGGGGTGCCTCTGACCACTGAATTCTACTCATTCTCATTTCTCCAAGGGCAGGCTGGTTTTCTCTCCACTTTTCCAAGCTCACAGTTGTTGGGCAATATTCTCAGCAAGTCCATAGTCGGTTGCGCATTACTTCTAGGATACTCGCTGCCGTTCTTTCGAAGTGTCAAAATAGGATCGCTCTCTGACAGAGGAAAATTGATCCTCTGCTTTGCCCTTCTGTACAGCCTGATTCATGTGGGCTACTATGTGATCCTCTCGATAAACAATGGATCTGCTTGGTCAGCAGATCATCTCGGCCGGTACCTTCTGCCGGTGACTCCTGTTTTCTTGGTATTGTTAACCTCACCCTCCAGCAACCGGCGGATAAACCTAATGTTACTGGCCCTAAGTATGATCGTGGGGATATCTCTCGGCCTTTATCTAGCACACTACTCTAGCCATCACTCAGAAAATCCAGTCTCATGGAGTGATTTTCTTCAGCGTCTAGCTTCCAGCCCTTGAGGAGTAGCCTCAGTATCTATTTGAGGGAAAAGCTGTGGGAGATGGGTGTTCTCAATTGAGTTCTCGAAATTGGCCCGTGCAGAAGACAAATATAGTCAGCAGACTTCGAGACTTCAAGATCTAGCGAAAGTCATGACTCGCCCGATAGGTTAGCCAAATGAATGAAAACGAAGAGCAACCAGAGAGTCCTCAACGCACAGCTCATTCGTCTCCGTCACAGGGGATCATAGATGCCAAGAACCTCGAAGAAGAGGTCGAGCATCTGAAGAGGGAACTTGCAGGCGAGAAGAAGAGAGCCGCCGAATACTTGAACCGTCTAAAATATTTACAGGCAGAGCTGGAGAATCTGCAGAAAAGGACCAAGAGAGAAATAGAGGAGATTACTGCAAGAGCTACTGAAAGACTTATCTCGAAACTGCTGGTCATAATTGATGATATGGAAGTGGCTGCAAAAGCTTCAGCAGTTATTGACGATTCCAACGTCATCAAATCTGGATTCGATTTGATCCTGCAGAAATTCAGAGGCATTCTTGAAAGCGAAGGCTTGGCCAAGATCGAGGCGGTTGGCAAGAAACTTGATCCTGTGGTTCACGAGGCGGGCAGCCAAATAGTAAGTGAGGATGCCCCTGATGGAATTGTTCTAGAGGAGCTAAAGGCTGGTTATGCTCTCAAAGGAAAGCTACTCAGGCCAAGTGTGGTGGTGGTCGCCAAGAACCCCAAGAAGCCCACACCTGAAGAAGCAAGTGAGAAGGAACGCTGAAGCAATCCACAAGAGCTGGAACCTCAAACGAAGAGCAACGTAGTCTCTGTGGGCCGTTTTCATAAGGAACTGCCTTCAATTTCTAATCCAAAATATTTTTCTTAGGGTATCCACCTCTCCCTTACCCGAGACCACTGGATAATAATGTTGATCATTTTGCGGTGAGATAATGAGTAGCTCTCAGGCATCGAAGATAATCGGTATTGACCTTGGAACAAGCAATTCCGCAGCGGCCGTAATCCAGGCTGGCAGGCCAGTTATCATACCTAGTGCTGAAGGAACGACTGTCGGTGGCAAAGCGTTCCCGTCATACGTAGCCTTCACACAGGATGGCCAGCTTTTGGTCGGCGAACCTGCGAGAAGGCAGGCAGTAAGCAACCCCGAAGGGACTATCCAAGCGATAAAGAGAAAGATGGGTACAGATTACAAGGTGCGCATATACAGCAAGGAGTATACCCCACAGCAAATATCGGCCTTCATTCTCCAGAAGATAAAGAGGGACGCGGAGGCTTTCCTAGGTGCTAGAGTGGACAAGGCCGTAATAACAGTTCCAGCCTACTTTAACGATAACCAGCGGCAAGCCACAAAGGATGCGGGTGCGATAGCGGGGCTTGAGGTCGCGCGAATAATAAACGAGCCAACGGCAGCTTCTCTGGCGTACGGACTCGACAAAGCCGAAAAAGAACTGAAGATAATGGTTTTTGACCTCGGGGGCGGAACCCTTGACGTGACTATAATGGATATTGGGCGACCGAGCCCATCTGAGCCCCCTGTCTTTGAAGTGAAAACGACAAGCGGGGATACACAACTCGGCGGAACTGACATGGACAATGCCATCGTCAGCTACCTAGTCGACGATTTCAAGAGGAGTACAGGATTAGATCTCAGCAGCGACAAAGTGGCTCTACAGAGGATCAGAGAGGCGGGCGAGAAGGCTAAGATAGAGCTCTCCACAACTCTCACAAGTGATGTCAACCTCCCATTCATAACAGCCGACACTTCTGGTCCAAAGCATCTGAACATGAGCCTGACCAGAGCCAAACTTGAGGAGTTGATTGCACCAACCATCGAGCGCTGCAGAGATCCGATGAATCGGGCTCTGTCAGACGCCAAGATGTCCCCGCAAGATATAGACAAAATAATCCTAGTTGGCGGCCCGACTAGGATGCCTATCATCAGAAAATTCATCGAGGACTATATGGGCAAAGTAGCCGAGAGAGGTGTTGACCCAATGGAGTGCGTGGCCATGGGTGCAGCGATCCAAGCAGGAGTCATCGCGGGCGAGGTTAAGGAGCTACTTCTCCTAGATGTGACGCCTCTCTCTCTTGGTGTTGAGACTCTCGGAGGAGTCTTCACCAAGCTGATAGAAAGAAACACAACGATTCCCACGAGGAAGAGTCAAACCTTCTCCACAGCAGCCGACTTTCAGACGAGTGTCACCGTTCATGTCCTACAAGGCGAGAGGGCAATGGCTGCTGACAACGTATCTCTTGGAATGTTCAACCTCACAGGGATACCCCCGGCGCCCAGAGGAGTGCCTCAGATTGAAGTCGCCTTTGACATCAACGCGGATGGCATAATGAACGTGTCAGCAAAGGACCTTGCCACAGGTAACCAGCAGAAGATAACGATAACTGCGACCACGAAGCTTTCTGAGCAGGAAAAAGAGAGGATGGTCAAAGAGGCCGAAAAGTATGCTGAGCAAGACCGTATCAAGAGAGATGAGGCCGAGACAAGGAATCAAGCCGATTCACTCCTCTACACTGTTGAAAAGACTCTGAAAGATCTTGGTGAGAAGATCAGCAAGGATCAGAAAGAGAGAATTGAGAAGGCCTCTGCTGAACTGCGAACGGCTTCGGGTGGCAAGGATGTTGCTGTGATCAAGGTGAAAATGGATGGACTATCAAAGATAATCCAGGAGATAGGGACCGCTGTGTATCAGCAGGCTGCGCAGAAGGCACAAGCACAGACGGGGGGCGGGCCCTCAAGCGAATCTGGTGGGGATAAGGAAAAAGTAGTGGATGCAGACTACAAGGTAGTGGGTGAAGACAAGAAAACCTAGACTGCCTCTTCACTCCCCTGTCGGTGGCTTCTGTGAGCGAAAAGGACTACTATGAGGTACTTGGAGTTCCGAGAAACGCCGCCAAGGATGAGATTAAGAACGCTTATCGCAAACTGGCCTTAAAGTATCACCCTGACCGAAACAAGTCACCTGACGCTGAGGAGAAGTTTAAAGAGATCTCCGAAGCATATGCAATACTTTCTGATGACGAGAAAA
>CAZRDQ010000039.1:9217-13466 GCA_964598945.1 uncultured Candidatus Bathyarchaeia archaeon
AGGCGACAGGTACGCTCCTGAGGATATCTTCAGAGGGGTCGATTTCGATGAGATATTCAGGGACTTGGGCTTTGGCTTTGGGTTCGACATCTTTGACCAGCTCTTTGGCAGAAGAAGATGGGGTGCGCCCCAGAGAGGATACGACCTACAGTATGATCTAGAGATGAGTCTGGAGGAGGCTGCCAGGGGGCTAGACAAAGAGATATCGATTTCTAGGGTTGAGGATTGCCAAACATGTGGAGGAACAGGAGCCAAGGCTGGCACGAGCCCAAAAGTCTGCCCTCTGTGCCGTGGTGCAGGTCAGATAAGGAGGCAGCAGTCAGGGGCAGGGTTCTTCTCAATAACGCAGATAACTGCCTGTGATAGGTGTAGCGGAAAGGGGCGGATTGTGGAAGTTCCATGCGCTGAGTGTCGAGGGGCTGGAAGTGTTCGCCGCAGCCGCAGGATGAATGTGAAGATCCCGCCTGGTGTTGATGAAGGCTCGACCTTGAGGCTGCGAGGGGAAGGCGACACTGGCCCCGGAGGGGTTCCACCAGGAGATCTCTACATCACTGTTCATATCACGCCAAACTCTGTGTTCGAGAGGCGCGGCGAAGATCTCTTCTGTGAAATACCTGTTTCTTTCACGCAGGCTGCTTTGGGGGCGAAGGTTGCGGCACCATCCCTGAACGGTAAGATCGAGCTCAGAATCCCTCCTGGGACGCAGGCAGGAACGTTATTCAAGGTGAGAGGCAAGGGCATGCCACGGATGAACAGTCATGTCAGAGGGGATGAGTACGTCAAAGTCAATGTCACCGTGCCGACGCGACTTACGAAGCGGCAGAAAGAACTACTGATTGATTTGGACAGGGAACGGGAGAAAACTGACTAGTCGGCACCGTTGAGAGGTCTCACGTTGGGTTTCATTCCTTGGCGAAAGGTCGAGTCATGGGCATGCTCAGCCTGCGGAGAATGCTGCAGATGGTTTAAGGTTCCACTGATGGTGGATGAACATGCATTTGTGCTGAGTACATTTGGGCCCTTCTATATTGACCTTGATGTCGACCTGACCTATTTGGCAAGAAGGCTCGATGGACGATGCATCTTTCAATTTCCATCATGTGGAAGATGGTTCTGTGGGCTGCAGAAGACAAAGCCCCTAGTTTGCAAGTTGTGGCCCTTCATCGTCACAAGGAGGCCCAGACACGGGCATTCTGAGCTGGCGTCCTTTGGTGATGGCTACTTCAAATGCTACGTCTATGTTGATCCGAAATGTCGAGGAATAAGATGGGGTGAGCCCTCAAGTATGATGGTCGAGAGAATTCTCCCAGAGGTTCTTAAGATAAGCTTGGAGAAGGAGAGAGGCCAGACCTACTCCACTTCAAGAATTATTACGCCGTTCAGCGGTGGAGGGGGTCAGATAGAACTGAGCTTGGCTCAGCCTTGGACTCTGATCTCTAATCGCGCTAGGTTTCAACGTGATGTCGGCGCTGGTCGGATTGCCAATGTGGCCTCGAGCGTGATGTTTCTCCCTTCTCGAATGACGCTTAGAACAACACGCTCTCCGGGCCTCTTGTCATACTCCAGATAGGTAAGAAGATCTTCAAGCTTTCTGACGGTCTTTTCATCCATATGTGTGATTACGTCGCCACCTATTGTCATATTAGCACCATCTATGACCTCTGCTTTGTTTCCGCCACGTATGCCTGCCTTCTCAGCAGGACTATTCTCAACAACTGACCTCACTAAGAAACCTCGCACCTCTGGAAGGCTCATCTTCTCAGCTATCGAAGGAGTCACATCTGTGCCGGTGACCCCAAGCCATGGGTGATCATGGCGGCCTGTCTGTATGAGTGATGGTGCAACTCGCTCGACCAGGTTTGATGGGATTGCAAAGCCAACGCCTGAGAATACTCCTGTCTCCGACTGAATCGCTGTGTTGACACCGACGACCTCTCCAAGACTATCCAGCAGTGGACCGCCACTGTTGCCTGGATTTATCGCTGCATCAACCTGGATCACCCCGGGTATTGAATAGCCGCCGGAAACAGGAAGCATCCTCCCGATTTGGCTTACAATCCCTTGTGCGATGGACCAGCTTAGCCCAAAAGGCGCCCCAACAGCGTATACTGTCTCCCCAACGCGAAGAGAAGATGAGTTGCCAAGGACGACCGGCTTGAGCCTCTCACGTGGAGCCTTGACCTTCAGGACCGCCAAGTCAGAATAAGGATCTGTGCCGACAACGCTTGCCCTTGAAGTCGCGCCGTCAAGAAAGGTTACTTCAATCGCATCTGCTTTCTCTATCACGTGATTATTAGTTATGATGTGTCCATCCATATCGAATACAAAGCCGCTGCCAGTGGCGAACGGCTCAAGACCACTCTTGCCTTGCTTCTTAGTGACAACATGAACAACGGACCTCTCCACAAGAGCGTATACCTGGGGTGCTCCGGTTCCCCGATCACTTCCTCTCCCGAGAAGCTCCAAACGAGACTGGTAACCTTCGAGCCTTGTCTCAAGACTCACCAGCTGACTCTGAGTCTGAATATGAAGGTAAGCAAAACTACCTGCAAGTACTATTGAAACAACCAGAGAAATCGTTACCAAGTAGAGAGGCAACTTATCATGGCGGTTTTCGCTCATAGGAGTCACCGTTAGGCGCGTCCATACGGGTAGCCTCTTAAAGACTTTTCCAGAGCATGATGCCCGAATCCCCTGACTGCAACTGTCTGCAGAAGTATCTGGATCGTCGTTTGAGTCAGAGGGCAATTCACTTAAGTGAAAGACAACTGTCATGAGCCAGCAGCCCGCCCATAGGACAGCGACACTAGGGATGTGCCCTAAGGATTCTGAATGCAAAACCTCTTCCGCCTAGCCCACAGAGAATATCTATATTCAGCAAGACGAATTCAGTTGTGTTAATGGAAATCTGCCGGAGGTAGCCTAATTCAGTATTCGACCACTAAGCCGGACGCGAGGCGATACTCTGTCGTGAGAGCCATTGTCGTTGAGTGCAAACTGCCGAGAAGTATCTCCAGAGTGGACGAAGTGTCCATGATGGCTGAGAACATCGGATACAAAGTGATAAGTGCTGTGGTTCAGAGGAGGAATAGCGTGGATCACCGCCACTGTATAGGCGCGGGAAAACTGGAGGAACTCAAGGAGCTAGTTCAGAAGGAGCGCGCTGACATAGTAATTTTCACCAATACGCTCCCAAGCAGCCAAGTATTCAAGATTCAAAAAAGGATTGGAGACACCAAAGTCATAGACAGGAATCTGCTGATACTGGAAGTCTTCGACGAGAGGGCTATGACTAAGGAAGCCCAGCTTCAGATAGAACTGGCGAAGATGAGATACACTTTCTCTTGGGGGCGTGAATTCATCAAGCTGAAGGGAATTCTTGGAGAACAAGTTGGATGGAGCGGGCCAGGAGACTACCCCTTCAAAGAGTACGAGAAGGCGGCAAGAAGAAGAATAAGCAAGTTGAGGATGAGCCTACACAATGTCCAGACCAAGAAGACCGCGCTTCGCGAGAGGAGACACCAGCTAGGCTATCCTATAATCGCCCTCGCGGGTTACACCCAAAGCGGAAAAACGACATTCTTCAACAAGTTGACAGCCGAATCCAAAGAGACCGGTCTGGGACCATTCACGACACTCTCATCGTACTCCAGACTCACAAACCGAAAGGGCTCAGAGCTCATTCTTGTCGATTCCATAGGATTCATAGAAGAAATGCACCCAATGATCGTTGACGCGTTCTTCGTGACTCTCGATGAGATAACAAACGCTGATCTGATTCTACTTTTTGTCGACATTAGTGAGCCGATAGAAACCATGCGAAGGAGGATACTGTCGATCGACACCATCGCCAGAAGGATCGAGATGCCCTCAAAGGTGATGGTGTGTGCAAACAAGATTGACTTGATCGATGATGAACACGAAGCAAAAGCCATAGAAGTCCTCGGTCAGATGCTTCCCGGTCGAAAAGTCTGCCCACTCAGCGCGAAGACTGGTGAGAACGTCGACATAGTCATGGATCTTGCCACGGTAGAGCTGGGAATCACAGTGTCCTCGGTGACCTCCTAGGGTGTCTGTCATTCTTACGTATGATCTGGCTTGAGAAGCAGAACGCACATATGTCTTTGCAGGAGTCTGAGAATGTCCATATCGAATTGAATAAGAAAAAATGAGAGAGGTTTTCGGCGTTCCTTAGCTTCTACAGGTACGCCGGAAACGGAAGATCGACGAGTTCTGTCTTGAAGCCTTT
>CAZRDQ010000040.1:0-12642 GCA_964598945.1 uncultured Candidatus Bathyarchaeia archaeon
ATAGGTTGACGATAGGACGGCTGGAAGAACGTGATTCACAAAACATAAGAACTATGATCCGCGCATCATGTGGCGAGCTGATCAGAGATGCCGAAGCGATTCGGAGGCCTTGACAAGAAAATAGACCTTCTCACAAAGGATCGCCCCATAGATCGACTGACCTGGCTTCAAGATGTCTTCCCCGAATGGGGCACCTTCCTTAACGAGGAGATAGAGGATACCGTAGTTGAGAAGGACAACGTGGCCCTGTGGTGGTTGGGCGCATGCTCTTACTGGTTCAAGACGCCCAAGAAGACGAACATCCTACTAGATTCTTACTGCGGTCCATCTCTTGCGGTTAGGTGGGGTCTCGGCGAACCAGATTCCCCTTACGGGGTTCTGAGGCAGACAGGAGCGACCAGCCAAGTCTGGCTTAGGCTCAACCCGCAAATGATTGATCCTTTCGCGATCAAGAAGCTTGACGCTCTTCTCTCAACCCATCCTCATGTCGACCATTGTGACATATACACGATCAAACCACTGACAAAGAACACGAACTGCAAGTTCGTAGGTCCGCCAAGATCCTGTCGCAAGTTCGAGGAGTTCGGAGTTCCCAAGAATAGAATAGTGGAGGTGAAACCGGGAGATGAGGTCAAGATAAACGAAGTGAGAGTCAAAGCCGTCGAGGGCGCTGACAACACAGCCGTTCTTGAAGCAGCAAACATGAATGAGACCGCTGTGAACTACCTGCTCAAGACACCTGCGGGAAACTTCTATCATGCTGGTGACTCTCACTACTCCAACATGTTCTTCAGACATGGAAGAGAGAACAAGGTTGATGTTGCCATGGTGGCTTTCGGCGACAACCCCTCAGGCATGACCGACAAGATGACCGCCTACGATGCTTACAGAGTCGGAAAAGCACTCAACACCAAGCTGCTTATACCCATGCACTACGACAACTGGTCAATCGTCCAAGGAGATCCGTCTGAACTCGAATGGCTGGTTAAGAAGAAAGCACCAGGAATGAAGACAGCGATCCTGCAGTGGGGATGCAAGTTCGTCTACCCCAAAGATCAGAACATAGGAAGGGCGTTCTACCCTAAGGGGGAAGAGAACTTCGTCCCGGAGCGATCATGGGAATACGGCAAGAAGCCAAAGATCTTTCTGAGGGTTGAAGAGTAGAATCAGCCCTCCTCCGCCTTTCACTTTTCCTCTCCGGAACGAGTTAGACTCGAGCTACTTTGGGGGTTCTCCCCAGGCCTTCAAAAGGTACTCCTGAACCTCCCTGTCATCCAAGTCGTACCAGTTGATGTAGGCGTCTGCCACTGCAAACAGGAAGCCGCTCCTAACATTCAGGCAGTAGACCTCATCAGCCTCAGAAGCAACAAGTCTCAGAGCCTCATAATGAGCCGTTGGAACAGCGACTGTCACGCTTCTGGGATCATGTTTCCTCAATGACCTTACTGCAACCAACATCGTGTAGCCTGAAGCCAGGCCATCATCAACAAGAATCAGGTCCTTCTGAAAGAAATCGGGCGATTTCCTGTCTCCGCGGAACTTCTCAAGCCTCTCCCCTATCTCTCTCAGTCTTGAAGACGCGAGTCTACGGATCGTCTCCTGATCTAGATCAAGCTCATCTACAAGCCGCTCATTCAAGACCAGCGTGCCATCGAGCGCGACAGCGCCGAAACCGGCTTCCGGATTGCCTGGCACAGGGATCTTGCGGACAACGACTATGTCGAGAGGGATCTTGAGCTGCTCAGCCATGCAATAGCCGACGGGAACCCCTCCTGAAGGAACAGCAAGTAGCAAAGAGTCCTTGAGCGGCCGTTTCCTGATCATGCCGGCGAGTAGTCTCCCAGCCTCGCACCTGTCCTTGAATATGTGAGTCTTAGACCTGAGCTTAGGATCTTCCACGATACTGCCAGAGCGCAGTCTTCCTTTCACCTCGGAGGAATCAACCGTTCAGCTCTATGATGACGCGTACAACGTACCTTTAACTAATGATCCTTCGGTTTGCCGTTCGGCTTGAAGAGTCTTGAAATCTTCAAAAGTCTAAAGCGCCGTTATTGACTTGAACAGTCCTCCAATCCAGTCATTTGTTCCTGAATGCTGCACGGCTCTCTTTCCAAGCTTTTTCCTAACCTTCTTATCATTTAACCGCAAGGCAAAAGTCCTGCCTCTATCCCAGTCTACTATGCTGTTCTCGAGGTTGGATAAGCCGGTCCTCTCAAGTAGGCTCTACGGTAGGAACTACGAGAGTCTTCATATCCAGAAAGGTCATGGAGACCTTGAACCTTGGAGCCGGCGACCGCTTACTCTGGGAGATCACGGAGAACGGGAGGTTAACGTCAGTAAGCTGATCTTGAAGGCCTGCGATGTTGCTGTTCCAGAAGGGCTTTTCAGTTGATCCTGATCCGTCACCATAAGGTACAAACTGCAAGCGGTGGAGCCGCATAGGCAAATTCAAGAAATCGGGAACTAAGAAAATCTTAAATTAGCGATATGCAGCTTGGTTAGTTGTAAATAACCGCTGCCGTTCGTGCAGGACGGCAGAATAAATCAAGTCGGCTTGTGCATGGACAAATGGATAAGGCAGCTGTCTTCATCGACGGAGGATACTTGGCGAGAGTTCTCAAAGACGAGCATGGTGAGGTTGCGGTCGATTTCGCATCTCTCTCCGAGAAGCTCTGTCAAGGCTGCGACAGGCTGAGAACCTACTACTACACCTGCATGCCATATCAAAGTAGCCCCCCAACCGCCGAGGAGAGAGAAAGATACGCATCCATGGACAGGTTCATCTACAGCCTCAGGAGGATCCCGCGTTTCGAGGTTAGACTCGGAAAGCTCAGCTACATCAAAGGAGAATTTGTCCAGAAACGCGTCGACGTCCTGCTCTCAGTCGACCTTGTCAGAATGAGTTGGGGCAGACAGATCCAGAGAGCAGTACTACTCTCAGGCGACAGCGACCTAGTCCCGGCAGTGCAAGCAGCAAAAGAAGCAGGCATCCTGACACAGGTCTACTACTCAAGAAGATCAGTCCACGACGAACTACTCCAGGCATGCGACGACCGATTCGAAATAACAAGAGAACTCATCGACTCCATCAAACTCAAGAAGAACAGGTAACAAGTTACAGACACACCGGACCCAGGCTTGGAGAAGACTAGAACGCACACCCAAGGAGATCCTAGACCTCAAGGACGGAGACCTTACACTGCGGGAGAACCTAAGCAACGGAGAAGTTAGACTCTACTGTGCAGAACAATCCGCATTTGAGGCGTCAGACCCAACCCCTATGCAGTAGCCATTCAAGACAAAGCTCTCTTTACCAGCCTCCCTCTAACCGTCCACGCAAAACATAACGCAAACAAACTGTTTAAAAGTTTGAAGATCGGAATAGACGACGGAGTTGGCGGCCATAGCTGGAAGCCAGGACCCGTACCCGTTCCGATCACGGAAGTGAATCTTCCAGGCGATCTAGGCTGTAGTGTTGTGCGCAAGCCTACGCGAAACCTAGACCGCTGCCAACTCCTCCACAAAGATCCTGACAGAAACATTATTGCGTGAAAGGGGTTCTGTAGGGTCTTCGACGGATAGGAGGCTAAAACACGAAAGCCGTCAAGACTGTTTGGCAACACTGCCAGTCTGGTGAAACTGTTTCGTGGTTGCTTAGGCAGTTTCGATTGATGGTGAATGACTGCGTGAGGATCGGTTTGTCGGAGGATGTTTCGAGTCTTAAGGCTCTCAGCTTGAGATGTTACCCGTACCTGAAGCGATATGACGTTCTGTCCTACTACAAGCTGTGTGCCATCAGCCGTGCCTCTGGGATTCTGAAGAACTTCAAGAAGGCCAAGCGCAAGAGCAGGCATGTTAGGGTTCCTTACATTTGGAAGCCTCAGCTTGTTGCATGCTACGGCTTCAAGATTCAGGATGGGTGCTTGTTGTTACCGTCTAGAGTTCATGAAAGGATCAGAATTACTCTGAACCGTCACACGCTTGAGGTCTTGTCTGATCCTGACATAAATGTTCGTTCAGTAACCATAACAGCAGACACTCTGAGCCTGGCGATAGCCAAAGAACCTGAAATGTTCAAACCAATCGGGCTAGTCGGCTTAGATAGTAACCTCAACAACATCACCTTGGTAGATTCTAAGAATTCGGTTGAGCGTTATGATCTTTCAGGAGCTGCGGTTCTAAAGTCTAGGTATCGTGAGGTTAAGTCCCATTTCGTGCGTAACGATGTGAGAGCCAGGACGAGAATCTGCAGGAAATACGGTCAGAAGCAACGGTTCAAGGTTCAGCATCTTCTTCACAACATCTCGAAGCATGTTGTTGAGGATGCTAAGGTCCATCAGTTCGGTATTGTGATGGAGGATCTTACGAACATCAGGAAGCTCTATAGAAAAGGTAACTGGCAGAATCGTTGGTATCGGGCCAGAATGAACGGCTGGAGCTTCCGCGAACTCCAAAGACAGATAGAGTACAAAGCTTTGTGGGATGGTGTCCCCGCCTTTCACGTTTCTGCGAGGGGGACAAGTTCGACCTGTGCGATATGTGGGTGCAGGTGTCGCCCGAATGCACAGCGGACTCTCCAATGCCCTAACGGGCATGTGTTAGACCGAGACATAAACGCGGCCAAGAATATCTTGGCGAGAGGCATGAGGTTCGTGCCATTCGCGCATCCAGTTGAAGCGATGGTACAGGAACGGACAGAGATTAGTCCTAATCCTGAAAGTCGATGGATGTGAGTCAAGCGTGACACGCATCCGCCACGGACTTGACAGAACCCGTGAAAGGTTTATAACTGCCCCCTAAGTGCTTCTAACGACAACTTATATTTGAGGCATAAGTTCTTGCTGACGAGGCTCCTCCTGCTCGGACTGCCAACAGGCGACAGCAGCTCCATAGGAACACTAGTGTCAACCCTGATGTACTTCTCCTTCATACTCTTCATACTCTTCGGCCAGAAGATCCAGCTCTGGACAATGATCTGGAACATGAGCGGAGCCCTGAAGAAGCTTGAGTTCATGAAGAACGAGGCAAAGATCCTGACAGTCAAGACTCTCAAGGACATAGGTAAACCAAAGGAGGATCCCACACCACGGCTCAACACCCTGCTGGAACACTTCTTCATCTCACCCGTTGACATGGACCCTTCAGGGGTCGTCTGGAAGCTCGACCACCTGATGGATGTGCGCGACACCAAGTTCAAGGACGATGTCAAGAGAATCGCTCCAGAGGCTGATGAGGCCCAGGTAAACAACCTTGAGAACCTTGTCGAGGGCAGCTTGGCCCTGAACACGATATTCCGCATAGTGCGGCATTTCTACCTTCTTGGCAAGAAGACCCAGAGCTTCTACCTCATCCTTCAACTACAGATGATCCTCCCGCTTGTCATGCAGGAAGCCGAAGCTCTCGTAGGTGCAACGAAAGCATTCGCTCAAGGTCAACCGATAGGTGACGGCGTAGGTGCTCTAGTAGCCTCCAAACTGATGAAAGACAAAGAGAAGCGTAAAGTCGAGAAGGACATAGTCGTCTCTGAGCTTACGCTGGACGGCAGAAACGTGATCGCACTAAAGGCCGAGGGACCTGGCGGAAACGTCGGGAAGCCTGGAGACGCGATCAGACAATTGATCGAGGAACGGGAAGGCAAGGTAACGATGGTCGTCATGGTTGACGCAGCAGTCAAGTTTGAGGGTGAGAAGACCGGCGACATCAGCGAAGGAACGGGCGCAGCGATCGGTGGGGTTGGGACAGAACGTTTCAAGATTGAGGAAGAGGCTTCCAAACACAAGATCCCGGTCCATGCTCTCATAGTCAAGGAGAGCATTCAGGAGGCGATAATGCCCATGAAGAAAGAGATCGCTGAGGCCGCTGACAACGTCATAGCAAAGATCAAGAACCTGATACAAGAGCGAACGAAGGAAGCTGAGACGATCATAGTTGCAGGCATAGGCAACACCATCGGCATAGGACAGTAGGTGAACTGTGATGAGCCAGAAGAAGGGCGGTCTCTACTTCTATATTGCTGTGTTCTTCAGCCTCGGCGTTCTCGCATACTCGGCTTGGCTGATAATCAGCGCAGTCACGTCGTACGGCGAGAGCCAGAGTGATAACTTCTACTACAGCCTGATATTGGGCCTGATGGGGGTTGCACTGTCAGTCTCCTCTCTGACCAGCATGCGCAGAAGAATACAGATAATCAAAGCCCAGAACATTAAGACCCTTACTGTCGAGTTCTGCGAGAAGTGCAGCTTCAAGAAGATCAGAGAGTTCAAGGTAGGAGACTATGTCCAGAAGAAGATCGGAACATGCCCGCAATGCAGCGGAGATCTGCTGATCAGCTCCATCTACTCAGAATCGCCTAAAGAGTGAAGACGGCTCACTAAGTAATCACTCTGCAGCCATCCTTCTCCACGATCACAGTATGCTCTGCCTGGGAGACAGGTCGGCCGCTTGCCTCAACAAGAACCCTGTACGGAACTATGCACCTCTCCTTAACGAGCTCTCTGAATGCTTGATCAAAAGATGACACAAGAGGCTTGGATCTTAGCCAGCGTGATGCGAACGGCAGGAAACGGTGCTCCTGCTTCACGTAATCAAGAAGAGCAGCTGCCTCAGAGGATCTCAAGCGTCTGTCCCTGTTGTATCTGAAGATATATGTTTCAGCAGAATCCCGGACGACCCCAGCAGCATGCCGGAGGGTGCTGAAGGGTTCCACAGCATAAACCTCCCCCTCTTCTATCATGCCACCCTCTATTCCTGAAACATTCGGTATACTCTTGCCCGTGTGTAAGCTGTACCTCTCAATCCTGTGGCCCATCAGGTTTCTTATTGGCCTGTAGCCCAACCTAGTGATCGATCTCTCGATGATCGTCCCGATCTCCGAGACCTTGACGCCCGGCTTGATAGCCTCGGTCGCGCTCTGAAGAGCCTCCTCTGCTGATAGAGCAAGGTCCTGATATTCAGGATTGAACGTGAAGGTTACAGCGGTGTCAGCGATGTAGCCATCCAAGTGGACTCCAAGATCAACCTTCACTACCGAGTTCTCAGGGATGGTAAGAGAGTCCTCGGCCGGGGAGGTGTAGTGCGCGGTGACCTCGTTCACTCCTATGTTAACTGGGAAGGCGGGTCTGCCTCCCAGCTCGACTGTTCTGCGCTCCAGTCTTTCACAGACCTCAAGCAGAGGAACATCTACGTCTACGATCTTTGCTGCTTCATCCTTGAGCTGAGCAGCCATCTTGCCGGCCTCAAGGTATCTTGATAGGGCTTCAGACAAGTCTCACAAGCCTTCAGTCTTGACCTATGATTCGGCCATGTCAAATGTCAGAGATGGCGGCTGAATAGTTGAGATAATCCTATTAGAAGGTTGGGTTGATAAGACCGATCTGGTCTGTGATGATCCGAATCGGAATCATTGGGAAGACCAACACAGGGAAGACCACATTCTTCAACGCGGCGACTCTGCTCTCGGCTGAAGTCTCCACCTATCCTTTCACAACAAAGCAGCCGAATATGGGGACAGCCTATGTAAGGACCATCTGCGTTTGCAAGGAGCTGAGCGTCAAGGATGAGCCTCAAAACTCCGCCTGCATAGATGGGTGGCGCTTCATACCAGTGGAACTGGTCGACCTGCCAGGTCTGATAAAGGGATCTTGGGAGGGCATGGGTCTGGGTAACCGTTTCCTCAGTGTGGCCTCCCAGGCAGATGCACTGATCCATGTCACCGACGCATCAGGAAGCATAGATGCTGAAGGGAAGCTGACCAGGCCAGGTCTGGGAAACCCCATAATGGATGTCTACGATATCGAGGAGGAGATCGTCCTATGGTTTGCAAAGTCCATCCACAAGAGCCTCAAAAGCATAACAAAACGGGTTGAGTCCGGGACCCCTCTGAAAGATGCGATCTACCGCTCAGTGGCCGGACTCAAGGTAAAGGAGGATCATGTTGAGAAGGCCCTCGCCAGCACAGGTCTGGAGAAGTCTCCGAAGAGGTGGAGCGAGAAAGACCTCAGACTCTTCGCCGGAGAGATCAGACGACTCTCGAAGCCCACGGTGATAATAGCGAACAAGATGGACATCGCCAAAGCAACAGAGAACTATGAGCGTATGACGGAGGAGTTCAAGGGTTCCTTCGTTATCCCAGCCTGCAGTGAAGCGGAGCTTGCCCTACGCAGAGCAGAAGAGAAAGGATTCATACAATACGTCCCCGGGGAGGAAAAGTTTCAGGTGACAGATGAGAGCAAACTCACAAAGGAGCAGAGATGGGCTCTCAACTATGTCCAGGAGAGAGTGCTTACAAGATGGGTTAATACCGGAGTCCAGTTCGCGATAAACATGTGCATCTTCAAACTCCTCAACATGAACACGGTGTATCCTGTTGAAGATGCCAAGAGGCTGTCAGACCACATGGGCAGGGTCCTTCCTGACGCGTTTCTTATTCCTTATAGCGCAAATGTCAAAGAGCTTGCGCGAGAGATCCATACTGAACTGGCAAAGACCATGTTATACGGGATCGATGCAAGGACTGGTTTGAGACTTCCGGCAGATTATGTGCTCAAGGATAGAGATGTGATAAGCATAGTTGCTACAGCACGAAAGAAGTAGCATCCAGTCCTAGTATGACGTGACGACCTTCAGAAGGTCTGCCTTCGTCACGATCCCTTTGATCTGACCTTTCTTAGTAACCAGAACGGCTTGACTATACTGCAGCAACGCGGATATGACAGTCAGAGGCGCATCCTCATTCACTGTTGGGAACGACTCCTCCATGATCGACTCCACCGGAATCCTCGAAAGCTCCTTCGGGTCTTTGCCTGCAAGTATCTGGGTCAGGACGGTCTTCTCGGTCATGCTTCCCACGATCCTGACGCCGTCAAAGACAGGAAGCTGGGAGTAACCGGTCTCGTTCATTATCCGTGTCGCCTTGGATACGGGATCATCCTTCTGGACACCCACGACCTTGCCCTGCACAATCTCTCCGACCTTGATCTCGCGTTTCTTCTCAAGACTCTCAAGAAGATCGAACATAGCCTTGGTCTTGATATAGGAGGGGTTTATCCTACCGGTCTCTATCTTCGCTACCATCGACTGACTGACCCCCACCATCTTGGCCAGCTCCTTCTGACTCAAGCCAAGACTCTTGCGCCTTTTCTCTATCTCATCGAGCTGCGGAAGCATACCTGAGTGATCTGTTCAAAGTCCATATAATCCTTGGTGGGAACGTGAATGGACGCCTTGTGACGCAAGAATACTGTTCATGCCAAATTGCCTGCAGACAATGACTTGCAGAAGCCTAAATGTGGAGAGGTAAGCACCACAAGAATTAATCCTCCGGGGGCTCGAATGATTCAGAGAGGTCTAAAGATCTTGCAGCTCACAGATCTTCTTAGAAATTACACGCCGGTTGATTTGACCCACGTTCTGGAGGAGGGAACTCCATGCTACCTTCCATATCACCACATGATCTGGATGTCAAGGAAGGACGGAGATGGCTACAACGCTTATGTCATACAGATCGCTGAACACCACGGAACCCATGTTGATGCTCCTTCTCACGTTGGTGGAGCGAAGTGGCTTGACGATGTGGATCTTAGTGTTTGGCATGGGCCGTGCCGAGTTCTGAATTTTAAGTCCAAGAGACGGGGTGAAGAGGTTTCAAGTTCAGAGATCAAGAGGTGGGAGAAGAACCATGGCAGTCTGCGTCCGGGCGATATCGTGCTTCTCAGATATGGCTGGGACAAGAGATGGGCGACCAAAGGCAGAGGACGAGGCAATCAGGAACTGTTGAGATTCCTGAGGGATTTCCCAGGCCTTTCAATCGAGGCTGCGGCTTATCTTGGGAAGAGGCGGGTGAAGATGGTCGGAACAGATACTCCAACAGTAGATTCGGTCGCGGCCTTCTTG
Source organism: uncultured Candidatus Bathyarchaeia archaeon (assembly GCA_964598945.1). Lineage (GTDB taxonomy): Archaea > Thermoproteota > Bathyarchaeia > 40CM-2-53-6 > RBG-13-38-9 > JAGTQV01. Next base: position 9,892 of record CAZRDQ010000040.1, read on the forward strand.
AACGCCCAGAATCTCGGAAAGGTTGAGCCTGCTCACATCAAGCTACTGCGCGAATGCAACATCCCTATCCTAGAAGGATTGAAGAACCTTGACAGGCTCCCTATCGACGGAGCCTATCTCTTCGCTTTCCCTCTTAACATTCGACATGGTTCAGGTTCGCCCGTCAGGGCGGTGGCTTTCATCCCGAAGTGTTGAAGCCACGCTTCAGGCCATACCTGTAGGTCTTTGGAAAAGGGAGGGCAATTCCCCCAGATGACGCGATGGGTCGGAAAATCGAAGGATTCTTGGACCTCTGGAAGATCCTTGCGCAAGAGGAAAAGAGGTAGAGCATGCTTTCCGTCTTGACGAGCTGTCCACTTCGCACTGGAGAGATGGAGCAGCCGATCTAGTATGGCTGTTGACTCAGGATCTCTTTCTCTGACCGTCTTAGTGTTTCAGTAAGATCCTTCTCGACATCAGGTGGCAGAGGGGTCGGTTGATATGTTGACAGGATCTGTTCAGTCTTTTCCTTGGCTCGTTGAAGCAGGTCTTTCGAGCCGCTCTTAACCCAGTTGTTTCTCATCTGCCTGTCGAATAGTCCGGGTATCCAGTGTTCTTTCTTAAAGAACTCTAAGGTGTGCTTCTGTGTGATGAAGTGTCCACCTGGGCCGACCTTGTTTATGATATCGACAGCGAGAGTCTCGTCTGTTACCTCGATGCCTCTCAAAAGGTAGGTGATCATCGAGAGCATCTCGTCGCAGATAGTGACGAGCTCTAGGCTTCCTGTCAGCCCGAAATTGAGATATGATCCCACGTCATGAATCAGGTTTGCGCCGCTGGCGGCAGCGATGAAGAGGCTTAGGCCTGCCTCGAATGTGGCTTGGCCGTCCAGGACCTTGGAGTCCGAGCATCCTCCTGTGCTCCATATTGGGAGACCATAGTAGCGTCCGAGTTGAGCCATCGCGAGATTGAAGATCATCCATTCTGGGCACCCATAAGAGAAGACGCCTGTCCTCTGGTCCATCAATGAGGTGTCCGACCCGTAGATGAACTTGGCACCTTTCTTGGTGAATTGAGCGATCACGTTGCCGCTCAGTGTCTCAGCGTTTGACTGAACAATCGCACCCGCGAGGGTTGCTGGGGCGGTTGAGCAGCAAGCGGGTGACGGAATGTACACGATCGGAAGGTCTGCACTTGCGAATGTCATGAGGTTCTTCGTGTGGCTCTTACCGTGGGTTAATGGTGAAACCGGCTCACTGTACATGCCCAGCAGAGGTCTCTCCTTCAGTCTCTCTCTGCCACCGACCACGGCTGCTGCCATATCTATCAGGTAATTCGCTTCGAGGCCGAAGTCCACAACCATGACAGGTTTCTCTGTGTTCCTTAGTGCTGCATCCAGATCGTGCAGGGGCATGACAGGCTTTGGGACATCTTGAGCCGTGAAGAGCGGCATTACGAAGTCAATTGTGGGGAGAGCATCGGCGAGCTTCACCGCATTGACTGTGTCATTCTTTGTTGAAGGTCTGATTGATCCAGATTCACAGTCAAGAATGTTGGTGGCTCCTTCTCCAAGGCCGAAATTCACCCGCTTACCTTCGAGTCTTATGTCACGTTTCTGGTCTCTTCCAGCAAAGAGTATGGTCCTCGCTGAACTTCTGATAGCCTCCTCTACTACGTTCTGCGGGATCTTAGCGATCTTCTTTGAGAAATCCACATCAGACCCAATCGCGGCCAGCAGTTGCAGGGCACTTTCCTCTTCGACTCTGACTCCTGCCCTCTCAAGGACCTCTAAGGTGGCTGCGTGAATCCGGTGGACATCATCTTTCGAGAGAATCTCGAATAGTCCAATCCTGAGATTTTCTATCATGTTCTCTACTCGCTGATGGCTAGGATCTTCTTGACGAGCTTCACGGCTCCGACCGCGTCTTCAGCGTAGCCGTCTGCGCCTATCTCTTGAGCCCACTCAGTTGTGACAGGAGATCCGCCCACGATCACCTTGACCTTGTCGCGTAGCCGGCTCTTCTTCAGAGCCTCGATTGTCTCTCTCTGCATGGGCAAGGTTGTAGTCAAAAGGGCGGACATAGCAACGACACTTGGCTTGTCCTGTCTTACAGTCTCAACAAACTTCTCAGCAGGAACGTCGACTCCAAGGTCTTTCACTTCGAATCCTGCTGTGAAGAGCATCGATGCAACTATGCCCTTGCCTATGTCATGAATATCTCCAGCAACGGTGCCTATGGCAATGCGGCCAAGCGGCTCGCCCTGCGCGTCACCCTTAAGCAGGGGCTTCAAATATTCTGAGATTACGGTCTTGGCGGCTTCCCCGGCGGTCACCAGCTCTGCAAGGAAGAACTCACCTTTCTCAAACTTCTCGCCGACTCCTCTAAGCGCGGCAGTGATCGCATCCAGCAGTTCTTGAGGACTATGGCCTTGTTCAATAGCTTTCTTTGTCGTCTCGACTAGCCTGTCCTTATCGAACCCAAGCAGCGCCTCTCTGACCGCTTCAGAGACATGAGACATAATAATCAACAGTTCTAGAAGAAAAGCTTCCAGGTTTTGGAATGACTCTAGGGTTTGATATTTAAGTGATTCTTCATCGATCCTCCAACAATATCTTGGTTAGTCAAGACCGTTCGAAAGACGAGTTGGCTGACAAGCTGCACTAGGCGTCTCTGATTGTCGATGGCCTAAACATCAGTCGGGGATATAGAGATCTCCAGCAGACCAAGGGAGGAATTCCCCTGTGAATGAGGCGATCGACAACCTCAACCC
>CAZRDQ010000041.1:0-12576 GCA_964598945.1 uncultured Candidatus Bathyarchaeia archaeon
TTGCTGAACACACTTCAGAACCCTCATAACCCATCAACCGAAGACTTTACAGTACAAGAGATACTAAAACAAATAAGGTGTTTGCTGGCATTTGCTGAAACTGAGAATCTGTCTGGTGATCCCTGCCCTCAATGAGTCCTCTGCGATAGGCAAGGTCCTGGAGCAAGTTCCAAGAGAGGTGGTCGATGAGGTTATCGTTGTGGACAATGGGAGCACTGATGGCACCTCGAGCGTGGCCTTGAGTCACGGAGCAAAGGTCTTGTTTGAGCCACGAAGAGGCTACGGAAATGCTTGCTTGGCAGCCATGACGTTTCTTGAGGAGGTTGAGCCTGAGATAGTTGTCTTTATAGACGGAGACTTCAGCAGCGACCCAAGAGAGATCGATGGAATTTTGAAGCCGATTCTGAAGGGCGAAGTCGACCTAGTCATCGGCAACCGCACCCGTTCGAGGATGGCGAAAGGATCAATGCCCCTTCATGCCAGGCTTGGAAACAAGTTCGCACTTGTGCTTCTGAGAATTCTATATGGAAAAGGCTTCTCTGACCTAGGGCCCTTCAGGGCAATAACATGGAAGAGCCTCAAAAGCCTCGGCATGAAGGATCAGACATACGGCTGGAATGTCGAGATGATGATCAAAGCGCTGAGGATGAACCTGCGCATAAGGGAGGTTGATGTCAGCTACAGGAAAAGGATTGGGAAATCCAAGATATCGGGCACGCCGGTCGGAAGCATAAAGGCAGGATACCGCATAATCTCGACTATCCTTCACTGCTCGTTTGATTGAGACTATCGGTGTCTGCTCAATAGAAATGTTCATCAAGCTACGGTGAGCTTCACATGCTCTATTTGTTCGTTCTTCTGAAGTGTTTTCTTCAACTGTCTTATTCGGTCCGCCTCCCCATCCAGAATGAAGAGTTCTAGACATTTGCCTTCTTTGAATCGGTTGTGAAGTTGGGTGTAGATTATGTCTAGAAACTTGTGCTTTGTCTCTGTGACAAAGTCCTCGGCCTCATGATCATGGATGACCAGGAGCACGCCCCTCACTCTGCCAGTTAGTGTTTCCTTGTCGGCGGACTCCGATAAGAGCATTCGAATGGCTGCTCTGACCGCTTCGGACCTTCCTGAGAAGCCAAGGTCTTTCTGAATTCTGTCAAGATCTGCGAGCATCTTTTCGTTTGCTGATATGCTGATTATCGTCACGGGGCCCAATCTCGCACTAATAAGAAATGTTAAGTTCGTTATATAAGAATTATTAATAAAACGTTTAAATCTTAATAGTGACTCTATCGAGAACGAAGGCTCCAGACTTGGCTCACATACATCTGCCAGACGGTGCCTTAAGTCTTGAGTGGCTAGCCGTATGGTGGGCGGTCTACATCATTACTATCTCAGCAATAGTTTATGCTCTCCGAAAGAAAGCCGTCCTTGATCCGCTGAAAATATCGGCAACTGCCATGGCTACAGCGGTTTCATTTGCTGTTTTCCAGATCAACATACCGCTGCTCGGAGGCATACATCTAAACTTGACTCCTCTGGTCGGTATCCTTCTTGGACCTGCACTTGGAGCAGTTGCCATCTTCGTGGTCAATATCTTCTCTGCCGCCATCGGTCATGGAGGATGGGGATTGATCGGCGCGAACTCGATCATTAATTCTGTTGAGGTATTCCTCGGTTACGAATCGTTTCGCATGTTGAAGAAAAGACTAGGCATATTCTCTTCGGGCGTAATGGCTGCTATAACAGCATTGGCTGTAGGAAGCCTTGTCATGATCGGCATCATAGCCATCTCGGGAATCCAAGGTTCAACCTTGACCATGACGGAAATTGTCTCAAATCTCATCTTGCTTGCAGGTGTTAATATCTTCGTCGCCGTCATCGAAGGAATTGTTACAGGATTCACACTCACATACATCAACAGGCTTAGGCCTGATCTCCTAACGACTTCCAAAAGCTGATGGCAATGAAAGGAAAAGTCGTTCAAGCCTCCTTGGCTATCCTGATTGTTTTTTTGCTGCTCCTCGGTTATTGGGCTGCGACAAAAGTCACAGAACAGGGAATTGAAGAACGTTTTCACTGTGCAGTTGGACTAAACCAAAGTGGGGAGGAAGTCGAGGCTAATGGAAGCCTTCCCATAGAGACGAGGAATCCTTTCCTCTATGTCATAATCACCCTGGCTGCACTGACTATTGCAGTCGCAGCGTACAGCTTCGCCAGACGCAAGAATGGGGGATCGCTGTAAAGTTTGGCCAGGATTGGATTCTCGAGTCACGTACCTGACTTCGGCATGATATCACACCTTGCTGAACAGGGAAACAGCCCACTGCACAAGGCAAACAGCCATCTGAAGTTGACTTACCTTCTCTTGGTAGTGATTGCAGCTACATCTCTACAGAAGATCGAGTATCTCCTAGTACTTTTCTTCTTAACATTGGTAACTTATCGCGCGGGGAGTCTGCCGTTCAGGCTCCTATTGCAGTGGTACCTCATACCCGTCTCATTCGTTCTGACTATTGCGTTACTCTTTATCTTCAACGAACCGGGAACCCCGATTGTCTCACTGGGGTCTTTTCCTCGAATTCAGCTGACCTACGGAGGGCTGTCGCTTCTGATCAGACTCCTCCTAAGGACACTCTCTGTAGTCACTTACTCTTTCTCATTCATAATGACGACAAAATATGCTCATCTATGCGCCATTGCTAACTCGATTCTTCCAACACCTGTGAACACGGTATTTCTACTGGCCTACAGGTTCTCTTTTGTCATTTTTGAGGAAGTCATCTCGCTCTTGAAAGCTCTAAGCTCCAGAGGAGGAGACCTAGTTAGAGGGCTGCTCACCCAGACCCGCATCTTCGGCGGGATCTTCGCCGTAGCCTTCATTCATTCATTCGATCGTGCGGAACGAATCGCAAAAGCCATGGAAGCCAGAGGCTTCGATGGAAGGATCACCACCTACTCTGCTCCAGGGAAGCCAAGCCGCGCAGGGCTATTGTACTTCCTCCTGTCGGTAGTTGCGTTTCTGTCTGTCCTAGTCGTGGGGTGAAGACTTTGTTTGGATCGGAAAAAAGCGAGCTTCTGATACATGCAGACTGCGTGACCCATATCTACCCAGACGGCACCGAAGGGATCCACTGCATGTACCTGCGGATCTATGCTCACGAGATCCTCTGCCTCTGCGGGCCAAACGGTTCAGGAAAATCGACACTTCTTGAACATCTCAACGGGTTGCTCCTTCCCACAGAAGGTGTTCTGAAGGTCTTCGGCAAAAGGATTGATGCCCAGAATCTCAGGGAGATAAGAAAGGAGGTTGGGCTTGTGTTCCAGGATGCGGAGAGTCAACTCTTCTCGCCCACGATCCTGGACGATGTAATGTTCGGTCCGCTCAACCTCGGTCTGTCCATAAATGAGGCTCAGACAAGAGCTATGTGGGCCTTGGAAACGGTTGGATTGAATGAGTACAAGAAGGTTCCGCACTACCTCAGCGGAGGAGAAAAGAAACTAGTCGCCATAGCAGGAGTCATAGCGATGAAGCCCAGGATAATTGCGTTGGATGAGCCGACTGCAAACTTAGACAGCAGGAACGCGAGACGAATCGAAGAACTTATTCTCAAGGCCAGGGACGAACTAGGCATGAGCGTTGTTGTGGCAACCCATGACCTGGACCTTGCAGCCGGAATTGCTGACAAGGTCTGCATCGTAAAGGATGGAAGCATAATAGCCGAAGGCAGCCCAGCCGAGATCTTCTCCAACAAGCAACTTATGGATTCAGCCGGACTGGAAGTTCCCACCAGCATCTGGCTATACAATAGGCTATACCAGAAGAACGGCTCAGGAGACACTTCAAAGTTGCCGCTCAGAATGGAAGAACTAGCGAATAGAATAGAGAAAGACTTCAAGAAGACGGAAGACAGTCCAGAACCACAGAGGGCTGATTGACTCTCTGATCTTTAGATCTTCCCCTCACAGCTGAGTGTAGGCTGAAAGGTCAACTAGTTATCGTGGTGGGGGTTAGCTCTGCTTTGATGACGCAAAAAGATCGTAGGCTTGCATCACGTTGCCCATTTCACGGACTTCGAGATTGAAGCCCTGTTGGCGGAGGTATTCCTGGACATTAATCGACTCAGGTTTGGTCGTGATTATTGTGAGGCCAGGAGCAGGATGGCTTTCCTCGGTCTTGTAGGTCAAGGCTACGCTCTGGCCGATTGGCACAAGGAACTCCTTTGCCCCAAACTTTGCTGCAGCAGTGGCTTTCTCCAGGATCCCTCCGATCTTCCCTATACTTCCGTCAGGGTTTATTGTTCCAGTCATGAAGATTGCTTGGTCGATTGTTTGATTTCTTATCGCTGCAATCAGAGCGACAGTTATCGCGGCGCCGGCACTCGGTCCGTCCAAGACTTCAGTGTCGGTATCAGCTGTGACAGTCAGTATCACATCGGTGTCACGGAGGGAGAGTCCTGTTATGTTCTCTGCAAAAAGGATGGCTGTGTTTGCGCTGGTCTGAAGGTCTATACCGATCTTCGGTCGCGTATTGATCAGAAGTCTGCCTTCACCTTCCCTCAGTTCCAAGTGAGCGGTCATGACCACGCCTTCATAGGCAGACTCGGATATCGAATTCCTTACCTCCCGCACTGCAACGATATTGATCTCTGATCTGCCGACAGCGATGTTGCCGACAGTCTTGTTGAGTCTGGAGATGCGAGAGTAGTATTCGGCTTGCGCCTTATAGTAGAACAGTTGGCTTTGAAGGATTGTAAGCTCCTGCTTGAGTGAGTTAACAGTTCTCGTGAGATTCTGATTCTGGACTGCGAGGGCTGAATATTGTGCATCGCGGGTCTTCGGTTCCTGAAAGTTCGATACATCAATTGAAGCCAGCGTTGCATTGACAAGAATGCTTATGACTAACGCAACCTTGAGTCTTCCCGTCCCAGCGATCATCCTGGACTCCATCTTGGCATCTCAGCTACGGCCTCAGTTGCTCTAACTTAAACTTTTTTCAAGATCTTAGAACAAAGCTAGCCTCGGATGTTCGGAAAAGATTAATCAACACGATTCAGTTAGTCTATCTTAGGTTTCGCACATGCTTGAGGAGATTCATATTATTGAGCATACTCCGCTGGCTTCAGTCAAGTACTGCCTAGTTGGGATGCCGGATACGGGGCTGACAGGTATGATCGCTGTAAGCCACATAGTTCACGCTTTGAATCTGCCCGAGATAGGACATATTGAATCCGACCTTCTCCCGCCTGTAATGGTCATTCATGAGGGCAACCCCAAGGTTCCGATGAGGCTCTTCGGCAGCTCTAAGCTTGCGGCCTTGACCTCAGAGACGCCGATAAATCTTACAGCCATAGCTCCACTTTCAAGGAGCCTGGTCAACTGGGCTATGTCAAGAAAGGTCGAGATCCTAGTCTCTGTCAGCGGCATCGCGGTACAGAATAGAATGGAGATCGAGACGCCACAAGTCTTCGGTGTCTCAACAACCAAGGAAGGCAGGAAATTGCTTGAAGAAGCGAAGATATCTGTTCTTGAGGAAGGATTCATGGTCGGTCCTCACGCCATGGTCCTCAGAGAATCCTTATCCAAAGGCTTGACGAACATCGTCCTTCTTGCTCAGTCACACTCTCAATATCCTGACCCTGGAGCTGCAGCCTCTGCAATATCTGCAGCGAACAAACTTCTCGGCTTGAACGTTAATGTCAAGGAACTTCTTGATGAGGCCGAGGAGATAAGAGTCAAGACACGCGAGCTAATGCAGCGAACGACTAGATCGCTACAAGGGATGGCGAAGACCCAGGAACAAGAGCTGCCCGCCATGTACGGTTGAGAGGGGTTGGTGAAACATGTCAAGAAAACCAAGAAGACTGCTCGACATATTCGATGAGATGCAGCGGGAGTTCGAGGAGGCCTTCGAGGGGCTACTCTCCGGCCACTCGATGTGGGACTCAGCGACCGGCAGACTCGAACCTCTCACGCAAATGACAGAGACACTTGACAAGATAATGGTCACCATGGATCTTCCACTGGTACGTAAAGAAGATATTCACTTAACAGTCGAAGAAGACCATCTGAAACTCGAGGCCCCGCTGGAACGTTGTGTTAAGTACGAGCATTGGGGAATCCAGAGAGACTGCGAGTTCAGATCCTTCTACAAGATCGTAACGCTTCCTGCCAAGATCAACCCTGAAGAGGCCAAAGCGAAGTTCAAGAATGGCGTACTGTCAATCGAGTTGCCGAAGACTATCAAAGGCCACAAGATCAATATAGAATGATCTGCCGCTTCAGCCTAGACTCAGGTTCCAGGTCCCACCTGCAGACGAGCCTATTAACTGAGGGTTCTCCTAAGATCTAAGCTAAAATTCTTTCTTATTACTGGATCAATTCCTGCTTCAGGGGAGAATGGAAGGTGAGCGGCCAGACAGCAATCGTAAATGGCGATGAACTGCAGACCTACGATTTCGGACCAGCACATCCTCTGAAGCCTGAACGAATCAGTGTGGCCTTGGCTCTGATGAAGTCTTATGATCTCCTGTCCTCAGTACCGACTCTGCGACCCAGGCTCGCCACCGACAAAGAGCTTCAACTATTTCATTCAGAAGCGTACCTGAACAAGGTTCGGGATTACAGCAGGCGAGGTTACGGGCTGCTAGATGCCGGAGATACACCTGCATTCAGAGGATGTTACGAAGCTGCAAGCTGGGTGGCCGGCGCCTCCTTGGTAGCCGCCAAGGCAGTAATGAAAGGGAACTTTTCCCACGCCTTCAACCTTAGTGGAGGGCTGCATCATGCCTATCCTGAGAGGGCCTCAGGGTTCTGCATATTCAACGATCCCGCCATATGCATATCGTTCCTGAAGAAGAACTTCGGCATCAAACGGATGGCCTACATAGACATAGATGCACATCACGGAGACGGCGTCATGTATGGATTCTACGGCGACACATCAGTACTGGATATAGACCTGCATGAGGACGGCCGTTACCTCTTCCCCGGCACAGGCTCTCAAGAAGAGATCGGTGAGGGCGATGCCTCAGGACTTAAGATAAACGTACCACTTCCGCCCCAAACTACTGACGAGATCTATCTGGAGGCTTTTGAGAAGATTGTGCCGCCAGCCATCAGACGCTACAGCCCAGAGCTTATCCTGTTACAGTCAGGCGCAGACTCTCACAGAGGTGATCTGCTCTCACACCTTGCCCTCACAGCCAAGGCCTACTATGAGGCGGCCTCTAGGATCCATGACTTGGCTCACGAGTTCTGTGAGGGAAGGGTTGTAGTCTTCGGAGGCGGGGGATACAGACTCTCAAACGTAGCCAGGTGCTGGACAAGCGTTCTCAGCGCATTCACCCAGACCAAGCTTCCCAACGATCTTCCTAGCGACTGGCGTGATGACTACAGATCGATCGCCGGTGAAGAAGCTCCGACCCTTCTTATGGAACCGCCAAGCAGAAGTACGATGGAAGCCAGACAGAACGTGGCAGAGATCATCAGTGAGCTTAAGAGAAAGACTCTGGCCAGCGTGTGATTGGTTGCTAAGTCCTTATATGACGTTCACTATAATTCACTCTCGTAAAGCCGCGCACGCTAAGGCTCAACCTTCTCTTTCGATCCCCAAGCAGGAAAGCCCAGTTTCAATTCCAAGCTCAGTATCTACGTTCTAGCCTCCGCAGCCCTCGGCTCCTACGCTCTCTCCATTGCTGGCGAGGGAGGAGGGCTATACAAGAATATTGTGGTCGAGTTGGTGGTGAAGATGTCGGGAATCAACATAAAAGAAAGCTCCACAACAGGGCAGCCAACCAGCACATGTGCATACATAACAGAAACAACTGCAATCGTTGCTACAACAGTGAGCATAGTCGTCTTGGCCGCAGTCTATTACAGGGTTTGGAAACGAAGGAAGAGGTATCCGACCAACCCAGAGTCGATCTGATGTGTTATGAACGGGAAAAGAGCTGCGTTAGCTGAACTGCTTATCGGTCTTGTACTGTTTGCCATCGGGGCCGTCGTCTACTGGTGGGCGAGACAACTGGTATGGATAATGATCTACCCGCCGCCGGCAGAAAAGCAGATACTTGACGTTTTGCCATACGCTCTAATTGTTATCGGCATAGTCTTGATCATAGACTCCGCAAGAAGATTTCCCCGAAAAGCAAAATAGCATAGCAATCTCAGTCCGTTGGCTCAGAGGAGATAACCGCGGGATCGCCTACAGGATCATCAGCCGAAACAGGCTAAGCAAAGAGGCCCAGTGAGATCAGCAGCATGACCAAGACGCAGTTTCCATGTGACTTAAATCCTGGGATTCCCTGAAGCTCATCTATCTGGCGAAGCGATCGTTCTTCCATACGTCTGCTGTGTCGCTGTAGCCTCTTCTCTCCCAGTATCCAAGCTCCTTTGTCTTTGTGAAGGTTATCTGTTCAACCCACATCGCGCTCTTGTACGCATACTTGGCCGGCACGATCAGTCTGAGTGGGCCTCCAAGAGCTTCTTCGAGATATTCGCCATTGAGTCTGTAGGCCAGCATAACGTCATCCGGGAGAAGCTCTGAAAGATCCAAGGATGTTGTGTAGCCGTCTAAGCACTTGAAGTGAACATACTTAGCGTCTTCAGTGGGCTTTGCGATCTCTATCAATGAACTGAATTTGACTCCGCACCATCTGCAGTCTCTGACACTCCATCCCTCCACGCAGTGGAAATCACTCGTCGATTCGGTGGAGGGAAGGTTGAGGAGTTCCCGCCAGCCTAATCTGAGAGGATTCGCGATCTCGCCGTCAATGATTAGTGCCCACTTTTCAGGATCGAATCTAGGGTTCTCAGGAATGATCCCGGGGTGATCTATGTTCCACCTTAGAATAGCTTTGATCTCGCGTTGGTTCGGAGGTAACCTGACAGTCTTCATCTTTCAGTCTAATGTTCTTAGATTCGGTATTAAAGGGACCATTGGGATGCTAGCTAACCATGAGGCATACCTGAATAATGTGGATATCGACAAGAGGCATGGCGCAGGAGCATTGACGGAGCTTCGGCACGGAATGTGTAACCGAGGGCACGATAAATTCAAGTCTTATCCTGGAACTGAAAGTTGAAGCTGAAGAATGCAGTCATAATAACAAGGTTATTCCAAATGGAAGCTGAAGCTGAGAATCTAGGTGGATCGATTGTATATCGTTATGTCCCACGACCTCACACTCTCTATCTTAACATAACTAACCGATGTACAAACAACTGCTCATTCTGCGTGAGGAATTACTCGTCTGGCCTGTCAGGCTATAGGCTGCGGCTTAACCGAGAACCGAGCATAGATGAGATCTGGAGAGAACTTCAGGGCGAACTCAAGGAATCCGACAATGAAGTGGTATTCTGCGGATTCGGAGAGCCAACCATGAGGCTGGATATGGTTCTTGAACTGACAAGAATGATCAAGAAGCAATGTCCCCACCTGAAGGTCCGCTTGAACACGGATGGACTCGCCCAGTTGAGAAACAAAGACAGAGAAGTAGCGAGGGAATTGAGTGAAGCAGGAATGGATTCTGTCTCGATAAGTCTGAATGCTGAAAGCCAAGAGAAGTATGACCTGCTGTGCGGGCCTTCGTTAGAAGGAGCGTACCGGGCTGTCCTCGATTTTGCCCGAGACAACAAAAAGTATCTCCCTGAAGTCATGCTAACAGTAGTGGATCTGGGAGTCGCAGATCTTTCCGAATGCAAGAGAATTGCCGCAGATCTTGGCTGCGAGTTCAGAGTCAGGTAATGACCTCGACACGCCAAGCCAGCTGAAGGTAGTCTACGGATCTTTCAATATGCCTTGACGATATCTGCCTTTTGTCTCTCTGATCGCGATAGGTAACTTACCAGTGCGGTGCCCAAGCCAGCGCCATCGGTTCACCCTAGATATCGCCTCGGTTTGGTCTGATCTGGGTCTCTTCTAGAGTGTGATGGCGTCGTTCCGGTGGGCGGTGATGGTGGGTTTTCTTCCTGCAGCTCACAATGTCCAGTAGCGATGATTGAATGGATCTCTTATCACTGGCCAGACCAATGGATCGGATCCCGGGTTCGACTTTCTCAGTTCTCGTCTACCTTGACTTCTGCAGCGCCTGGAGTCGCTTCACTATGTTTGGATGTGTTGACAGAAGCTCCAGAATACGGTCGGCTGTGCCCACTTTTCTAGATAGCATCTCTTGGACAAGTTGCTGGTCTGTCCTCAGCATTCTGGCATTTGAAATGGCGGCCTCGTTGCGCACAGCGCTGTCAGGGTCTTCAATGAATAATGCTTTGAAGCTGTTCAAGCTGCCAGGAGTTTGCTTGTGAAGTCTCATCTTGCTGCTTGAGGAGACTATCTTCGACAGAGCCTCTGAGAGCTTGCGTGCACCGTCATCAACTATCGATACACTCCTCTGGTCAGCATAGTACTCGCGCAGCCTGCTCAGGCTGAGGACCAGCAGGGTTAGTACAAAGTAGATTGCCATGGATGCCATACCGATCAATATCGGGGCAGCTCCCCCGCCTTCTCTATTTCTTGAGCCACCGTAGTACGCTGACATCATCATTGAGTTTCCTATGAAATAGAAGATCGCAGGCAGAACAGAGGCAAACATCATTGTCTGTACATCCTTGTTCTTCAGGTGGCCTAGCTCGTGACCCAGAACTGCCTCAACCTCCTCGTCCTCAAGTTCCCGGAGCAGTCCTGTCGTGACGGCAACCCTGGTTCCTGCGATCGGCGATCCGTAAGCAAAAGCATTCGGGATGGGTATATTCGCTATCATGACTTTTGGCATGCTCAGTCCTATCCTGTCGCTGAGCCGCGCAACCATGCTGCGAAGTCCAGCCTCATCGGACTCTGAAGCCTCCTTTACCCTGTACAGGGCGTTTATCATGTAGGGGGCGAAGAGCCACTGGAGTAGGTTGAACCCAACCACAAAGAATGTCAGGGCCATCAGGTTCGTAATTCCTATCAAGCTTAGGATGATCGTGAAGAAGAGCGTCGAGAGCGCTATCAGTAGAGTGAGCGTACCGGCCATTGACAGTCGAAGTTTGATCAGATTCATGAGCTTCTCACGTCGTTTAGAACTCGATACTGTCTACTTATTCTTTTCTTTTGACCTCTAGGATGCAGAATCGAGGGACGATCTCATAGGTTATTTGAAAACAGGCGACAAGAATATATTATCGCTCGATACGCTCGTCAATCAAACTGAAGCAGACTCTGATCAAAGAACCGGATATGTGAGAACCGCATATGAAGAAAGTCAGACTGAACGCTCTGATCAACATCCTCACTCTACTCTTCTTCATTACATCAGCTGTCTCAGGAATCATCCTTTGGATATTCTTACCTAGCGGAGACAGTCTGTCCCAAGACAAGCTGCTGCTCCCGCAGGGTCTGAGTAGGGAGTTGGAGAGACTGTTCCTTGGGCTGTCCCGGCGCACTTGGTCAGACCTACACATCTACTCAGGATTGATCTTCATCATCCTAGTTGTGTCGCACGATGCACTGCACTGGCGTTGGTACAAGAACCTGCCCAGAATGCTAGCACGTGGAGAGAGGCAATAGTCTGTCATTCGGCAATTCTCCTTTCATGCTTTCCCCAACATTTTCGGGACATATTTATTGTGCGCGATGCTGTAGGAACAAGTATGACTGTCCGAAAGATCGTAACCATAGATGAAGAGAGATGCAACGGGTGCGGACTCTGCATCCCTAAATGTGCAGAAGAAGCCCTCAAGATAATAGATGGCAAAGCCAAGCTGGTATCTGACAGGTTCTGCGATGGTCTTGGGGCGTGTCTGGGTCATTGTCCACAAGATGCCATACGGATAGTGGAGAGGGAGGCAGATGAGTTCAACAAGGAGGCTGTCGATAGAGGCTTGACAATTCATGCAGGGTATGGCGAGAAGGCTCACGTTGAGGACTTCGGCGGATGCCTAGGCAGCACGGTTCTTGACCTGAGAGCTGAGAAAGCCTCGCAGGAAGCAGGTGAGGTTGGAGAAGTCAAGTCGGAATTGAGGCAATGGCCCATCAAACTGAGACTGGTCCCACCCAGTGCACCATATTTCCAGAATTCCGAACTTCTCATAGCCGCGGACTGTGCAGCCTTCACTTACGGCAATTTCCATAAAGAATTCCTCAAGGGCCGCGTCTTGATCATTGGCTGTCCGAAATTCGACGACACACAATACTACATAGAGAAGTTGACAGAGATCCTCAAGTCAAATGAGATCAAGAGCATAACTCTAGTTAATATGGAGGTTCCGTGCTGCTTCGGCCTCCAGCACATAGCTGAGGAGGCCATTAGAAGATCTGGAAAAGCCGTTCCACTTCGGCAGACTGTAATGACTGCCAAAGGAGAGAAGCTGCAGTAACACATGCCAAAAATGACGACAACTGTCACCGTCAAGAGATCCTCAAGGAACACGTGGGGAACAATCCGGCCACTCATCAGCGCATAGAGTAATCAGATCCTCAGCGGTTCAAAACCTAATGCTCTTGAATGAATATGGCTCAACTTCCAGTAGGTCCTGTTACGAGCTACTGTTCTGACCCCCTACGGTACCGGGGGAGGGGTAGGCGAGGGGGGTATACCCGTG
>CAZRDQ010000042.1:0-12400 GCA_964598945.1 uncultured Candidatus Bathyarchaeia archaeon
AGGCCGAGGTCATCTATGATGAGGTTGATGGGAAGTGGCGTGTCTTTCAGGCTGTAAAAGTCAAGCCATTATTCAAGCCGAAGGGCTCCAAGACATGCCACATAGACCCTGGCATAATCAACCTGTTCACCATCTGGCTTGAAGGGTGGAAGCAACCAATAGCATACAGTGGGAGAAGCCTCCTGGCAGACTGGCGGTACTGGGTTGACAGAATAGCGAAATGTCAGAGCATACTCGAGACAATCAATGGGAAGAAAGGCTCAAGACAACTAAGCAGGTTCTACAGGATACGTCAGAGAAGGTTCAGGCAAGCCATCAACACTATGATAAGAGTCATGGTAAGAGACCTATATGAATTAGGAGCCTCAACAATAATAATTGGCAACCTAACAGGCATCAGAGATAACGATGATAGTGGAAAGAAGGTTAACGCTATGGTCCACAACTTCTGGAGCTTCAACTACATCACGCAAAGACTAAAGTGCACAGCACAGGAGTACGGCATACGGGTCAAAGAAGTAAGTGAATACAAGACTTCAAGCAGATGCATACGATGTGGTTCAGGGAATATTGAGAGGAAAGGTAGACTCTTCAAATGCCTTGACTGCGGATTGGAGGCTCATAGAGATGCCATTGGCGTCTTAAACATGGCGAACCTCTACGGAGGAACAGCCATCAGGGTGATGACACACCCTAACCTTCTAAAGTGGGATGGAATGAGGTGGGAGCGTAAAAGCGCTATGACCCACCAACCGATGAACATCATAAAAGCTAGAATCACCCAAGCTTCAGCTGGGTGAGTGTCAAAAATGTTGCCGACAAAACCTGAGCTATCAAAGATGAAAGTATCAGAACTGAAAGAACTAGCTGAGCAAATGGGCGTCGAAGCACCATCGAAGATGCTCAAGGCACAGCTCATCAAAGCGATTCTGGAGAAAGAGAAGAAACCAGCAGCAAAGCCGCCAAAAGTAAGACCGAAGAAGCCTGCCGCCCCAGTTGAGAGGGTGCATGGGATCTTCGTTAACTACAGACAAGGAATGTTCAGACAGAGCACCCATAACGCCTTGATAAGAGTCGATGGAGCAACCAGCGCCAGCTCTGCCTCAAAATACATTGGCCGTAAGGTTGTATGGCGCTCACAGACCGGAAAGAGGCTCGTCGGGAAAGTTGTCTCCACTCACGGTGGTGGCGGAGTTCTTCTTAGCCGGTTCAAGAGAGGTCTTCCTGGACAAGCCATAGGAACCTCGGTCGAGATAGTGTAGCCAGACTACCCGCGATCCACTTATCGTCGATCGCTACTGAACACCCAAAGCTTCCTGTAATGTTCTCTCATGCCGAGGCAGGGTACCGATTGAGCAGGAGGATAAGCCGCTCTAGGCAGACCTACGAGATCATCCTGTCAACATACAATGATGACGGAAGCCCGAACGCAGCGCCGATGGGAATAAGATTCACCGCCAGGAAGACCATTTGTGCGAGGCTGTTAAGGGGTTCACGCACACTTCGGAACATACTCGCAAGAAGATCCGCTGTGGCCAACCTCACCAGTGACGCCTGTCTTTTCTACAGGACGACCTTCAAGAGAAGAGGCGGCCTCCCAACGCGTTACTTCTCAAGATCACGCCTCGTGAATGCACCAGTCCTGAAGAGTGCTGAAGGATACATTGAGATGGAGCTAACACGGGATGAGCAAGATAGGGAGAGTGTACTTGCCGAGTTCAAAGTCAGAAGAGTCTGCTGGAGACATGTCACTCCTGCCCCCTACAGTAGAGGAGCCCACGCATTGATTGAGGCAACAATCCACGCCACAAGGATACAGAAATTCCTGCCTGACCGCAAGAAGAAAAGAGAAGTTGCGAAACTGATCCAACTCGTAAATCATTATAAAGACGTCATCGAGAGAGTCTCCCCAGACTCTGACTATGCAAGAGCTATCAAAGAACTCCAGTCAAGGATCCATCGCTGGAAGAGGAGCAGCCAAGGCATCGGTTAAGACACCGTCCAGACTCCACTTCTGTCTTGTGGACATGAATGGACAGCTCGGTCGAGTGGACGGAAGCCTAGGCCTCTCGATCGAGAAGCCCAGTGTCGAATTGACTGCATGGCTGAGCAACGAGTTCAAGGTGTATGGTAAAGAGGCGGCGAAAACAGAGGCAATAGCGAGACACTTCTTGACAAAGATAGGCTCAAAGCAAAAGGTCTCAGTAGCAGTCAAGGAGACAATCCCGGAACATGCTGGTTTCGGGTCGGAGACCCAACTAAGTCTGGCTGTTGCAGCTTCAATATCTAGGCTTCTTGATCTCGGTCTTTCCACGTTTGAGCTGGCTCGACTAATGGGTCGAGGAGGGACATCAGGCATAGGCGTGGCTGCTTTCGATGGGGGCGGACTTATCCTTGATGGTGGACACAGTTTTGGCAAGAAGAAAGAGAAAGAGAGCTTTCTGCCATCAAGTGCCTCAGATGCTCCTCCAGCAAAGGTACTTGCAAGGTATGATTTCCCCGAAGATTGGGGTTTCATTCTGGTCACGCCAACCGTGGGCAAGGGTGCATTCGGACACAGAGAGACCGAGATATTCAGAGAAATATGCCCGGTTCCCGGAGATGAGGTTGCGGCAATAACGCGGATCATATTGGTGAAGCTCCTTCCGTCTCTCCTTGACCGAGACATTGATACATTCGGCTCTGGTCTCTCAGATCTGCAGACTCTGGGTATCGCCAAGGCGGCAAAGAGACTCATGCATCCTGCCACGGAGAAATGCATAGAAGCGCTGCTGCGTGGAGGTGCCTATGGTGCTGGGCAGAGCTCCTTCGGCCCAACAGCCTACGGACTTGTAAAGCGAGACGACGCCAAAGAACCCCTTGTATCTATCCTCACAGAGTTACTCAAGAAGCATGGGGGCGGCGAAGTACTCTTCACAGGACCGAACAACCTCGGTGCAAAGGTAACAGTATCCTAAAGAGACCACTCAACGCGACATTCCCTCAAATATCAAATGAGCCTCTGAAGGCTACCAAAGATCTGGCAAGAAAGCTCCCTGCTTCAGCAGGACGATGAATTGCAACCAGACAGAGGCATTGGAGGCTTAAATGTCTGGCGAATCAATAACACTATTGGTAGTTTCATGCAGAGAGCCAACACCTTCATTCTTGCTCCAGCAGTCGAGCAAGAGAGGATACTGAGAGATAGGGCTACCAACTGTGCTAAACTTTGGAACGAGATAGCTTATCGCAGAAGACAGGCATACATAAACTACCAATCGATAGATTGGGAGTGCAAAGACCTCTATCAAAAGTATGGACCACCAATCGATTCAGCGGCAGCTCAACAGATCATCAGGAAGAGTAACGAGTCTTGGAGGAGCTTCTTCGCCCTCAAGCGGTTGGAGCGAGAGGGTAAACTCCCACCAAACATTGAGAAGGTATGCATGCCTGGATTCTGGAAGCGAGATGGAAAATACAAACTGATGATGATTCTAAGGAACGATTGCTACACTGTAAAGGATGGAGTGATGAGACTACCAAAGAAGATGGAGATACCTATCAAGGGCAAGCCGAAATGGAATGGTAAACAAGGCAGAGCCGAGGTCATCTATGATGAGGTGGATAAGAAGTGGCGTGTCTTTCAGGCTGTGAAGGTTAAGCCATTATTCAAGCCGAGAGGCTCCAGGACATGCTACATAGACCTCGGCATAATCAATCTTGCCACCATCTGGCTTGAAGGATGGGAGAAGCCGATAGCATACAGTGGAAGAAACCTCCTGGCAGATTGGTGGCACTGGAACAGGCGAATAGCAGACTGCCAGAGCAGACTTGAAACCATCAACAGTAAGAAGAACTCAAAACAACTGAGCAGATTCTACAGGACAAGACAACAGAGATTCCGACAGGCCATCAACACCATGATAAGACTCATGGTAAGAGACCTCTATGAACTGGGGGTTTCAAAGATTGTTATCGGTGACCTCAAGCACATCAGAGAGAACAATGGAGAGAACAGCCACAAGGTCAACTCAATGATCCATGACTTCTGGAGCTTCAACTACATCATTCAAAGACTGAAGTGTACGGCTCAAGAGTATGGCATACGAGTCGAGGAAGCCAGCGAATACAAGACCTCAAGCAGATGCATAAGATGCAGGTCAGAAAACATTGAGAG
Source organism: uncultured Candidatus Bathyarchaeia archaeon (assembly GCA_964598945.1). GTDB lineage: Archaea > Thermoproteota > Bathyarchaeia > 40CM-2-53-6 > RBG-13-38-9 > JAGTQV01. Next base: position 4,157 of record CAZRDQ010000042.1, read on the forward strand.
GAAAGGTAGATTGTTCAGATGTCTAAACTGTGGGCTGGAAGCAAACAGGGATGCTATTGGAGTCTTGAACATGGCGGACCTTCAGTATGAAGGAACAGCCATCAGGGTGGTGACACACCCTAACCTTCTAAAGTGGGATGGAGTGAGGTGGCAGCCTAAGAGGGCAATGACCCACAGACCAATGAACATGATAGAAGCTAGAATCACCCAAGCTTCAGCTGGGTGAGTGTCAAGGTCTTGAGGGTCCTTGTAGTAACGGGTTTAATGGCAGAGAACGTGGTCAGAGAGAGCCTCAGCAAGAGCGATGCTGACTCTGAAGTATATGCTCTGCCTGTTCCTGTCGCATCTCTTATGTCACCAGGTTTCATAGTGAAGATGCTTGAGAAGAAGGAGCTGTCCAAGGTCGGCTTGATACTGGTACCTGGTCTGATAGCCGGCGACATCTTGAGCATAGAGAAGAGAACAGGCATCAAGACACGGAAAGGCCCGAAGAACGCAGCCGACTTACCTGTTGTTCTCAAATCAATAAAGAAAACCGAGCTCTCCACCGTGTTGCCTGCAGATGAGCTGGTAAGCAAGGCCTTACTTCAAGAGGCAGAGAGAACGCTTCGCAGGATCGAGAGAGAATCGATGAAGCCAAGGGCCAGGAAGGGCATGCTTGCTATCGGTTTTGGAGAGGATAAAGTCATCATTGGCTCAAGGCTTCCTATGCGGGTCCTGGCCGAGATCGTAGACGCCTCGACCATGCCAGATGACGAGGTTCAGAAGATGGCACGGTACATTGAGGCTTCTGGAGCAGACATAATCGACATCGGAATGGTGGCTGGGGGAGGGCATCCAGAAGATTCTGGGAGAGCTGTGAAGGCAGCAAAGAGATGCGTCCAGAAACCCGTCAGTATCGATACAAGTGACCCGGCTGAGATAGAAGCCGCAGTAGATTCTGGCGTCGATCTCATACTCAGCGTTAATGCTGAGAACATGGAAGAAGTTGCTCAGTTTGCGACAGAGATACCGACCGTTGTCACGTCAGCGGGGAGGAACCATCGCGTTCCAGAAGATACGAAGGACAGGATCAATCAACTGAACAAGAACATCAGGTGGGCTAGGTCCCTAGGGTTCTCAAAGATAATAGCCGACCCGATCCTTAATCCGCTGATGACCACTAACCTGGCCGAATCGATCTTTGCCTACGCGAGATTCAGGAAGACCGATCAGACAACACCGCTGCTCTTTGGCGCTGGAAACGTCACCGAACTCATGGATGCTGACTCTATCGGAGCAAACCTGCTATTGGCAGGACTAGCGACTGAAGTTGGAGCGAATATCCTACTCACGACGGAGGCCAGCGTAAAGACAAGAGGTTCTGTGAGCGAGATGGCGAGAGCGGCCAAGATGATCGCCCTTGCGAGGGCCAGACGGAGCTCGCCTGAAGACCTCGGAATAGATCTGCTGGTGATGAAGGAGAAGCGTTGGAGAGAGGAGTCTCCGAGAATCCACAGAGAGATCAAACGAATATCAACAAACACGACTAAAGAGCTATTCCAGGATCCGAGAGGGTCCTTCAAGGTAGCGCTCGACCGACAGAGAAATGAGTTGATCCTCTTCCACTATCCACGCGGCCAGATCAAACCAGACCTGATGATCAGCGATGCTTCACCGGACGCACTCGTCAGCGCAGCCATCAAGAATAATCTGATCTCAAAATTGCAGCATGCATATTACCTGGGAAGGGAGCTTGAGAAAGCCAGGATCGCGCTGGAGACCGGCAAGAGTTACCTCCAGGGGTTTGAGCTTCTCTTCGGGAGGGAAGCGAACAAGTGATCGGTCTGTAGGAAATCTTAACAGACCGGACATTGTGCTAGTTGGACTACCATGAAGTCAAAGCCTCAAAGCAGTGCAAAGAGCCTGATGCTTATAGCCACGCTGGCAGTCGTCTACACAGTGCTCAGGATCATCCCCACCTTCCCGCTGGTGGGAGTTCCGGGTTCCAGATTCTCAGCCTCAGACTTCGTGGCATCCATGTATGGAGTCATCCTCGGTCCGTATTCCAGCACATTATGCATAATACTAGGAACCCTGATCGGGTTCTTCGCTGGTCGACCGCCAATATTCTATGGACTGGACTTCATGCCTGCAGTGATCAACGCTCTTGTTGTCAGTCTTATCGTCCGAGGACGGCGGGGCTATGCTGCGCTCCTTTACCTTCTTCTCCTTGTTCTCTTCCTCGCGCATCCTTACGCGCCGATACTGACCGAGGTCACAGTATTCCTAAGTCAGAGCAGCGTTGTGTTTCCATTTGTGTGGTTGCACATTGTCGGCATCATTGTCCTGGTGTCCCCCGCAGGTTCACGACTCGCAAGGCTGATCACAGCAAGATCTATTAGACTCACTGCGGTCGGCTTCTCCCTGCTATCGCTTATAGGGACCTTGGCCCAACACCTGATGGGGAACCTACTATATGCTTCCATAATCCTTCCTCTTCTCTCAGAACAAGCACGTGCCGCTAACTGGGCTCTTATCTTCTGGCTTTATCCCATCGAACGAATCACTATCGTGGTCTTATCAACGGTGGTGGGGGTGCCTATCATCAGATCGATAAGATCTTCTAACCCCTTCTCCCTTGAAGAGAGGGACAAGACCCAAGTTACTTGAAGCTGGCAGCTGACACCAAACTATGACTGGTTGAAGTGGAATCGTAACAGTGGATGTATGAGTCTTTGATAGAGGCTCTTGGCCTTATCTCGCTAGGCTTCATGGTGGGCCTCAGCGGCGCGGCTATTCCAGGACCGCTTCTTGCCTTCACAGTCTACGATGCCACAAAGAAGGGAAAAGCGACTGGGCACCTCGTGATTTTCGGTCACGTTATCTGGGAGCTTCTGATTATCCTAGTAATCCTATTTGGGTTCGGATGGATCATCCTCCAAGGTCGAACGGTGATCTATAGTCTGGGAGGCCCTATCTTGATGCTGATGGGTCTGGGAATGATAAGGAGTCATGTCAGCAAGGTCGAGCTGCAGAAATCGAGAACAGACTCCTCACTTATCGGCGGAGTCTTCTACACGGCATTCAACCCGACCCAACCCATATGGTGGGCTACAGCAGGACTAGCTCTACTTTTGAAAGGGCTTGAGGTCATGAGCACGCTGGGTGTAGTGCTAGTTACGGCAGGACACTGGCTCTCGGACTTTGTCTACTACATTTTCATCTCGGTGATGGTTCACAGACACAAAAGAGTAATCATTCCGCATCAATTGTTGCTGTCAAGAGCCCTAGGGGTCTTCTTGACTCTGCTCGGTGGGTACTTTGTGGTTGATGCTCTGTCAAGTATAACTCTATAGGTTATAGCTGTCCGTAGTCTACGTTGGCCCGAAGAGTCAGCTCCTCGGCCAAGACAATGAGGCGTTGAAAACCGAAATTGTCGAAGAAAAAGGGGGAGTCCCTCACCCAGTGGGGGAAAAAGGGAGGCGCCTCAGGCCTTCTCTATGTCCTTCTTCATCCTCAGGTACTCGTCTCTTGTTATCTCCCCTCTGATGTACCTCTGATTAAGAGTATCCACTGCTGTAGGGGCCTTCTCTCTTGCTAGTTCCGGTGCGTACCTTCTTGCTGCCAATATGACTACCAAGACGATTGCCAGTACGACTATGAGGATGACGGCAAGGACCGAGTAAGCACCTGAGTAGTCTTGTTTCCAAGCCGCTGTGATGACTGTGGGTTGGCCAACGGTTACTCTTGTGGTAGGGCTGTACTGGTTGATGCCTGATGGGCCGCTCCAGCTATCAAAGACGTACCTTGCCCCCAAGGATCCCCAGAATCCGGCCATCTGCACTTCTGGAACAACAGAGACGGTTGCTTCAGAGTCTTGGTCGTACCATCCTGAGCCTTGAGGTTGGTTGAGTTCAGACTTGACCTCTAGATAGAACTGCGTCTGGTATGTTGCTGTGGCTTTGTGGGGTGTATTCATGTTCAGGGTGATGGTGCTGCTGGCGATCTCGGAGCCATCGACATTCCAAGCTCTGAAGATGCTTCTCTCAACATTCGACTTCTCAATCTTCTCTGATGTGGCCAGCGTTACTGTGGTGTCTTTCTGCTTCCATCCCGCTTTCTCAACTGACTGGCCGTTAGGGTTCTCCACTGTCAACATGTACTCAGGCCCGTAGGTGAATGTGTGTGATGCTTCCATTCTCGTTCTGGAGTATGAGTCCGGGTAGTAGTATGGGTAGTAGTAGACGCTCGGATAGTAGTAGTATGTGCTGTAATAGTACGGATAAGTGACGTTTGTCGAGTAGTAGACTATGGGGTAGTAGAGCGGGTAGTACGGGTAATAGGAGTATGGGTAGTTGCTTCTTGCGGCCCTCTCAAGGGTCCATGAGGCTTCACGGCAGAAGTACCTCGTTCCCTCGGTTCCTGATATGTAGCTCTCAACCTGGAAGACATGTGACTCGGTGCTCCTTACCTCGAACTGCTTTGATGATCCTCCTGGAACGGTTCCTGCTGCGTTTCCGTCGACGTTGATGGTTGCTGAGTTCTCAGAGGGCAGACCTGAGACGGATACGGTGACCGTGTATGTGCCGCGGCTCACATAGCTTGAGTATGGATAGTAGTATGGTATGTAGTAGTCATAGTAGTAGGGCTGAGCTGCCACTTCCTTGACTGGACTTGGCTCCAAGGCAGTTGACAAGATGATGGCGGACAAGATGAGCAGTATTGCTAGTGTTGAGAACCTCATTTTTCTCACCAATGAAATTATCGAATATGGGTTCATTTAAACATGACGTGCGTCATTCATGTTAGAAGGTTGCTGCACTAGAATAGCGTGGCCTAGACATTTAGTGAGAACAAAAGGTTGGGGGCTGCATCATCTATGTTGATGCAGCTGAACTGATGGGTTGCTAGTCGAACTCGGAGGAGCCTTCTTCCTCTCCTGGGGGCTTAGGTGGGCCCGCAGGCTCTCTGGGCTTGCCGGCTGAGATCACGTCGTCTATCTTCAGTATCATCGAGGCTGCTTCGCTGGCTGACTTCACGACTTGTGTCTTGACCGCAAGTGGCTCGTAGACGTTGATCTTCGACATGTCTTTGACCTTGCCGTCGTAGACATCCACTCCAGCCCATCTCTCGCCTTTCTCGTGTCTTGCTCTGAGCTCGACAAGTATGTCTATTGGGTCGAGTCCAGCGTTCTCGGCAAGGGTCATGGGTATGGCCTCTAGTGCTTCGGCGTAGCTTATGGCTGCCAGCTGCTCCTTTCCTGTGAGCTTCTCAGCCCACCTCTTGATCTGGGCTGCAACCTCCAGTTCTGGCGCTCCGCCTCCGGCGACTATCTGTGGTTCGCGGACAACATCTCTGACAACGCATAGGGCGTCGTGGATCGCCCTTTCAGCCTCGTTCACTATCCTCTCTGTTCCGCCTCTGACCAGTATCGATACTGCCTTGGGGTTCTTGCAGCCTTCGATGAAGGCCATCTTATCATCAGAGATCTTTCTCTCCTCGAAGAGTTCTGCGGAGCCTAGGTTCTCAGGCTTGAGATCCTCTATGCTCGTGACTATCTTCGCGCCGGTTGCCTTGGCGAGCTTCTCTATGTCTTTCTCGCTGACCCTTCTCACTGCGGCTATTCCTTCCTTGGCTAGGAAGTGCTGGGCTACATCGTCTATGCCCTTCTGGCAGAGCAGAACGTTCGCTCCTGAGGACTTGATCTTCTCAACCATGTCCTTGAGGATCTTTGTCTCCTCATCGAGGAAGGCCTTCATCTGTTCTGGTCTCTGGATATTGATCTTTGCGTCGAACTCTGTCTTCTCAACCTCTACCGCGGTGTTGAGCAGCGCTATCTTGGGGTTCCGTACGCTCTTGGGCATACCGGAATGGACGACCTCCTTGTCGATGACCACTCCTTTGATGAGATTGGTGTCTGTCAAGGAGCCTCCAGCCTTCTTCTCAACTTTGACGTCATCAATATCTGCCTTCCAGCCTTCAGAGGTCTGCTCAGCCACCTGAAGGACTGCGTCGACGGTGATGTCTGCTATGAAGTCAGCGCTCTCTGAGAGGAGTTTGCTCGCCTGTGAGGTGACCGCCACGTCTTTGAGCGCTTTCCTGTTGGTCGGGTCGACTTTGATCCCGATCTCCTGCAGGACTTGCAGGGCTTTCTCGGTTGCCTGTCTGTAGCCATCGACGATCACTGTTGGGTGCACATCTTTGTCTATCAGCTCCTCGGCCTTTGTAAGTAGCTCAGACGAGAGTACCACCGCTGTTGTAGTTCCGTCCCCAACCTCCTGGTCTTGAGCTTTCGCTACCTCCACCATCATCTTCGCCGCAGGGTTCTGAACGTCCATTTCTTTGAGTATCGTTGCTCCATCATTTGTTATCGTAACGTCTCCGAAGCTTGCCACCAGCATCTTGTCCATTCCCTTAGGTCCGAGTGATGACTTGACACATTCGGCGACTACCCGTGCTGCTGCGATGTTTGATCTCTGTGCTTCTCTGCCGACGCTTCTGGTAGATCCTTCCTTAAGTATTAGGACTGGTTGTCCGCCTATCTTTGCAGGTATAACTTCTGCCAACTCTTCTTCACCTCTTAATACATGGGCGGCATTCCGCCTTCAGGACCGCCTCTCGGTGGCGGTGTCGGCGGGGGCTTAGACGCCGCGATTACATCATCTACTCTCAGTATCATGGAGGAGGCTTCGACAGCCGACTTTATACCCTGTTCCTTGACTCTCACGGGTTCTATCACACCTTCGGTGAGCATGTCTTTTGTCTTTCCAGAGTAGACATCAACACCTATGGTGTGGCCCTTCTGTTCAGAGTGAGCGGCCTTAAGTGCGACCATGATGTCTATTGGGTCCAATCCAGCATTCTCAGCCAAGTACTTTGGTATGCTCTCAAGTGCGTCTGCGAACTTCTCGATGGCGAGTTGTTCTCTTCCGCCTGTCTTAACGGCGTACTCTCTCAGTCTCTTTGCGACCTCAACCTCTATGGCTCCGCCTCCGGCGACTATCTTGTTCTTGTTTACTGTATCTGCGATAACGTGGAGTGCGTCGTTCATAGCTCTCTCCGCCTCATCCACAGATCGTTCAAGTCCTGCTCTGATGAGTATGCTGACTGATCGTGGGTTCTTGCAGTCTTCTATGAAGACCATCTTGTCCTCGCCCATCCTCCGCTCTTCAGCAAGTCCTGCGCTCCCGAGCTCCTTACTTGTGAGGCCCTCTATGTTCGTGACTGTCTTTCCGCCCGTTGCTCTGGCCAGCTTCTCCATGTCCGACTCCTTTATCCTTCTGACTGCCATAATCCCTTCTTTGGCTAGGAAGTGCTGGGCTACATCGTCTATGCCCTTCTGGCAGAGCAGAACGTTTGCTCCTGAGGACTTGATCTTCTCAACCATATCCTTGAGGATCTTTGTCTCTTCATCTAGGAAGGCTTTCATCTGTTCTGGGTCGCTTATCCTGATCTCTGCGCTGAACTCTGTCTTCTCGACCTCTATTGCAGCATTCAGTAGCGCTATCTTCGGATTCTTCAAGATCTTCAGCATTGCAGGGTGGACGACCTCCTTGTCGATTATTATCCCTTTGATGAGTTGGGTATCAAGGACACTCTTGCCGATCTTCTTGACCATCTGGATGTTGTCGACATCTGCCATCAGTCTGTCTCCTCTCTGTTCCATGACCTGTTCTACTGCGTCGACAGCTATCTCTGCTAGGTGGTCTCTTGCTCCCCCAACGTTCTTGCTGTGCAGAGCCGTTATCGCTACTTTCCTCAAGGTCTCCTTATCGTCGAGGTCTACGGGTTGGGCTATGTCATCAAGTATCTTCATTGCCTCATCTGAGGCTTTCTTGTACCCTGACACAATAGTTGTAACGTGAATATTATCTTCAATCAGTTCCTCAGCCCCTCTCAGGAGTTCACCAGCAAAAACAACGGCGGTGGTTGTTCCGTCGCCGACTTCGTCGTCCTGGGTTTTTGCTACCTCGACCATCATCTTTGCCGCGGGGTTCTGGACGTCTATCTCGTCAAGGATCGTTGCTCCATCGTTTGTAACTGTTACGTCGCCGAGACTGTCGACCAGCATCTTGTCCATTCCTCTTGGTCCAAGTGTCGACTTTACGACCTCGCCGATGATCTTGGCCGCCATGATGTTTGATCTCTGGGCCTCTCTGCCTCTGCTTCTTGATGCTCCTTCCTTGAGTATGAGGATCGGTTGACCTGTTAAGTAAGCCAATTCTTCACACCTGTCCGATCATGATTTTCTACAATCGAGTT
>CAZRDQ010000043.1:0-12166 GCA_964598945.1 uncultured Candidatus Bathyarchaeia archaeon
TCATCAAAGAGTCTCAAGGAGATCCTAGCTAAAGGCGGGCTCTCCCATAATACGTTGAAGCGTCACTTGCAACGCTTGATTCATGAAGGCTTCGGAAGAGCATATTATCTAGAAAAACGGAACTGTCAACAGAAATCAACCAGATATTAAGTGGTATCGTTTTTGTTTCCACACGAAATCAAAGAGCCAAAACTGACTTACACGTGGTAATTTACACGTCGAATTTCAGACTTCCACGTTCAGTAGTGAAGTGCCAAATTACCTATATCGCCCTCACCAGCTACGGCACACACACAAAAAAAATAGTTCATCATGTTGGGAGAAAGATCTCCCAAACCCTCTCTTTATTCTACGGATGGCGCGCGCTTCACTCGCCGAGGCATAGACTGTGTGTGGTTCAGCTAAAGATTCTCTAGTCAGTATGGATTCAGGATCGAGACCTATTCCTCTGGCAAAGGTCTTGAGCATCTCAACCTTGGAATAGCCGGTCTTAGGCCTAATCCAAGCGCGCGCTTATCCACATCCAAACCACAAACAAAAGCGCTCATGCAATGGCTTGATCGCCGCCTCCGTAAAGCACTTCCCATACCATCGCACTGGAAAGTCTTAATTCTAACCAAATAAGCAGTCTTTTGTGAAAGAGAATGACTGGTTCTCTGAAGAACGCCCGCTGAGTCATTCTTGGAGGGTTGACCTGAGCAAGCTTGAAGGCTCTCCTTGTCGCTCTTCTGATCGTGACTCTCCTCGGATTCATGAACCCTTGGCAAGCACAAGCTCAGGCAGGCAATTATGTAGTAGCGGACTTCCCCTTGGGTACGCTCTGGAAGATCCCTCCTCCAGCGGGTCCACCAGTCGCCATATGGGCTGGAGCACCGCTTGTCCACCCAAGTGGCGTAGCTGTAGATGCCTCAGGTAACTACATAGTCGCCGACTCTGGTGCAGGTCCAACGCTCTGGTTGATTCCTCCTCCTGCAGGACCACCCGTAGCCATATGTGTTGGAGCACCGCTCACTGACCTACAGGGCGTAGCCGTAGATGAGGCTGGAAACTACATAGTATGTGATGCTGGGGCTGCTACGTTGTGGATAATTCCCCCTCCTGCGGGCCCCCCGACAGCCATCTACAGTGGAGCTCCACTCGCCAGGCCCACTAGCGTAGATGTCGAGCCACCTGAGAAACTTCCTGTCAGCGGCCTTGTGATGCCTGTGAATAAGCTTGAGATCCTAACACCTTACCTAGCCTTAGCAGGATTAATCGCAGCTTCATCAGCAGTTGTAGTTGTAAGGAAGAGAAGGTAAACCACGCGTTCTCTAACCGTTTCTCTTTTCTTCAACTTTGTTAAGTCAGCGGGGATCCTACTTGCCAAGACAATGATTATTGCTATGATGAGAGCGATATGAGGCAGAGGTAACTCGGGTATCGGCTGACCTGCATCCAACCACAACGTATGCAAAACACTGGCCACGTAGTTCACTGCTAGGTTAAGGCTCGAACTGACTCTGGATTTGAACTGCTCGTTGCCCCAGTCATAATTGAAGTCCATCCAGGTGGCGTTAGGAGTGTTGAACATTGTATCAGAGGCAAGATCCAGCGTCGCTTGATATGCCGATGTCCTGTTCAGTGGCCAGAGCAGCGCTATCGACTGCTTGAAAAGAAACATATGCTCATTCACGTAGCTCTCATAGTCCTGATGGTGTTTCTCAGTGCCCCAAGGGGTATCTGCGCCCATCATATGGCCCCAGACAGCCACATCACTGATGTAGTGGCTCATCGCGCCAGCCATCATAACTGCTCCTGAAAAGTTTCCATTCTTGAAAAGCTCTAGCGACCCGGTATAGGTCTCGTTAGCTCTTGTGGCCGCTGCATCATCAGTAACTTGCCTGTTCTCATTGAAGTAGACGTGATGGTTGAAGGTGTCACCGTATCCGCCTTGGCCTTGCGACCTGTCCGGCAACTCAGTCCCATACTTAAGCCACATCATATTATCCACGAAGGCTGTTGACTCACTCACTGGCAGTAGCGCAACAGCCTTCTCAACTATCCAGTCATGAGTACCAATAGCGGGGTTTGAAGGATTGGTGTAGCCACCGTTACTCCAACCATAAACAACCTGAACTGGAAAGAAGAGCAGACTTAGAATAATAAGAGAACTCAGGCGCAAGTGTCACTCTTCAATTACTGATGTTCATGCTACCTAGTTTATTTAAGACTTGACACTGTCGACGCAAAGCCGCAATCACTCCACACCATTCAACAAAGGTTACACAACAAGAACCAAGTTCCTTCACAAAGGTTCGCAACGCCTTAGGTTATATTCGCTGCAATCAATAGCGGAGGTGAAAAAATGAGACTGACTCGCAGAAGATGCCTGATGCTAGGAGCAGTCATGACCCTTCTGATAGCCTTCCCAATGCTGGCTCAGCCCATCCTCGCAGCCTCAGGAACAAGAAGAATCCAAGGCCACGGCACACTATTCGCAGCCGGAGCAGGCGAAGCGCTTCTCAAAGGCGATGGATCAATAACGATAACCGGCAAGGGAGCAGGCTCAGTATGGATCAAGGGAGCAGATACAATTACCGCCCAGGGTGAGGGAAGAAAGTTCGACTACGCCGGAGGCACACTGTACGTTGGCTGGAGAGGCAGAATCCACGCCTGCGGCACACAGCTCGAAGTCCACATGATGGGAGGACTGATAGAGTTCCTGGCAACAGGATCTGGAACAGCGATCCTACGGGGAGTTGGCGTCATCAGAGTATGGGGATACTCAGGAGACTGGCCGGTAACCGTTGATTACCTGCCATAGGCTCCTTATCCCCCTTTTCCGCATTCATCTGTATAGAACGGGATTCCGGCTTGTTGTGGGGCCTGGCGAGGCGAAGATTCTTGCGTCTTGTCTCGTAATGCTTATATGCCATTTTGCCATTAAAATGAACGATGGCAGAAATGGTTGAAATAACACGCTTGGATCGATTCGGCAGAATAGTGCTGCCAAAGAACCTTCGAGAAAAACTGGAAGCAGACGAGGGCACCATATTGATTTTGATTGAACATGGTCGGGGACAGGTGTTGCTTCGAAAACTCGATGTGGATGAGCTTGCCGCGAGGCTCGAAGAAGAACTCTCTGGGAAGGACATAGACGTGATCGTTGAGGATGTTAGAAGGGAGATAAGTGAGAAACTCAAGGCCAAGTACCCTGACCTTCTTACTTGACACCAACGTGTTTGTAGCTGCCATAAAGAACCCCAAGAAGCAAACTGATACACTGAGGCTTCTCATAAGACTCATCCAGGATACGCGGATAAGACTTGTAGCCGATGAGCTGCTATTAGAGGAGATGAAACGCTACGCTGAATTGTTGAGATCTCAGACCGCCGCTTTGGTTCTCGCCGCACTAGTCTCGAAGATGGAAGTAGTTGAAGTTCAAGAGAAATATAGAAAGATCTGTAAGGCGTATGTCGATACGCCAAACAGGGCAGACATACTTCACGCTGCCGCATGCCTGCAAACTAACTCAATTCTGATGACCAACGATAAGCATTTCGACAAGATACAGGACGAGGGAATCATCGAGGTGTGGAAGACAAGCAAAGCAATTGAGAGACTTGCTAAAGACCAGAAACGAAATCCCAGTAACAGAAAGCCCTGATCCGAGGCGGATCCTTTCGTAAGCGAGTTTTCCCTCACGAATCTGAGAGATTGCGTTCGAGCGAAATGTGCGCTGTCGCATGATAATCGTTGCTTAGAAGAAATGCTTGAACAGCGATTTGCGTTATCCCGACACGATATCCCAGCGGGTTCTATGTGCCTGACTCCCAGCTCTTGAGGTACTTCTCCTGTTCCTTTGTCAAGGTGTCTATCGTTATCCCCATGCTCTCAAGAGCCATCCGGGCAACCTTCCTATCGATCTCCTCAGGAACGCTGTGAACCTTCTTCTGCAGCTCCCGTCCATTCTTTGCTATGTACTCTGCGCAGAGAGCTTGGTCTGCAAAGGACATCATCATGACCTCGCATGGGTGGCCTTCAGCAGCTCCGAGATTAACCAGTCTGCCCTCCGCCAGAAGGTATAGCTTCTTCCCGTTCTTCAGGGTATACTCTTCCACGTTAGGTCTGACTGTCCTCTTGGATCTAGCCATCGATTCCAGTTCGTCGACCTTGACCTCGATGTTGAAGTGGCCTGAATTGGCCAAGACAGCGCCGTCTTTCATCTTCTCCATCTCCTTTCTCGTGATGACGCCGACATCTCCGGTGGCTGTGACGAATATGTCCCCGATCGCTGCTGCCTGCTGGATCGGCATGACGCGGAAACCGTCCATAGCGGCCTCAAGAGCTCTGAGCGGGTCAACCTCTGTGACGATCACGTTCGAACCCATACCCCTGGCCCTTGCAGCTATCCCTCTGCCGCACCAGCCGTAACCGCACACAACAAAGTTCTTCCCAGCAAGAAGCAGTGCGGTAGCCCTGAGGATTCCGTCGATCGTGCTCTGTCCAGTCCCGTACCTGTTATCAAACAGATACTTTGAGTACGCATCGTTGACAGCGATTATCGGATACTTGAGTGTGCCAGACTCAGCCATGGCTCTAAGCCTGATCACCCCGCTGGTTGTCTCCTCGGTTCCAGCTATCACCTGGTCGGCAAGCTCCAGACGCTTGGTGTGTATGAGGTTGACAAGGTCCGCCCCATCATCCAAGGTTATGTTGGGCTTGATCTCGGCAACCTTATCCAGACACCAGTAGTATTCCTCAGTGCTCTCTCCGCGCCAAGCATACACCGGAACCCCTTCTCTGGCCAGAGCTGCGGCAACATCATCTTGCGTGGAGAGCGGATTTGAACCACACAGGGCAACATCAGCCCCACCAGCGATCAAGGTGCGTACAAGAACCGCGGTCTCCTTAGTCACGTGCAGGCACGCGCCAAGTCTCAGGTTCCTCAGCGGTCTCCGCTTCTCGAAATCTCTCCTTACAGCCATCAGTACGGGCATGTGGGCCTCGGCCCAACTTATCGATCGCACCCCGTCCTCGTGCAGCTTCTCATCCTTGACTTTGTATCCCATAAAGTTCACGTTCCGATCATGCTCTCATTTCAACTTGGCCTTGTCTCCAAGTAAGACTCGATCTTATCCGGATCAAACTGCTCCTCGCTCAGCACATTGAGCATGAAGTTGAAGATCTTTCTTCTCCTTGATGACTGGAGTTCCGGATAGTAGAGTGGGTGAGCGACGACAGTGCCTCTGAACGCGTAGAATGGCGCCATCACCTTCAGGATCTCCATGTCCTTTGTCTTCTCCAGATAGCGGTCCAAGAATATGTCAAAGAGTTCCTTGAATGGCTTAATCAATTCTCCATGCTTCCATATGCTGAAGAAAAGGTAGTTGATGCTCATCCCGGTGAGATCGTCTGCTGGCTCACCATACTCTTCTCTTGAGAGATCAAGTGCCAGCATAGAGTTGTCTTCCTTGAACCTCACATTCCCAAAGGGATGAATGTCACCATGAATCCTGCTGCATCTATGAGAGAGGTATTTGATTCTATTCCTCCACCGAACAGCCTCCGTCTCTATCCTCTCCAGCTCTTCCGCAGAAGTGAAGTCGAGCTTGCTTGGGTGCGGGTAAGTGTCTATGACCCCCATGAGCATCTCGCCGTGACCTACCAAGTCGCGGATATGTCGCATGTACAGGTTTGCATCAGCTTTCTTGGTCGAGTGCAGATTCGCTAAGTAGTCAGCTATCGCTCCAGCACGAACTCTATCATTATCTGTCAAGCTCCCTCTTTCAGAGATCTTGAATAGGTCGCTTGAATACGGAGCCCACTCAGAATCCTGCACCTCCTCTACAAAATGCAGAAACTCAACCGAATCGCCAAGAGATCTCATCGAACCGTCAGCCGTAAGAGCCGCGACATCAAGAGACTTTGAACAGGTTCCAGGAGGCGCCATCTCAAGCAGTCGATGCTGAAGAAGCAATACCCCACAACGATCACTGAGGTAATCATGCCCCCAGCCAGTATCTCCCCGAACAACTCTTACGATAATTCTCCTGGTCTGGCTGTCCGTCGATAATACGAGCAAGAAGCCAGCAGTATGGAAGCCTTCCCCTAGCTTCTTTGAAGATAACAGCTTGACTTGGCGATTCAGTAAATGAGAGAAATAGGTCTCTAGACTCTCAGACTTAATTTCGTAAAGGGTGGAGCCGACTTGAAAGCTCACGTTCATTATCTTACCTGCACCTCGCTCTGTTGTCTGCAGGAGCATCTCGCCGATATTCGACGGGGATCCTCTGCCTAAGGGTGGTGGGTCTGCTCACATGTACGATCGATGATTCCAAGAGGCCAGTCTCCTAGAGTCCTATTACATATGCTTCTCTTATTAGGGCCTTCAACATCACCTGAGACTGGTTCAATTGGCAACCTCGAAGACGGAAGGATGGGTGGTCTGGATCACTGGATTGCCAGGCAGCGGCAAGTCGACTGTAGCTCATCTGCTCAATGAGACACTCTCCAAGAGAGGCATCCAATCCCAGATACTCTCCTCAGATCGCGTAAGAAAGACGCTGACGCCAACTCCAACTTACACCGAGGAAGAAAGAGAGATGGTATACCGCGCGATCACCCTCATAGCAAAGATACTGACCGAGAATGGTCTTAACGTCATCATCGACGCGACTGGAAACAGAAAGAGATACAGAGACGCCTGCAGAGCGCAGGTCAACCGGTTCTTCGAAGTCTACCTCAAGTGTCCACTGGAGGTCTGCATCGAGAGAGAAGAGTCAAGGAAAGAGACCTTCCAGGCGCCCAGAGACATATATCGAAAAGCCAAGGCCGGAGAGAGCACAACTGTTCCGGGGCCGGGAGCCCCATATGAGCCTCCAGAAAGCCCCGAGGTCACCGCAGACGCTGAAAATCAGTCTCCAGAAGAGATCGTCCAAGCGATAGTGACTAAGCTGCTGGGAAGCGCTCTCACAAATCCTCGTACCATGACTCGTGTCCCCTAGTCCCTAATCTAGACGTGATACATCATTCAAAGATCAGTCCAATCCTGATGCTGAAAAGATTAAAAGCTGTTCAGCTGTATCTCTGCCTCAAAACAGTTGATGTCAAAGCACTGGAAGGAAAAACAATTGTTCCAAGACAGACCTTTCACAGCAAAGTCATACTACGTTTTTCTCAAAGAGAAGAGATTGATGGGCAACTTATGTGATGACTGCAAGGCTCTCATGGTTCCTCCAAGAATGACCTGCATGGAGTGTAGAGGAAACAAGCTCAAGTGGTCCCAGTTAAGCGGAAAGGGTTCACTTGAGACCTTCACCGTTGTTCACGTAGCGCCCACATTCCTCAAAGATAAAGCACCTTACGCAGTAGGCATTGTCAAGCTGGAGGAAGGGCCGATGATAACCGCTAGGCTCGTAGGCGTAGATGTTCGGCGGCCTGAAGCGATCAAGATCGGCATGTCAATGGTCGCTGACTACATTGAAGAGAATGGTAAGCCGCTTCTTGTCTTCAAATCAGCCTGAGGATCTATCCTTTCCACACTAATCTTGCAAACAGGATTCTCTTCAGAACTCAACTACAAATATTTAATCTGGAACGCAAGCGCTGAACGTGAAGATCAACGTACTCTGCTTGCAGATCCCCCTCTATCTCTTCAAAGATTGCCCCTCAATAGTTCATAGGGGCAACTGATCCTTTGTTATTTTAACAGATTCCTTATACAAATTCTCAAGTCTGCTGCAGACCTATGGGTTTCCTACAATTCAGTTTGTGCATTACACATATGCACAGGAAATGATTGATGCCACGAGATATCATCAAGAACTGGGACGAGAGAGAGCCATCTATCAACCTATCAAGGATATCTGGCTACATCCGCCCGCAGATGCCGCTGAAAGAGAAGATCGCTCAATCAGTATACAGACTCAAAGTGCAGCAGAGTAAACTTGAGAACTCAGCCCTCAAGATGCAGAGGCACGATAGGAACCTCTTTGACAAGTGCATCTCCGCCCAGATGGCCAAGGATGCTTCCAGAGCGGCGCTTTACGCCAGTGAATGTGCAGAGATCAGAAAGATGGCTTCTACGGTTTTGCGATGCGAGCTTGCGTTAGAGAAGGTTATCCTCAGGCTTGAGAACATCCAGCTATTCGGCGAGACCGCTGCGATGCTGGGACCGGTAGCAGGTGTTGTCAGTTCCATTAAATCCCAGATCAGCGGCGTTATGCCTGAAGTCTCATACGCTCTCGGCGAGATCGGCGAGACCCTTAACGGCGTATGCGTTGAGGTGGGAGAAGCCACTGGCCAACAGTACGACGACTTCGCCTCCAGCGCAGAGACTCAACAGATACTCAGCGAGGCCTCGACTGTGGCCGCACAGAGAATGAATGAGAGGTTCCCAGACCTTCCCAAGGTCGCGGTCTCAGTCGGTTCAAAATATCCAGAAGTTCCCGGAACACAGTAGCCTGAGACCTGAGGTTGAAGAATGATGAGCCTCACAATGGATGACCTAAGGAAGTTCATAGGCAAGACAGTGAAAGATCCATATGGGAAAGATCTCGGCAAGCTTGTTGGAGTAACCTCCAACATAAAGGGCGAGATAAGCAATGCGAGCATCGAGTTTCACAACGGGGACTTTGCAGACTTTCCCAGCAAACAGCTCTCAATAAGCGGCATGAATCTCGTTCTCCTGCAAGAATGGGCTCTAGAAGCAGACGAGCTTACCAGAGAGCTTGACCTGCTCAGACGTAGAGACCACGCGTTAAATGAGCTGTCTGTGAGCGGCGATGTCGATGAGACTATGTACAGACAGCTGAAGGAGCAGTTCAGGCAGGCAAGGGACGACCTCCTGAGAAGAAGCGAGGTAGCTGTCCAGAAGCTTGCAGAGAGGTCGCAGAGGCTCGACGAACAGGTGAAGATCATACAGTCACTGATGGCTAACAACAAGATGCACTACACCTCTGGAGAGATAGGTGAGGATGCGTACAGCGTGGCAAATGAGTCCATTCAGAATGGGCTACGCCGCTTCTCCTCTGAGAAGAAGAGCACAGACGACAAAATCAATAGTCTTATCGCCTCAAGGGACAGCGCCGAAGATGTTGGGGCAAAGCTTGAGCCAGAGACCAAACCTACGCCAGCACCAGAGCAGCCAGAACCGCTTACAAAAACCGTCGGGCTTACAAAGACCGGAGGCCCACGAGATATAGTCATAGTCCGAATGGAGCCGTAAGAGGGATCAACCATCCTCCTGCCCAGAAGGAAAGGCTGGGGAACCACCATCCCCCCTCTCCTGAAGGAACGGCTCTCGGACATCTTATACAAACTGAACATGCAGAAGGACAAACTGGACCAGACCACAGAGAGGCTGTACCAAAGAGATAACGAGATCTTTCAGAGATGCATCGGCGCACAGATGACTGGCGACGAGAACCACGCCAAGATATACGCCAACGAATGCGCCGAGATCAGGAAGATGTACCTGACAGCCAAGAGCGTCCAACTTGCCCTAGAGAAAGTGATCCTCAGACTCGAGACCGTAGAACAGTTCGGGGAAGCAATAGTCCAGCTGGCGCCGATAATGGAGGTTGTCAAGGAGACAAAGAGCGAGATTGTCGGCCTAGTCCCAGATGTAGCAGGCGAGCTGGACAGAGTCACCTCAATACTCGACGACATGAGCAGAGAGACCGGTCAAGTACGCCAGAGTGAACTGGAGATACAAGTCACCGGCGAAGAGGCAAAGAAGATCCTGGAAACCTCCAGGAGGGTCGCGGATGAGAAGGCACGCGAGAGATTCCCTGAACTGCCCTTCCCAGATCTGGAAGTAATACCGGCTGAGGCCAAACCTGAGCAACAAACCAGCAGCATAGAGCCTTCTCTGCTCGAACAAGTCCTATCATACATAGAATCGCACGACGGAAGAGTATCGGTCTCAGAATGCGCCAATGTACTCTCGACAACTCCCGGCGACGTGATAAAAGCAATAGACCAGCTCAAAGAGGAAGGAAGACTCGCCGTGGAGCGGGAGAAGGAGTGAGCTGGTCGGAAATCTCGATTGAACGCTATGGGTGTAAGTCTTGTCAGCTTCTGAAGAACTTGAAAGAATAGCAGTAAAGTACGCCACCGAGGCCACGCAACTGGACAAACAGGGATCCAGAGGTCTGGCCATAGCAAAGTACCAGAGAGCCGTAGAGCTCCTCCTAAAGCTATGTGCACTCTATCCCAACTCCTCCCAAAACTACATCTACATGGAACACGTAGAGTCCTACAGGAAGAGAATAAAGGGACTACAGAAACAGGAGAGCCGTCAGGAGCCAATAGAGAGCGCCGCATCAGGCGGGGAGGCCAAGTTCGAGCAACTCGTCCTGAGCGAGAAACCGAATGTCAAATGGGAAGACATAGCCAATCTCAGCGAGGCAAAGAGAGCTATAGAAGAGTCAATAATATTCCCAGTCAAGAGGCCTGATCTCTTCCCACTCGGATGGCCCAGAGGCATACTATTCTTCGGCCCACCAGGATGCGGCAAGACACTTCTCGCAGCCGCAGTTGCCACCGAGATCGATGCAACATTCTTCTGTGTCGACGCTGCGTCGATAATGTCCAAGTGGCTGGGGGAGTCTGAGAAGAACGTTGCACAGCTGTTTGAAGAAGCAAGACGGGCCAGCATGAACGGGAGGCCTGCAATAATCTTCATCGACGAGATCGACTCGCTCGCCGGGGTACGATCCCAAGAGGTTGGAGGAGAGGTCAGGGCCCGAAACCAGTTTCTGAAAGAGATGGACGGCATAGTCGACAAGAAGAAAGTCCTACACACATACATCGTAGGCGCAACAAACAAGCCTTGGGCTTTGGATGAACCCTTCAGAAGGAGGTTCCAGAAGAGGATCTTCGTCCCTCTGCCTGAGGAGAGCGCGAGGCTTGAGATGTTCAAGATCTTCTCGAAGCACCTGAACATGGGCGACGACGTCGACTTCGAGGATCTAGCCCGGATGACAGAAGGGTACTCAGGAAGCGACATACGTGACAACTTTCAAGCAACCCAGATACGATTGGTTAGAGAGTTCTTTGAGAATGGCAACCCTGACGATAAGCAGGCCAAACCCAGACAGATCATGATGAAGGACTTCAGAGACGTATTCCGGATCCGAAAACCCAGCGTGAACCAGAACATGATGGGTTACTATCTGAAGTGGTCCGAAGAGTTCCAAGCCGCCTAAGGAGGATGGTGCGAAAGGTGACCGTTATCAACTCAACAGACCTGAAGATTCTGGCAGAGCTTGTGCATAACTCGAAGGCCACCCTGGCGAGCATCGGCAAGAAGCTCGGGCTACACCCCAATGTCGTTGCGTACAGGATCAACAAGCTTGAAAGCCTGGGCATAATCAGGGACTACACGGTCACCCTCAACCTTGAGAAGCTGGGGCTGACAGAACAGGTCTACTTAGGCGCGACATTCCCGGCGCACACTGAACGCGATGCCTTGCTGAAACAGATCTCGTCTCTGCCAGAAAGCGTCACAGTGGTAAGCTCCTTCGGATCTCCTGAGGGCATAGTCCATCTAGTGGGCAAGAGCAAGGAGGACATAGACAGGGTCATCTCAAAACTCAGAGAGCTCAATGTGAAGATCGAGTACGCCGCCTCAGTTATCAAGACATACCAGAACGGGAACATCGGGAACTTTCTGAAGATGATGGCTGAAGGACGCTAAACCACAAGACTGGGTCTGAAAGTAATGTCCCTCTATAGACTCCTTCTGAAGCTCTTCGCTAAACCCCACAGGCACACATTGTTCTCTGTAGTCACAACCGTGATCCTCACCGTGATGCTCATAACAGGCCTTCAAAGGCTAAACGATCCTGTCATGACAGCGGCCCTTATGGCAATGATCTTTGCAGCAATATCGTCAGTGACTCTGAACGAGATCTTCCTAGGGCTGGGCAACAGGAAGCGTGACATGGCAGTCCTCTTGGCTATTGGGATCCGGAAAAATCTTGTCGGGATCATACTGCTTGCAAAAGCGATTCTGTACACGTCTCTCTCCTGCCTTCTGGGTGTGGCCTTAGGCTACCTGCTACTGACGTACAGCGGGGGGAGTTTGGTCTTGACTCTTCATTCTTTACTGATCGTGTCTGTTGTGGCTATTCTTGGCCCTGCCCTCGTCGCTGGAGCATATGGGGCTCTATACTCATTC
>CAZRDQ010000044.1:0-11911 GCA_964598945.1 uncultured Candidatus Bathyarchaeia archaeon
ACATAATAATGTTTTTCTGCTATAAAAATTTGTCATGTTGAGACTCTTTTTAGATATAGTGTTAGAGTTTGATTGCTCCAACCATTGTTGATCTATCCTGTTTTATGTTAGAGGAGAAACGACTTTGTCCAATAATTGAGTGAGGAATCAGCTATGGAGAAAACTCCTATATGCCCTAACTGTGGCGACCTCGATATTCTACCTGTGAATGGACTAATCGGATTGAACGACTCATTCAACTCAACCACCATTTGGTGCTGCCCTAAATGTGGCAGGAAGTTTGAGACAGAAAATTCCTGTTGCATAGTTAAGAGCGAGGTCTCCAACAACTGTATTGAGTGTACACCCACAAAGTGATCCGCCTTTGACTGAAGAGGCTGTATGCAATGAGTGTGGAAGACAGTTCACTCCACTCAAAGAGAACCAGAGAGTCTGCGAGGAATGCATGCAGATCGAGAACTACATAATGCTCAGAAGCAACAGATGGTGTTCGAACTGTCTCTCATGAGCCGTTATGGGACTGGTGAGTTCAGCAGTCTATAGACCTTCGACATGTAAACCGTTTTGGCACGCCTGAAATGCTGCTCTGAACTTCTCTATTTGGCCCCTGCTCCTTTTCTTGGGGGCTCTGTTCTGGTTTCATCGTTCACCTATCACCAATACCAGCTCTCATCATCGCCCTACCAATATGGTCTAGATCTGGTATTTACAGTGCTCTCCGGAGTAGATCTTATTTCTATCTGTAGAGCTAAGTTAGACGAAAAGGAGGCATTAGAACATGAAATTGACGTATCTCAGCCATGCGTCGTTCGAGCTCAAGAATGGGAAGACCGTCGTAATAGACCCGTTTTTCTCAGGAAACAAGCTTGCGCCAAAGTACGAGGGCAAACCTGACATCGTTCTCATCACCCACGAACACTTCGACCATGCAGACGCCTCCAAGTTCGACTGCACAATCATAGCCCCTTCAACCTGCAAGTTCAACAGGATGATCTCGATGAACATCGGTGATGAGATGAATCTGGGCGGCATCGACGTGAAGATGGTGAAGGCAAGCCACCACCAGAGCAAGTATGCGGCAGGTTACATAATCACCTTCGAGGGAAAAAGGATCTATCACCCTGGCGACACATATCTGGACGGGATCAAGAACCACGGGTTAATAGACATCATGTTCGTGCCCATAGGCGGCCACGACACAATGAACGTAGAGGAAGCGGTCGGAGCCCTAAAGATAGTCAAACCTCAACTGGCGATACCGATGCACTACAACACATTCCCAGAGATCAAGGCAGACCCTAAGAATTTCAAAGTCAAGGCGGAAAAGGAAGGTTTCAAGGTACAAGTGATGGAGTTCGGCCAGCAGCTCGATATCTGAAGGGCTCCAGCCTCTTTCTTCCCATAGACTTATTTCTGAACTTTTTGACTTACTCCTCTGAGTTCCTCAGCCCAGAGTATTCAGGAGGCCTTTTCCCTTTTGGCGAAGATAGGAGTGATCGCAGACGACCTAACCGGTGCTAACGATACTGGCGTCCAGTTCTCGAAACAGGGCCTTAAGACAATGGTTCTAACGGAGAGTCGAGATCTCAAAAACATATCCAATCGAATTGATGTTATTGTCCTTGACACCGAGAGCAGAACACTGCCCAAGATCGCTGCGTACGGGAGAGCCAAGGAGGCTGCCTCCAGACTGGTCGAGGCCAACATACCGACGATCTACAAGAAGATCGATTCCACTCTGAAAGGGAATATTGGCGCAGAACTGGATGCTGTAATGGATGCAACAGGCGCCAAGACAGCCATAGTTGCTCCAGCCTTCCCCGCCAACAAAAGAGTAACAGTGGGCGGCTACCAACTGGTGAATCAAGTCCCCCTAGGAAGAACAGAGGCTGCCCAGGATCCTTTGACCCCCGTGAAGGAATCTCATGTCCCGACACTTGTCGCATCACAATCAAGAAGAAAGATCGAGCATATTGGCCTCGCCGCAGTTATGGACATGTCGACACTGAAGAATGAACTGAAAGAATGTGTTCGAAGAGGCGGCGAGATCATCGTGGTTGACTCGATAACTCAGAGCGATCTTAAAAGAATCGCTCATGCCGCAGCAGACCTTGGTTTGCACGCCCTGACCTGTGGCCCTGCAGGTCTTGCCGAAGAGCTTCCAGAGGCCCTCGGCCTGATCTCAGGCAGGCCCGTAATAGCGGTCTCCGGGAGTGTGAGCGAGGTCACCATGAGGCAGATAGCTGATGCAGAGAGCTCTGGATCGGTTGTCGTGCTTCTGGATACATCCAAGATCTTCGAGAACGACAAGGATCGCGAGATCAAAAGAATTGTAGAAGAGACGAGGGGGAACGTCTCGAAAGGCTATGATGTCATAATCTCGTCAGCAAGATCAAAGAACGACGTCTCAGATGATCTCCGAAAAGGTGCGAGCCTCGGGATGTCGAGTATCGAGGTGAGTAAGCTCGTCGGGTCCGTCCTGGGCGAGATCGCATGTGAAGTGGCTTGGATTCCGAATATCGCAGGACTATTCCTGACAGGAGGAACCACAGCTATCCGCGCCCTTGAGCTGATGGGCTCACTTGGAACCGAGGTTGATGATGAGGTCTCTCCAGGAATCCCGTCAGCGGTCATAGTGGGCGGGAACCATGCCGGCCTGAGAATAGTCACAAAGGCAGGGGCCTTTGGGGACGATGAGGCTATTACCAAGTCAATAAGGTACTTGAAGAGAAAGGGTGGAAGGTGAGAAAATGCCCAGATCAGATTCCAGGCCAACAATAGGAATCACGATGGGTGACGCAGCAGGCATAGGTCCAGAGATCATCGACAAGGCACTCTCAAAGAAGGAAATATACCAGATCTCACGGCCGATCGTCATAGGCGACGCCTCAGTCCTCTCCGACGCCCTGAATGTTGCAAAGGTCCAGGTCAGGATCGAGCCTATAACAGGACCATCCTCTGCAAAGTTTGAATTCGGAACGATCGAAGTGATAGACCTCAAGAACATACGCCTCTCTGAGCTGAAGATGGGTCAAGTCCAAGCTATGGCTGGCAAAGCTTCTGTGGAGTACGTCCAGAAGGCGGTTGAGCTAGCGCTCAGTGGCGAGATAGATTCCATAGTGACAGCCCCTCTGAACAAGGAAGCCATGAATCTGGGCGGCTATGACTATGCAGGCCACACCGAGATCCTCGCAGACCTTACCAAGACAAAGGACTATGCTATGATGCTGGTGGCCGGAAAACTCAGAGTGGTTCACGTCACGACACATGTATCGATGAGGCAGGCATGTTCCTTGATCAAGAAGGAGCGCGTACTGACAGTCATCAGGCTCACTCACGAAGTTGTTCAGAGGCTCGGAACAGAGAAACCCAAGATAGCGGTTGCCGGCTTTAACCCTCACGCTGGCGAGAGCGGAATGTTCGGTGACGAAGAGATCGGAGAGATCACCCCTGCGATTGAGGCTGCTAAGAGGGCGGGTATGGATGTGGTCGGTCCAATTCCTCCGGACACAGTCTTTCTACGCGCGAGCAAAGGTGAGTTCGATGCCGTCGTGGCAATGTATCATGATCAAGGCCATATACCGGTAAAGATGCTCGGATTCGAGTCAGGGGTCAATGTAACCATAGGTCTGCCGATCATACGGACCTCTGTTGATCACGGCACTGCCTACAGAAGAGCTGGACTGAGACTCGGAACAGGAGATCCGACCAGTCTAGAAGAGGCAATCAAACTCGCGGTTCAGATGGCAGGATCGATCAAGCGAAGTCGAATGTGAGATAGGCTTTCGCGGATCCCATGCAGAATGGGACCCTCAGTAAGAACGATACTTCTTCAGAGAGGAGACTCTGACGTGATCGCAGCAGATCTTCGGCCACACACATTTATAGCTGCAAGGAACTAGATTGAGATGACTGGCTTCAGGAGAGACGAGACTTGAAAGCAGTTATGAAAGTTGACACCAACCCCGGCATCAAGATAATGGATACAGACAAACCCAAACCTGGATCCAGAGATGTCTTGGTTCGCGTCAAGGCAACAGCCTACTGTGGTTCAGATCTTCACCTGTACAAATGGGACGGCCAGGCTGTCAAGTGGAACTCGCCTCTGCCTAGAATCCTTGGGCACGAATTCAGTGGAGACGTTGTTGAGGTTGGGAAGAATGTCACAATGGTAAAGGTAGCAGACCACGTCGCGGGTGAGACACACATACCGTGCGAACAATGCTACATGTGCAGGACCGGTAGAATGCATATCTGCGAGAACATGAAGATCTTCGGAGTGCACGTCCCTGAGGGATCATTCGCAGAGTATGCAGTCATTCCAGAGACCATCGCCTACAAGCTTCCTCCTAAGACTCCGTATGATGTGGGTGCTCTGTACGAGCCCTGCGGTGTAGCTATGCATGCTGTGCAGAGGGCTACGCCGAATCCCGGGGATACAACAGTGGTTCTCGGCTGCGGGCCGATCGGCATATACGTCCAACAGATAATGAAAGCCCTCGGATCAGATGTCATAGCGACAGACATAAAGAAATTCAGAATAACCCATGCAAGAAGGGTAGGAGCGGCAAGAGATGTCATAGACGCCTCTGAAGGCAACGTGGTAGAGAAGGTCAAGGCAGCGATAGGCCAACGAGGTGCAGACATCGTCTTTGAGGCTGCGGGCGCAGGAGATACGATAAGACAGTCTTTGGAGATGGTGGCAAAAGCGGGCAGGGTTGTGCTTTTCGGGGCCTCACCAGATAACCCGACGCTTGACACGACGACCTACATCGTCTACAAGGAGATAGATGTACTGGGACTAACCGGCAGATATATGTACAGTACCTGGGACAGAGTCCAAAGACTTGTCACCAGAGGATTGGTAGACCTCAAATCGGTTGTGACACACCAGTTTCCTCTGGAGAAGGCTGAAGAGGGGTTCCAACTCCTTCTGAAAGGCGAGGCCTCAAAGGTCATACTGACTCCGTAAGGTCTCTTAACCGGTGAGCGGGACGGCGAGGCGAGCTCTCCTCGCCGCATAAACAATCTTAAGCTTAATCTACCGAGTGGCCTACGAACTGATCTAAGATTCTAGCAATTGATCCATAGCTAAATCAATTTAAGTAGAGACTGATCGTAAGAGAGTACTTTGCCTCTGAGGTACAGTGTCCTTGAGTGATGATCTGGAAAAGCCTCTGAGAGAGCGTCTGGTCAAGAGCCACCTGGATTGGATAGTACTATGGCTTCTCAAGGCGAAGCCCAGATGGGGATACGAGATCAACATCGAGATACGAGAAAGATTCAAAGTGTACCTGAGCGCCGGAACACTGTACCCTCTCCTTCACAGTCTTGAGAGCAAGAGGTATCTGGAGGGCGTGTGGGAGGCAGAGAACGGAAGAGGCCGACGCATCTACAAGATCACAGAGGAGGGAAACTTATTCCTGGCCGCTGGGGAGAAGGTATCACAGGAATTCCTGCGAAAACTCGCAGGAAACTCTAAGAGCGAGGTCTGAACCGGTCCCTGACGAGTCTGAGGCGATATCTGGATTGAATGAATCAAGTGGATTTGCGGAACGCTTGAGGTCTGTGAGGCATAACGAGGTTGCAAAACTCATCATGCTGGCAGTCCTAGTAATCTCGATCTCGTACGGCGGCTGGGCGGCACTGCGGTTCACGCTAGCAACAGAACACCCGGTCTTGGTTGTTGTTTCTGGAAGCATGGTTCCGACACTTAACGTCGGCGACATCATCTTCATCAAGGGTACGCCTGTTGAGAAGACAAGTGTCGGAACAATAATAGTCTTCCACAGCCCACGAGAATATGACACACTCGTGGTTCACAGGGTTGTCCAGAAGGTCAACAGTGGCGAAGCGGTCTACTTCAAGACTAAAGGTGACTTCAACAGGTACACAGACGACTGGACCGTCCCAGAAGACTACGTAGTAGGCACGTTCGCTGCAAGGATCCCTTACATCGGTATTGTGGTGATGAGATTGCGTGAGCCTGCGGGAACAGCACTCATCGTCTTCCTGATAATCCTGTTGATCTCTTACGAGGCCTATGGTGCGAAATCGAAAAAGAAAAAGATGTCCGAGGACACCTCGGAAGTAAGGTATAGTAAAAGAAGAGTCTCTTAGTGAGGCTGCCGAGCCAGCTTGAGGGGCTGTAAACAGTTCTTGTCAGATTCATCTCTCAAGTGGATTTATATAGTGAGGTTCGGTTTTACACGTGCTTTAGAGGCTGCATTGTTTGGCTGAAAAGAGGACTTTCATAAACATCGAGAACGTCGTCGCTTCAGCCACCCTCAAGCAGAACATCGATCTGAACGCAATTGCGCGGATCTTTCCTGGAGTTGAGTATAGGCCGGAACAGTTTCCCGGCCTGGTCTACCGTCTCAAGAAACCCAAGACCGCAACCCTTGTCTTCAGTTCTGGAAAAATGGTCTGCACAGGCGCCAAGTCTGAGCACCAAGCCAAGAAAGCCGTAATGAAAGTCATTGAGGAGCTTAAGCGTAACGGTATAGTAATAGTGGGCAAGCCCGAGATCCAGATACAGAACATAGTAGCCTCAGCAGGCCTCGGTGGATACATCGACCTTGAGAAGTCGACCTACTCGCTCAAGAGGACCATGTATGAGCCCGAGCAGTTTCCCGGCCTGATCTACAGAATGGATGAACCTAAAGTAGTCATTCTTCTCTTCGCCAGTGGGAAGCTCGTATGCACAGGCGCCAAGAAGGAGAACGAGGTTCACGAGGCTGTAGCCAAGCTACAGAAGACACTGGAGGAAAAGGAACTCATCTACTACGACAAAACGTAGATCCTTAACAAGCCTCCTTCTCTACGCGGCTAGGGCGACTTCACTGTTTAATCTCTCCCAATGAGCAAGGTTCTTGATACACCCAACGTCAGGCGCCAAGTGATCAGATAGGTAGGCAAGTGAACGAGCCCTGCATCCGCCGCACACATACCTGTCCTCACAGGTCCCACAGCCTGGCTTCAAGAGATCCTTATTCCTCAGCTCCCTGAGGATCCTATTCTCTCTCCATATTGTTTTGAACCTTGTAGTCCTCAGGTTGCCCACAACGAGGCTGGGCATGAAAACGCAAGGCGTGACCAGGCCATCAGGCTGAATTGCGCAATAGAGTCTTCCTGCACCACAGCCACCTATGAACTGAGCCAGAGACTTCAACCCCCACTTCCCACTTTCCCCGATATAGAAATGTGTAGGCGCTGCTGATTTGCCCATAGACTGCTCAACAACCATCCTTCCAAACTGCGGTGCTGTAGAGAGCACCTCGATTCCAGGAATCTTCGACTCCTCATAGAGGATCTTGAGCAGTTCCTCTCTCTCTTCGGGTGAAATGTCAAGCCCAGTAATCTCGCGACCACGACCTGTTGGAATGAAGTTGAAGTGAATGAAGCGGCTGACCTTCATCCTACGGCCAAGCTCAATCAGGTCGCGAACTTCCTTGACATTATGTCTGGTCACGGTAGTGGCTATGGATGTGAAAATGCCCTCCTCAACACAGTGTCTTATGCCCTCAAGTGAGCGGGCATATGAACCCGATATCCCTCTAAATGAATCGTGCAATTCAGGTGAGGCAGCGTCCAGACTCACCTCCACGTAGCAGACATCTATCTTCCTGAGTGTCCTGGCCGTATCCTTCGTTATCATCGTGCCATTTGTAGCTAGAGCAACGTACAAGCCTTTGTCTCTAACCATCTTTGCTATGTCAAAGAATTCAGGACTTGCTAGAGGCTCCCCACCAGAGAACGCTATCGCCACAACACCAGCGTCAGCCAGCTCATTGACCACAGCAATCTTCTCTTTTGTAGATAGTTCATTTGCTAACCTCTCTCCAGCATTCTGGTAGCAGTGCTTGCATCGAAGGTTGCAGGCGTTGGTGAAGTTCCAGACAACTAGAAAGGGTGCTTTCAGAAGTTGGGGGCGTGTGACGCCATAAAGCCCAATGCTGCTGAGAACCATTGACACCGCTCTTCTGACCATTGGTTCCCTCAAGTAGTCTTTTATTGACTCTATGTCGGTTCCGAAAGCCTGACAGCCAACCCCGAGTACTGCCTTGACGAGGAGGGAGTAGGCTCGATCTGTGAACCCTCCCATCGGCTCATCGCATGCAAAATTCCTTAACGCCAGGTTCAGTTTGGATTGTTCTCCGGGTTCGTGTCTGTCGCCCAGCCTCACTATGACTCTTGAGACTGGGTTACTCATCCCGAGCTTCAGTGTCTTTAGGGTATCAAGAAGCATGAGCGCATTCCCCGGATCTGTTCTAGCTACTTACATCTGTCAGTCTGTTTATGTCTCTGAAGTATATGTCTGCTGGATAGAGATATCCTATTCCTTGATGTGGCCTTTCATAGTTCCAGTAGTTCACGAAGCTGTTATGTGTTGGAAACATCCAAGCTTCGCAGTCGTAGGCTTTGTGGAAGGCTTCGATCTTTCCGATTGTTGATGGCCTCCTCACGCTTGCTTTGATGTGTTGTATACCGTTTCCATTGCAGAACTCTGTGAATGCTGATAGTTCTCCTCTGGCTGGGTGGAACTGTGTTCCCTGGTCAGTCAGTATCTGGTCTGGTTTGCCGTAGTGGTGGATGCAGTCTTCCAGAAGGTGAATGGCGTGTTCGCCTGTTGGGTTGTGGTGGATCTCGCTTCCTGGGACGAATCGGCTGTGGTCGTCCAGGAAGCTTATCATCCATTCATCATTATCGGTCATTTTGAAGTCTGATTGCCATAAGTCGTTGCTGAAAGGTCTCTCGAACCTGTTTCTGCCCCAGAACTTTCTCGGTTTGGCTATGGGATTGTTGATTCCGGCTTGGACCAGAATCCTGTAGATGGTCCTATGACTTACAGGCACTATTCCTCGAGGTCTGTAGTTACGTAGATAGCCTTCTATCTTGTTCGGTCCCCAATGCTTCCTGCGTCTCAGTTCAAGGATGAAGTTCACAGTCTCTTGAGGTGTCCGGTAATGGTTGTGGGGAGCTCTGGATCTGACCGTCAACCTCTCCCACCCATATTTCCGGTAGACGCTCCACCAACGGTAGACAGTCCTCTCATCTATTCGCAGTGCCGTAGCGACTTGAATCGATCTCCAGCCGTCAAGCTTTCTGCGAACGATCCACCTTCTTCTTTTGAGAACGCTATCCAATCAGCTAACCTCAACTCCTTATTCGTCATTATCTTCTTATCACTGACACATGTTGGTAGCTAGCTCACGCATTCCCCGGATCCAATACACTCATAGTAAGGTGTAGCGGATCAAACGCATGAAGAAAAGTTAACTATGCCGGCAGAGGTTTTAAAACATTTATGAATTCAGAGGATCTCTGGTCCGCTGGAGACCGTTTCGAAGGTCACTGAGAGCAACCTTAATCTTTCGTCAATCTAATGGGTTCTCAAGAAACCTTATTATCATGTCGTGTCGTTGCGAATGAGAGAGCCTGAAGGCTGTGGTGATACTGTCTGCAGCGTCTACTGAGGCGCACCAAGAGCATCTGCCCAGAATGCATGAAGGTGCTTGATGCAGAGATCTTTGTTGACGACGACGATAAGGTCAAGATCTCCAAGACCTGCGATGTTCATGGGCGGTTCGTCGATACGTACACCTTCTCAAATCCCAAACTATACGAATGGGCAGAGAGATACTGCCATGAGGGCAGACCCCTAGAGAACCCGAGGACTGAGACCCTGCAGGGCTGCCCATTCGACTGTGGAATATGTCCGAATCACAAGTCACACACAGTACTTGCGATAATCGATGTGACGAATAGATGCAACCTAAAGTGTCCTGTCTGCTTTGCGAATGCTGCAACCGCAGGATATGTCTATGAGCCTTCCAGAAGCGACATCGTCAAGATAATAGAGAACCTAAGGTCTAACAGACCGGTTCCGGCTCCTGCACTACAGTTCAGTGGTGGGGAGCCAACAGTGAGAGAGGATCTTCCGCTCTTGGTCAAGTCTGCCAAAGACCAAGGTTTCAGGCACGTTGAGGTCAACACGAACGGAGTCAGGTTAGCCAAAGATCTGGGCTTCTTCCGGCAATTGATTGATGCCGGAATGGATACCATCTATCTCCAATTCGACGGACTTGAAAACAGTATCTACGAGAAGACACGCGGCCTCCCACTCTTGGACATAAAGATGAGTGTGATTGACAACGCTAGGAAGCTTGGATTCGAGAGCATGGTACTCGTGGTCACTCTGGTAAAAGGGGTGAACGATCATCAGCTGGGTGAGATAGTCCAATTTGCACTGCAGAACTCAGACATCATCAGGTGTGTCAATGTTCAACCAGTGTCTATCACAGGCAGGATAGACACACAAGCCAGAGAGGCCATGAGAATAAACACGACAGACTTCATGGAACTCATACAGGAACAGACCTCGGGCTTGATCAAGATCAGAGATTTCTTCCCAGTGACTTCAGTGATCCCGATAGCCAAGGCCGTGGGCAAGATGAAATCCAAAGACTATGCACTATTCAGCACTATGCCCTGGTGTGGCGTGGCAACGTTCATAGTCAAAGGGAACGAAGGTTGGGTTCCAATAACTAAACTCGCTAACGTCGACAAGTTCATCAAGACAATGGATGACGTGTACCATGATCTGGTTGAGGGCCGAAGGATTCGTGCCGAGATACGGGTTCTGGGAGCGATACGGCATGTCAAGGCTTCATTCATCAGGGAGGTTCTGTGGCCGGTCCTGAAGACTGGAAGCTATGACGCACTCGGCAGGTTCATGAGAAGAGTTGTGATGATCGGCTGCATGCACTTCATGGATCCATACAACTTCGACCTGCAGAGACTTGAGAGATGTGTCATACACTACGGTCTCCCCGACGGAACAATAAGACCCTTCTGCTCGTTTAACACCCTTCATCGAGCCAAGGTCGAGAGAGAATACTCAGTTCCAACTGAGGTCTGGAAGAAGTCCCTCACAAAGTGACGGCGCCTCAGCAATACCGGAACACTTCGCAAACTTCCCTTTGATCTTGAACTCTGCAGAAGGTACTCGTCCTGATCAGAGTCGAGATAGACCCTCAGAGCGGTCGAGAGGCAGGGATTCGTGGAGATGTCGTTGTAGTTGTTGATGTACTCAGATTCAGCTCAGTAGTGGTTGTGGGTCTGGCCTGTGGGGCTGATGCATTCATTCCAGTGAGGACTCTGGCCGAAGCCAGAAGGCTTGGCAAGAAGAACAGAAGACTGATTCTGGCAGGAGAGAGGAAGGGAGTTAAGCCGAAGGGCTTCCACTTGGGAAACTCTCCCACGGAACTCAAGAACGCGAACCTCACGGGGAAGACCATAGCCATAACGACGACAAATGGCACCGCCGCATTGGAATCGTCAGCAGGAGCACGGTGGCTCCTTGTAGTTTCATTCATAAATGCGGGGGCAGTCTCAGCTGCAGCTTCAGGTCTCTCTGAAGAGGAGAAGGGTATTTCCATAGTTTTGGCTAGCAGATCGGGCAATATCTTTCTTGAGGACTTCCTCTGTGCTGGACTGTTGGTCTCCAGCATGGCTGATGAAGATTTACAGTTGAATGATGCCGCTATGGCAGCCAGGCTCGCCTGGAAGAGCGCTGAGGATTGCTTCCAAGAGGTCTTGATGCTGAGTTCTCACGCAACCTATCTTGAAAGCATCGGATACAAGCAGGATGTGGCTTTCTGTCTGCGCAGGGACGTTTACGATCTAGTCCCCTATCTAAAGGAGGATGCGATAGTAAGGCTTCAAGCCGGACAGGTCTGATGCCTTTACGGTAAATAGCTTACGGTATGCAGAGATCTTCTATTGGTAGGTGTTCCATTATGGTCCTCAACTGAAGATGCCTGAAGGTGAGAAGCAGCCCGATGACTGAAGCCAAGCGCGCCAGCCTCTTGCAATATTCATGGATTTAGCATGAGGATGTATACAGGTT
>CAZRDQ010000045.1:0-10758 GCA_964598945.1 uncultured Candidatus Bathyarchaeia archaeon
CCGTTCCTGCACCATCGCTTCAACTGGATGCGCGAATGGCACGAACCTCATGCCTCTTTTCAAAATATTCTTGGCAGCATTTACATCCCTATCTGACACATGCCCGTTTGGGCATTGGAGAGTTCGCTGCGCATTCGGGCGAGAACTGCACCCACATGTCGCGCAGGTCGAGCTTGTCCCTCTAGCGTTAACATGATAGACGGGGATACCCTCCCATAGGGCTTTGTACTCTATCTGACGCTGGAGTTCACGGAAGCTCCAGCCGTTCATTCTCGCCCGATACTCTCTGGCCTGCCAATTGCCCTTGCGGTAGAGTTTGCGAATGTGTGTGAGATCTTCCATCACGATACCGTACTGCTTCGCCTTCGCATCCTCAACAACATGCTTCGAAATATTGTGAAGCAAATGCTGAATCTTGAGCCTTTGTTTCTGACCGTACTTTCTGTAAATCCGTTTCCTAACCCGAACATCATTGCGTTTGAAACGAGACTTGACCTTACGATACCGCGATTTGAGAACTGTAGCCCTCTCAAGATCATGCTTTTCAATTGAACCTTTGGAATCTGCCAAAGTGATATTGCTGAGGTTACTATCTAAACCCACTAACCCGATTGGCCTTATCGTAATGGGGTCTCTGGAAATCGTCAGTCCCAGCGTATTTGCAGTTAGGGTCACTGATCGAACAGTCAAGCTAGGATCTGATAGAACCTCAAGAGTATGGCGGTTCATAGGAATTCTGATCCGTTCATGAAACTTAGAAGGCAACAGCAGGCAACCATCCTTGATCTTGAAGCCGTAGCAAGTTGTAAGCTGAGGCTTCCAGACATAAGGAACTCTTGCACGCTTGATTCTGCGTTTAGCCTTCTTGTAGTTCTTCAATATTCCAGAGGCGCGACTGATCGCACATAGCTTGTAGTAGGATAGAACATCATATCTTGGAAGTTGCTTGTAGCATCTCAAGCTGAGGGCCTTAAGACTGGAGACATCCTCAGACAAGCCGATCCTGATGCAGTCATTCACCATCAAGCGAAACTGCTCAAGCAACGCTTGTGAAGTTTCATCAGACTGATACCGTTGCTGAACAGTCTTAGTCGCCGACATGTCACATCAACTGAAGACTAGACAGAACCCTCTTGGACAAGTATCATCACGCTATCATGAGAAAGTGGTGTATGGTGGCATAAAGAATTGCATATGCCGTGGCCCGTAGGGGCAGGTCTCAGTGACCTATTGATCTTTGTTGTGGGATGTCGCAGACAAAGACTCAAATATGCGCCTGCTTGCTTTGTGGGTAGGTAGGTAGTAATTTATTATGGTTGAGCTGCTCTGCCAGCACTGCACCTACAAGTGGGACTACCACGGCGAGAACAGGTTCTATGCCACCTGCCCGAGATGCCGTTACAAGGTCAGGATCTCTGAAGAAAGCGCCCGAATTGTTGGTTTGAAGAAGTTGAGCAAGGACATGAAGAGACAGGTTGTCGCCGAGAAGAAACCAGCGAGGCTCATTGGCGTTGCCGCAATAGTAGACAAGGTCGTGGAGGAGTTCCGGCATGATAAGAGCATGCTGATTCAAGTCCTTCTTAGACTTCAGAAGAGCTTTGGGTGGCTCCCGAAGGACATGCTGCTAGAAGTGAGCAAGCAGCTTGATGCCCCTCAAAGCCAGGTTTACCAGATCGCCACGTTCTACAAGGCCTTCTCGCTGGCTCCGCGGGGCAAGCACCTGATCAGGGTGTGCATGGGAACATCGTGTAAGGTTCGGGGTGCGGAGCAGATTCTTGATCGAGTACAGAAGTCCCTCAACATAGATAAAGATGAAATCACCTCAGACGGCAGGTTCAGTCTTGAGACGGCCAAATGTTTAGGCTGCTGCGCTCCAGGCCCGGTCATGACTGTGGACGGCGAATACTACGTCGACCTGAAGCCAACCGAAGTGAAAGCAATACTATCCAAGTATAGATAGGTGACAGGCCATAGGAAACATTGACCGCATAAGCTCGCCCGAAGACATTGAAAGACTTCGTCGAAGAATCAGCGCCAAGAAGTATCCGAAAAAACCCATAATCGCAGTCAGTGTCAGCACATGTGGCATCGCACTCGGTGCTGTGCCGGTTGTGGAAGCGTTCAAAGCTGAATTGAGGAAGCAAGGTCTAACGGACAAAGCGGAGATTAAGGAAACCGGATGCAGAGGCTTCTGTGAGCAAGGACCAACCGTTACAATATATCCTGATGAAATTTGCTACTTCAAAGTCAAGCCTGAAGATGTTCCGGAGATCGTCTCTGAGACTGTGCGCAAGAAGAAGGTTGTTGCACGATTACTCTATAAAGACCCAGCCACTGGCAAGAGAGCGCGAAAGCTCGAGGATATACCATCCTACAAATACCAGCTTAGGCTACTCTTTGAAAACAACGCGAGAATAGACCCTAAGAAAATCGAAGACTATATTGGGCTAGGAGGATACGGCGCCCTCCCAAAGGCTCTCTTAGATATGACGCCTGAACAAGTGATCGAAGAGGTTAGAGACGCAAATCTGCGGGGGATGGGTGGGGGAGGTTTTCCAACATGGTCAAAATGGGCAACTACGCGGAGCGCCCAAGGAGAACCGAAATATATCATTGCTAACTGTGCTGAGGGGGATCCAGGAGCCTTTATTGATAGGGCGTTGATTGAAGATAACCCTCACAGTGTTCTTGAGGGCCTCATAATTGGCGCCTACACGATCTCAGCCCATGCAGGCTATGTTTACGTGAGAGAAGAGTATCCCAGGGCTGTGGAGAATATTACCGCGGCCATAAATCAGGCCCAAGAGTATGGTTTGCTCGGCGAAAACATCATCGGCTCAGGCTTCAACTTCAGTGTCAAGGTTCACAAGAGTGCTGGAGCCTACGTTTCAGGAGAATCCAGCGCTCTCATGACAGCTATTGAGGGAAAGCTTGGTGAACCTAGACCGAAATACGTTCATACAGCGGTTAAGGGCATCCGGGGTAAACCCACATGCCTGAATAACGTCAAGACACTGGCCACCGTCCCACTCATAATCTTAAGGGGTGCGAAGTGGTTCAGAAGCATAGGAACTAGAGGAAGCAGCGGAACCGCGATCTTCTCTCTTTCTGGGAATGTCAACAATACAGGTCTAGTGGAAGTGCCCATGGGGATGACTCTCAGAGACCTCATCTACAAGGTAGGTGGGGGCATCAAAAGTGGAAAGAGCTTCAAAGCCATGCAGATCGGAGGGCCCTCGGGAGGTTTCATCTCCAAGGAGCATCTTGACCTTTCAGTAGACTTTGACGAACTAACCAAGATTGGTTCTATGATGGGCTCTATGGTAGTTATGGATGAAGATACATGCATGGTAGATGCAGCCAAGTATTTCGTAGATTTCCTTCTTGAGGAATCCTGTGGAAAATGCATCCCTTGCCGTGAAGGATTGAGGGTGCTATCCAAGACGCTGGATGATATCTGCAAAGGAAGAGGGAAAGACGAAGATGTGCATATGATTGGAGACATAGCTGAGACCATGGAGGAAGCCTCACTCTGCGCTTTGGGCAAATATGCAACCAACCCAGTTCTCACATCCCTGAAATACTTCAGAGATGAGTGGGAACAACATCTGAAGGAGAAACGTTGCCCAACAAAAGCAGATAGAGCTTTGACAACTCCCGTTGGATCAACCCCTTCGACTTCATCAAAAGGGATGAAACCGACACGGAAGAGAGGAGGCCAGAATGATTAAGACGTTCACCCTAAGGATTGATGACAGAGAGGTTGAAGCAAAGGAAGGAATGACTATCCTAGAGGCTGCCAAGAAGTTAGATATAGAAATACCAACCCTATGCCATCACGAGGAACTGGAGCCTTACGGTGCCTGCCGCATCTGCAGCGTGGAGATCGAGAAGAAAGGAAAGACCAGCATAGTGGCCGCATGCTGCTACCCCGCAGAGGCCGGGCTGAAGGTGAAGACAAGATCTCCAAAGATCGATAAGATGAGAAGGACAATAGTCGAGTTGGCCGCGGTTAGTGCAGGAGACGATATCACTGGCAAGATGCTGGAACTATCCAGCGAGTACAAGGCAGATCTCTCAAGATTCCGCTCAAAGGTTCAGACCAAAGCGACGAAATGTATTCTATGCGGACTTTGTGTGCGCCGCTGCATCAATGCAACCTGGGACGCCGCTATCGGATTCATCGGAAGAGGGACAAAGAGACAGATCGCGCTCTTCCCGGAGAAATCAGCTTTATGCGCTCTGTGTAACGACTGCTATGTCGTGTGTCCTACAGGCAGAATCACCTCGATCGGTCCTAGTCCCGCGTTCCCAATGATCGACGATGTCCTAGCCGGCCGTGAATGAACACAATTAAATATATTCCGAGAACAGATCTCGGATAGCTACGACTACTTCTGAGAGGACACAGGAAGATGAAAGAAGAGAGACTCATCGAGATTCTTAATGACCTCGTAGCAGTAGAGATAGCTGCCGTGACAGAGTACCAGCAACATGCCTACCTGTCCGAGGATCCCGCAACAGTCGATCTGATGGAAGACTTCTCGATGGACGAGATGGCCCACATCGAATGGTGTTCCAGAGAAGTAGCACAGCTCGGCGGGATGCCTACAGTCGTCCCCAAACCTGTAAGGCATGTTGACAAGACCTTCGAGGACTTGGTCAGGCGTGACATAGAAGTGGAGGCTGAGGCGATGAGACGCCTCAAAGAGTACATCAAGGTTGCAGAGAAGGAGGGTGAGCCGAGAATTAAGAAGCTCCTTCAGGACATCCACGCAGATGAAGAAACCCATTACGATATTCTCAGCGGCCTCTTGAACTCACCAAGTTCCTTCCTTGGAAAGATGAAGCCCCGCTTCATGGATATCGGTTCCGGCCTGATCCTGACCGG
Organism: uncultured Candidatus Bathyarchaeia archaeon; assembly: GCA_964598945.1. Lineage (GTDB taxonomy): Archaea > Thermoproteota > Bathyarchaeia > 40CM-2-53-6 > RBG-13-38-9 > JAGTQV01. The sequence continues at coordinate 4,892 of CAZRDQ010000045.1, forward strand.
ACTGTTCTGGCTCTACTTCTGGATATTCCAGTGGTACATATTCTTCCTTTTCGATCCGAGATGGGCGCACAACTTCGCCTACCCTCTCATCCTGATCACTATAGGCGTCGCCTACAAGGGCAAGAAGATGTCATCAGATCTTCTTGCAGCGGTCTCGGCATTCATGATAATCCCGACAGAGAGGGGGATCATATCAGGAATAGAGAGCACCTATATTGCCATCGTGCTCCTTGCGGTCACATTGCTGCTTCTGGTGGCTGAGAGAGGAAGAAAAAAGGAGCTGCTCTTCTTCCAGCACAGGTGGAGGAGATGGTTGAAGAAGCACCTGCTAACCTTCGCCTTCCTGTTCCTGATGCACGTGACCTTCATCTACTTCGCGATGAGGGTGTTTGCACCGCAACTGATGGAGGCGAATCTGCCTCCGGAGCCGCCTTGGGAACCAACCCACTGGTCCACAGCCTCTTACAACATCTTGGTGATTCCCTTCGGACTCATCGGCATGGCTGAGAGGTTCAGAGGTACTCTACGCAGAAGGATAACAGCCTCAAAGATCGGATACTGGTGGTCCCTGATGATAATCATCGTCGGCGTTGTTGCGATTAACCTGGCTTCTGGTGAGTGGTTGAGATACTCGCCACCCCTGATTGCTGCGATAGTGATCCTAGCGCTGTCCCTTATCGCAAAGAAGAGCTAGTTATCGAGCTCTCCTTTCCTCTTTCAATCCTCAGGCTTTCCTTCCTATCAGCCTTCCACGCCCAACCTTGCCTTCATCAGCAGCCCTGACCCATCTTGCGAGGCCTTCATCAGCTGCTTGGAACATCTCTGACCCGTATTCTTTGACGATTCTTTTTTTCAGCTGGTTCCTGAGCATGCTCTGGTACAGGTGACAGTGCTTGGCGAAGTCTTCGCTCAAATCCTCTTTCTCAAGTATCCTGAAGCCGGTATGTCTAAGCATGTGTTCGTATCCGTCCAGTGTCTCCATGTATGGGAAGGCCATGAAGCTGTTAAGGGCCTCCCACTCTCCATTTGTCATGTTCCCTGTCTGGATCCAGTCTGTGAAGGCTATGACTCCTGAGGGTTTCAGGACTCTTGAGGCTTCACTGATCAGTCGATTCTTGTCCGTTACGTAGCACCACGCATCCTGACCCCACACGAGATCGAATGTTCCTGCTTTGAACGGCATGTCGAGTGCATTGCCCAGCTTGTGCGTGACTAGGTGTGTCAGGCCTGCCTTTTCTGTCCGTCTTAAGGCTTCATCTACCATCTTCTTTGTGGCGTCCAGTCCTGTTACCTTGCATCCGTACTTTCCCGCAAGATGCCTTGCCGGACCGCCCAGGGCGCTGCAAACATCCAGTACTGCAGTGTCCTTGTTGATTCCCGCTTTTCTCGCAAGGATCTCCGTCTCTTCTGCTCCACCCACGTGGATCTGCTCGCCCATCAGCATCTCCCACAGTACGCCTACGGGTCCCTCATAGATCTCGTTGACATCGGCGATTGTGAAGTCTAGACGTTTTCCCTTAGTAATATCCAAGATTGAAGCGTTCCCTCCTCGAAGCTTGTAGTCTCGCGCAATGTCATGAATTCTTAGGATTAATCCAGCACTTTGGATCTTCTGCAAACAGGTTTCCATGCTCATAGTATGCTGTGGCTCGACATCCCCAGCATACTGAGTTGTGCTCACAACTGGCACAGTGTCCCGGAAGATTCTTGGGATCTCGCAAGTGAGTCAAGAGCAGTTCGTCCCTGTGCTCTTCAATGATCTTCTCCAATGGAGTCTTGTGGATGTTGCTGAAACTCTTCCTAATAACGGAGCAAGGAGTCACGTCGCCATCAACCGTCACGCATACGATCCCGCCGCAATAGAACTTGTTGACATCCATCGTGCTTATGGAGCGCCCTGACTTGGGATAGTTGCTCACATCTCTTGACTCGCAGGCCTCCTTAATCTGCTGAATAGTGGGCATCCAATCGGGGTGCTCTAAGGCCAGGCCGCATTCACACATTTGAGTGAGGCAGGTCCTTATGCCTTTGTTCTCGAAGAAGTATCTCACCGTCCTCTTGACATCTTCTCCGGCCACGAGCTTTGTGAAGGTTATGCAGTTGATCATGTTCTCCGGCTTCTTCCCCAGAGCTTGAAGGTTGTCAACACCTTTCAGGATGGCTGTGATCTTCTGTTTAGGATCGCCATCGTGTAGTTTCTTGTAGATCGTCTCGTTTAGAGTGTCAAGATGTACTGAGACGAAGCCACCTTCAGAGACCTCGACGACCTTTCTTGCCACTTCTATATTCGCAAGTGGTATGCCGCTGGTCCAGATATTGTTCTTAAGGCCTCTCTCGGCAGCATACTTCATCAGGTCATACCAGTCATTTCTAAGGAGAGGATCTCCCCCCAACCAATCCAGTGCCCTTACTTCCATCTTGGCTGCAGAGTTCATGACCGCTATGATAGAATCTCTTGAGAGTTCCTTCGCAGGAGTGTCTCGATGAGGCGTAACAGTACAGACAACCTTGAGTACACTGCAGGGTAGACTCTACCTGTACACCGTACACCTTGCATTCTTTAAAGTACTCTATCTCCTCGGCATAGCCTGGATGAAAGCCTCCGTACTTTATCACTGATTCATTCTCAGTCATGAGGAGAGCTCCAGAACTGTTGCGAAAAGTCCGCAGGAATAACTTCATGCGATCTTCTATTTTGTTCTATATAAACTTAGAAGACATGTCGAGGAACGATCCTTTGATCGCCTTTCGTTCTTGTGAAGCAATTCTTTTATCGCTCCGCAGGACAGATAGGCGCCTACAAATTCCACTGTAGTAATGAAATCAACATTCTGCGCCTACGCTTCATCATTCAACTAGTCAGGAATGAGACTGTGTATCACAATCTGCAGGATTGAAAGCCGATGGGGAAGAGTGTGGCTCAGAAGATCATCGAGCAGCACTTGCTCGAAGGTCGACTTGAGGCTGATGAAGAGATAGCGATAGAGATAGATCAGACGCTGACGCAAGACGCGACAGGAACTCTCGCTTACCTAGAGTTTGAGGCTCTCGGCATTCCGAGGGTGAAGACTGAGCTTTCAGTGAGCTACGTCGACCACAACCTTCTGCAGACAGACTTCAAGAACATGGATGATCACCTGTTCCTTCAGACCGCGGCCAAGAAGTTTGGTGTCTACTTCTCTAAACCGGGCAACGGGATCTCGCATCATATTCATCTGGAGCGGTTTGCAGTCCCTGGCAAGACGCTTCTGGGTGCCGACAGCCACACGCCAACGGCTGGAGGATGCGGAATGCTAGCCATAGGTGCGGGCGGGTTGGATGTGGCTATGGCCATGGCTGGTGAATCCTTCTACCTGAAAGCACCAAGGATCTTTGGAGTAAGACTGACGGGGCGACTCAAGCCATGGGTTTCAGCGAGAGACATAATCCTTGAGATGCTCAGAAGGTACTCCGTCAAGGGTGGCCTAGGGAAGGTCATCGAGTACTATGGCCCTGGTGTTGAGACACTGGAAGTCCCTGAGAGAGCGACGATAGCTAACATGGGCGCCGAGCTTGGTGCAACCTCAACGGTCTTTCCATCAGATGATATGACCAGGAAGTTTCTTGAGGCTCAAGGCAGAGACCAAGTCTGGCAAGAGATCAAGCCTGATCCTGATGTCGAGTATGATGAACAAGCAGAGTTGAACCTGGGCGAGCTGGAACCCTTGATAGCTTGCCCATCATCGCCGGACAATGTCAAGATGGTGAAAGAAGTTGAAGGAGTCAAGGTAGCCCAGGTGATCATAGGCTCGTGCACAAACTCCTCCTTCAGGGATCTTACAGTTGCTGCAAAGTCTCTTGAAGGCAGAAGGGTCGATGAAGATGTTAGCCTCGAGATCAACCCTGGAAGCAGACAGATCCTGGAGAACTTGGCTGCGGCGAGCGCTCTGACTCAGCTGATACACGCGGGTGCGCGCATTCATCAGTCAGGGTGTCTTGGTTGCATAGGCATCGGTCAGGCCCCTGCCACCGGGGTGGTCTCGCTGAGAACTTTTCCAAGAAACTTTCCCGGCAGAAGTGGAACAAAGGACGATCAGGTTTACCTCTGCAGTCCCGAGGTGGCTGTCGCTGCTGCGATAAACGGAGCGATAACAGATCCGAGAACACTAGGCGAGTACTCGAAGATAGCAGAGCCCAGGAAGTACATCATCAATGAGGAGTCGATAATCCCACCCCTAAGTCATACAGGAGAGGTTCAGATACTCAGGGGACCCAACATCAAGCCGTTTCCAACGCTTGGTTCGTTGGAGGATGAACTCTCAGGCAAGATCCTGCTTAAGCTTGGAGATAATGTCAGCACTGACCATATACTGCCTGCAGGGAGCAAGATCTTGCCTCTGAGGAGCAATATCCCTGCAATAAGCGAGTTCACCTTCGAGAATGTAGACCCGACCTTCGTCAGGAGGGCGAAGGAAGCTGGAGGCGGATTCATAGTTGGAGGCGAGAACTACGGCCAGGGGTCAAGTAGGGAGCATGCCGCATTGGTGTGCAGATACCTTGGGGTCAGGGCCAAGATCGCCAAGAGCTTTGCGAGGATACACAGGTCGAACCTGATCAACTTCGGAGTGATACCCTTGGTCTTTGCAAATCCAGTGGACTACGGGAGGCTGAATGCAGGAGACCACATTAAGATCGCTAAAGCCAGAGAACAGATTGCCAGCAAATCCAGGAATATACGAATTGAGCTGGATGGGGAGAAGATTGAATGTCTCAACGTATTCTCCGGAAGAGAAAGAGATATGCTGCTTCAAGGCGGACTGATAAACTACGTCAAAGAAGCCCACAAGAAGAAACCTAAGTAGTCAGGGGATCAAAGCGCACGCTAGCTGTCTCGCTAGTCAGCCTGAAGTCGGGTTATATCTCGGAGAAGGCCTACGTGTCTTACTGTGTCTTGGCTAGGATTCTTTCTATCTCCTGGTAGTTCGGTTCTACACGTGGATCTTCTGATATCCACTTGTGACAAATAGTGCCCCCACTGTCAAGAATGAAGATAGAGCGTTTGGCAGCTGTGTAACCTTTAAGGCCAGCAAAGTCTCTTGCCCCTACGCCGTAGAGTTTCACAACCTTACGGTTGTAGTCGCTGAGAAGGGGAAAGCTGAGACCGTTTGCTTCTGCGAAGGCTTTGTTCGAGAATGGGTCGTTCACGCTTATTCCGATGACCTGGGCCTTCAGTTCGTTCAGTCTTGTGAGTGAATCTCTGAAGGTACACATCTCTTTTGTGCAGACGCTTGTGAATGCTCCTGGATAGAAGGCCAGCACAAGCTTTGTGTCGAAGTCCTTCAGGCTTCGGGGTTTTAGGCCTGTATCTGGTAGAGTGAAGTCTGGGGCCTTCTTCCCGATTCTTATCTGTGGCATGTGGAAACCCCTTGCATGTACTAATCCATACTTTCTAGTGGCGGGAGATAAAGAACTCCCTGAATTCAGTGGAGTAGAAGCGCGAAGCCTTTGTAGAGAACAAGTTGCTGGACTTTCCCGCAAAATCGGCAACGTTTGGCATAGGCTGTGTCAGCCATTCCCACTCTAGTCGGCCTCTGCACAGCGATTCTAGATCTTCTTTAAGGCCTGAACTAGTTTCTTTCGTTCTTTTTCGTCGGTCTTGAACTTGCCAGCCTTCTTCCAGTCGGCTGAGCAATGCCCGTACTTTGAGGTCTTGCCAACGAATTCGTGAATCACATTGTCTATCTTCTCTTTGTTTGCAGGAGTGACTTCTACACCAGCTTCTTTCAGAACCCCGCCAAACCATCTCCAGCAGCTCATATCACAACCACCAATTTGATCTTCTTCTTGACTTGGATTAAGGCTTGTCGCCAACCGTTTTCCAGAATCCA
>CAZRDQ010000046.1:0-8843 GCA_964598945.1 uncultured Candidatus Bathyarchaeia archaeon
TTCCCATCTACATCATCATATATGATCTCAGCTCTTCCCTGTTTGCCAACCCATCTCGGCTTTCCCTTGAAGGGCATCCTTAATCCTTTCGGTAGTTTCATCACTCCATCCTTTAGGCTGTAGATGTCGTTCCTCAGAACCATCATCAGCCTGTATTTTCCATTTCTCTTCCAGTATCCCGGCATGTGTACCTTCTCTATGTTTGGCGGAAGCCTGCCCTCTCGCTCTAACCTCTTCAATGCAAGGAAGCTTCTCCATGATTCGTTGCTCTTCCTGATGATTTGTTGTGATGTTGCTGCATCGATTAGTGATGTGTATTTCTGGTAGAGGTCTTTGCATTCACAGTCTATGGGTTGGTAGTTCATGTATGCCTGTCTTCTGCGGTATGTTACTTCATTCCAAAGCTTAGCGCAGTTGGTAGCTCTCTCCCTCAGTATTTGTTCTTGCTTCACTGTTGGGGCAAGGATGAAGGTGTTGGCTCTCCGCATGAAACTACCAATGTTAACTATTGACGCTTAACATTTAGACATCCAATATTTCACTCTGGGACGCAATTCATCCCACCCATAAATGGCGTCGGCTTTCTTGCTGAATTTCTGGTAACCCCAACTATTATCAGCATTCCAATATTTTCTGGAGGGGTCAGCATTCGAAGTCGACTGGGAGTCTCGACACTCAGTGATATGTCTATCTGGATAAAGTCAATTGGTCTTTGAGGTGAGGAATTTGATCAAGGAGATCCGGAGTGTTCCAGTGGCCGTGTCCGATCTCGAAGAGGCGACTGCTTGGTACAAGGACAGGCTTGGTTTTGAAGTTCGAGAGAGTGATGGACATTGGGTGACAGTTGCACCGAAAGGTTGGCCGTCTGAGATCCATTTGTGTGAAATCGAGCCCCTTGAGCCTGGCAACATCGGGATTCTACTTCTGGGAGACGATCTTGATGCGACGTGTCGAGAACTGAAAGAGAAGGGCGTTGAGTTCACACAGGAACCCTCGAGGAAAGAGGGCGGAACGATAGCTATGTTCAAAGACCCTTACGGAAATATCTTCTGGCTGATGCCGAAGAGTGAGTACTGACTGAGTCGAGCCGACTGGTGAGAGGGTTCTCATCAAGCTCTCTGCTCAGTAAAGGTCTCCAGCATAGGTACATTCAACGGCCAACATCATTAACCTCTAATATGGTTGGAGCCCCAAGAGATTATATGAGGACTGCTGTTGAATTCAAAGATAGACAAGTTTGTGAACGCTGGCTCCGGGGTTCTCATCCAAGGAGTACTTTGGCTTCTGTTTTGGATCGGCCCAGCCTTTCCTCTCTTCAGCCTCGATCCACGCTGGGGTCACAACTTCGCTCTCCCCATCACTTTCGTAACCGTGGGGGTTGCCTCTCACTCCAGAAAGATCTCATGCCACCTGGTGGCCGTACTCTCATCGTTCCTGACAGTGCCGGTGGAGCTGACCTTCCTGCCTTGGTCTGCAGCGACGTTCATCGCAGCCACACTTCTGGCAATCTTGATCGTGTTGCATCTGGTCGAGAGAACCAGACAGACAGAGTTACTGAACCCAGGGCCCAGGCTCAAAGCATGGCTGAAGATTCATCTCTTAAGCTTAGCATACGTCGGCTTGGCGCATATGCCGCTGATCTTCTTTTTAGTCAGATGGTTCAACCCTGGGCCTTTCACAACATTCCTGCCCATCGAGCATGAGCCATCCACGAGCATTTTCAATCTCATGCTGCTGATATTTACTCCCCTTGCTCTGATGGAGAAGTATGTCAAGCAGATTGGATGGGTCCAGATCTCAAAGGTCAGCTTCACCTGGGCGATATTGATGATAGTGCTTCCGCTGCTATCCATAGCAATTCTGGGCAAATAGACCCATCCCAGGAGGATCGAGCAGGCGCTCGATATGCTTGAGGTCGCATTGATGAGAAACCAGAATGGCTCTCGTCAGGAGATCTCAGAAAGATCCTATGCTCTTAGACTTAATGAACGGATTCTGTTAAGACTAAATGAAGGGGTTGAGGTTGGAGCGGGTGACTCCTCACTCCTCCAGAAAGGCTTGGTAATGACTGTCGATGGTCGGGTCGTATGTGGTGAGGGGGTAGGCTTCGGTGTACCAGCGGTGGAATACCCAGACAGGATACTCTTCTCAACCCACGCCACCATCCAAGCCGGAGACGAAGAACTAGTGAAGTTCTTCTCGATGGATACCTTCCAGAGGAAAACCTGGCGACACAAAATTCCGGTTGATAACAAAGTCTACCTTTCTGTGGAACAAAGACTTGCTGACCGATATCGTATGGACAGAAGACATCGGGCATTCCTAACCCATGTGATGAAACTCATATCGCTGCTAGGATTCAGGCTATCATACCAGAAGACCAAATCTAGAGGACTTGTAAAGATAGGATATCAATTAGCGGGAAATAATGTGAATGTAGCTGTCGACTCTTCTGAACTTGTTGACAGGAGATACAAGAAGCTGCTAATCTTCAATGAACAATCATCAGGCTTCGATCTCTACAAGGATGAAATCAGGACATTAAAGGAGGATGAAATAGGCGTATGGAATGAGACCGACTCTGGAAGAGCCTGTCTGACCAACACTCATGCACGGGTCACCTTCTGTGTCAGAAGCGTCGAGGGGACCCGACTTTATCGGGGACGGGAGTTTCTGAGACCGCGTCTGGACTGGGCGGGATTCTGTTATTCAGTACCGCCTAGCAAAGGGCAGTTCGAGTATACGATAGAGATCAACTAGAGTGAAGATCTTGGTTGATGTTCTCCTAGTCTACCCCTTCTTCAAGCCGAGATTTGACAGATCGCCTTTCAGATTTCCACCCCTGGGAATCGGCTACATCGCTTCATTTCTGAAGCAAGAGGGATTCACAGTCAAGATACTGGATTGCACCTTCAAAGACCAGCGGAGTATCCTTGAAGAGGTCGAGAACTCAAGCCCCCGAATAATTGGCATCTACTCGATGTATTCGATGGAGCGAGAGTCTATCAACCTCGCAAGGAGGATCAAGGGCATCGCTGATATTCTGGTAGTTGGCGGCCCACTGCCAACGGTTGATCCTGCAAGCTTCCTGAACGACTTTGATCTAGTAGTAATCGGCGAAGCAGAGAATACGATGCTCGATCTCGCAAGAAGCTTCTTCGATAACGGAGAATCGCGAGACGTCCCAGGCATAGTATTCAAAGATGGTTCAGGAATTCACCGCACGGTCAACAGAGAGTTCATCACAGATCTTGATTCGATTCCTTTCCCCGCAAGAGAACTCTTTGAAAACGCACCCTACAAGAGGTACTACCAGACTCGTTTTGGATATTCAATGACATCTATGATCTCCTCCAGGGGCTGCCCGTTCAAGTGTGATTTCTGCAGCAGGCCAGTGTTTGGAGAAAGCTTCAGATCCAGATCGCCACAGAACATAGTTGACGAGATGCAGTCAATATCGGCTCTCGGATATGACACCATATGGTTTGCCGACGACTGCTTCACCATATCCAAGAAACGAGTTGTCACCATATGTGATGAGATAATGAGGCGAGGATTGAATCTCAAGTGGCAGTGCCTATCTAGGGTAGATACACTTGATAATGAAACGGCCTCAAGAATGAAGAAAACCGGATGCCAGAGGATATACTTCGGCATAGAATCAGGTGACGAGACAACACTGCAGATCATGAGAAAAGAGACGGATCTTCAGACTGCACGGACCGCAGTGCGCAATGCCCGCTCTGCACAGATCCAGACAGGCGCCTTCTTCATAATTGGCTATCCAAGCGAGAGCAATCAGGCGATACTCAACACAATAAGATTCGGCGCCTCTCTCCCTCTGGACTACCTCTCATTCACACTACCCTACCCCATACCTGGAACAGGCCTGTATGAGAAGGTCAAGGATAACCTCAAAGACTCTGCCAAAAGAAGACTTAGGCTGATTGAACACAGTCTTCTATTCAAATCGCAGTTCTCAGAACTCAAGCTCAAGTTCGCAATAGCCAAAGGAACTGTTCAATTCATGATGAGGAAGTACCTAGGCTCAAGAGGCTACATGCTACTGGGAACGCCTCTGGAGAAGATAACCGATGAATTGTTCAGAGCGATGAAATAGCGGGGAACAAAAAGGCCTTATGAAGATAGCGCTAGAGATCAGACGCAAAAGAGCCATTGCGGTCACGATAAGCATCATCGTACAATGCCTCTTGGGATTGTTCTTAGGACATCACTATGACGTGGGAATCTTCTTCACGGTCGGACACGTAGTCTCTCACGGCATCTCACCATACGGCATCTTTCCTTCAAGAGAGATCTTCAAGAACCCAGCCTTTCTTGAGCAACTACCTGGCATAGGATACCCGCCTCCATGGGCGCTGTATCTTGGACTGGTCTACCTGGTATTGTACAACTCTACAAGGAACATATTCGCATACAATCTCGGAATCAAGCTACCGAGCATACTCAGCAATGTGATTTTGGCTTTCCTAGTAGAACGAATGGCGGTTCAAGAGGGTGCAGCAAGGAAGTACTCTGACAAGATCTTCTACTTCTTCCTCTTCAACCCATTCATGATCTATGTCTCAGCCGTCTGGGGACAGTTCGACTCTTTCAACATACTTGTGACTGTTCTCGCGCTTAACGAGGTGTACAGTCGCAGGATCAAGAGATCATCAGTTCTTCTTGCCCTCTCAGCATCACTGAAAATTCTTCCATTCATAATTTTCCCACTGTTTGTCTTGTTCGTCAAGAGAAACTGCAGCCTTAGATCGAGCTTAGAGTTCATTGTGACGTGCGCAGTCTCTATCGTAGCATTTTCTCACTTGCCCTTCGTTGTCTTCGGTTAGAATCCAGAAATAGTATTTGACAACCTGGGTTACCACTTCAACAGGGCGGGTGGCTTCACACCATTCAACATTGTTGAGTTGCTCCATGACAAAGCGGTTTTACCTCAAGGGTTAGAGTTTCTGGGGTTTGTCTGGATCCCGGCCCTAGTTTTGGGTTACCATAGTCTATGTAGAACGAGTCTCAACAAGAGGATGGATCTTGTTAGATGGTCATCTTCTCTGTTGTTTATTCTCCTGCTTACGAGAAGCTGGGTTTCGGAGCAGAATGTCGTAATGCTTCTTCCGCTGGTCATGCTTGTGACGGTTGTCAACATCGGAGGCTGGCGTACCAATGATCTTATTTGGGGCAATGCTTTTGTTTTTGCTTTCCTCAATACGAGTCCTTTTCAGATGTTCTTTCTTGTGTCGCCTGAACCCTTGGCTTTCATGATGAAACTAGATCAGTCATTTAGAGCTCCACGGCTTTTTCTGAGATTCATCTCTGTCTTGCCATGGCAAGCTCTGGGCTGGTCGTATGTTTCACGAACACTCCGTCACTAGTCCGAGAAATTTGTTCAGGAACTGTCTTAGAATCCTTAAGGAATTTAAGCTGCTAAACTGTAACAAGTCAATCATGGCCATTGATCTTTCTTTCAAAATAGGAGGGGAGGCAGGCCAAGGTCTCCAGACGATAGGCTACATTCTAGCCAAGAGCCTTGCCCGAGGCGGCCTACACATATTCGCAAACCAAGATAATGAATCGAGGATCAGAGGAGGACACAACTTCTTTCAAGTGCGCGCAAGTGACAGAACAGTTCAGGCTCTTTCGGAAAGGATCGATATCATAATCGCCTTGGATGGACGGACTATCACTGAGCACAAGCATGAGCTTGTTGAAGATGGGATAATCATCTTTGACGGAGAGAAGATCAAGCCAGCAGAAGAAGCCGAGAACCAGTTGAGCGTTCCTTTTGAGAGGTTGGCCAAGGAGAAGACTGGCACAGTGACCATGGCGAACTCGGTGGCTGTAGGGGCAGCGCTAAGCCTGCTGGACTATGATTTCGGCCTCTTGTCACCGGTTCTTAGGGACACTTTTGGGGAGAAGGGCGCCGAGATCGCTGACAAGAATGTTCAGGCAGCAAGGGCTGGCTACGACTACGTCGCGGAGAACTCAGGCGGCAAGTTCAGGCGTACAGTCAGAGCGATTTCAGGCTTCAAGGGCAGGATCCTGCTCACGGGGAACGAGGCGGTAGCCTCAAGCGCCCTGATCTCTGGATGCAAGTTCATGTCAGGTTACCCGATGAGTCCGTCCACACCTATTCAGCAGTTCTTTGCCTCAAAGATGCGGGATCATGATGTGGTCTTTGAACAGGGTGAGGACGAGATCTCTGTCATCAATATGGCCTTAGGAGCATCATTCGCGGGAGCTAGGTCCATGGTTGCGACGTCTGGAGGAGGGTTCTCACTGATGGTGGAGGGGCTCAGCCTGGCCGGCATGACTGAGACGCCAATAGTCATAGTGATCTGTCAAAGGCCAGGTCCAGCGACAGGATTCCCGACGCGGACAGAGCAGGCTGAGCTTGAGTTCGCCATACACGCAGGCCACGGTGAGTTCCCGCGAGCGGTATTCGCACCGGGGAACTCTGACCAAGCCTTCTACCTTACCTCAAAGGCCTTCAATCTGGCTGAGAAGTATCAGATACCGGTCATAATCCTGAGCGATCAGCACCTAGCAGACTCATACTTCACCACCCAGAGGTTCGACACATCGCTTATCAAGGTAGAAAGGGGAGAGTTCTTTACAAAATCCGATGCGAAGAGACTTGAGTACAAGAGACACCTGATCACAGATACAGGTATATCCCCCAGACTCCTGCCCGGCCAAGACTGGGGGCTTGCTGTGACCGACAGCGACGAGCATACAGAGGACGGCCACATAACAGAGCTTGCCGAGGCCAGAACCAACAATGTGATGAAGCGTCTCAAGAAGTTCGAACTTCTGAGGAAGGAGATAGCTCCTCCATACGTCCCCGGTCCAGAAGACGCCGAGACACTTCTAATAGGCTGGGGCTCAACCTACGGCGCGCTCAAAGAGACCACAGAGATCCTGAACAATCAAGGATCAAAAGTCAGGATGCTCCACTTAAGTGAGGTATGGCCTTTCCCAGCTGAAGCCATCTCCAAAGAATTGAAGAAAGCAAGATCGTCGGTTTCCGTCGAGAGTAATGCGACAGGCCAGATGGCTCACCTAGTAAGGGCTGAGACTGGAATTCAGGTGAACTCCAAGATCTTGAGATTTGATGGGCGGCCGATATCTCCAGCGTACATAATCAGAGAACTCAGCAGTAGAGTGTGAAGGCTTATGGTGACGTTGAAGGACTATGAGGGCGGCGAGACCGCCTGGTGCCCAGGATGTGGAAACTTCGGGATCTTGGCAGCTGTCAAGAGGGCGCTTGTGAAGCTGGACCTTGAGCCATATCAGGTGTTGATGGTCTCAGGGATAGGCCAAGCAGCCAAGCTTCCACACTACATGAGATGCAACCTGTTCAATGGGCTCCATGGCAGAACACTTCCTGTAGCCGCAGGCGCGAGGATAGCTAATCCCGACCTGATAGTCATAGCGGATGGGGGGGATGGTGACGGATATGGCGAGGGTGGAAACCACCTGATCCACGCCATCAGAAGAAACCTCGACATAACCTATCTTGTGCATGACAATCAGATCTACGGACTCACCAAGGGGCAAGCTTCACCGACAAGTGATGAGGGCTTTGTGACAAAGACTACTCCTCTTGGGATGTTTGCCAGACCGCTGAATCCCATGGCTCTGGCTATATCGCTTGGAGCATCATTTGTGGCACGCGGGTTCTCAGGCGAGATTGAACACCTCGCTGACCTCATCGTTCAGGCCATAGAGAACAGGGGCTTCAGTCTTGTGGATATCCTCCAGCCGTGCGTGACTTTCAACCGCGTAAACACATATCAGTGGTACAGAAGCAGAGTATACAAGCTCGACGGCACGCACGACCCTAAGGACAGGAAAAGGGCTTTCCAGAAAGCCCAGGAGTGGGGAGAACGAATTCCCATAGGAGTGATCTACACTGAAGAGAGACCAACCTATGAGGAACACAACCCTAAGATCACTTGTACTCCTCTTGTTGAACAGCCGCATTACATAAGAGACTATGAGAAGATTCTTGAAGAGTTCAGGGTCTAGGTGCAGACAAGGCGCGTATCTTGAAGATCAGACTTTTTCCCATATTCGTTCTTGCGATCTTCATCTTGTCATTAGCCCTAGGCCTATTCTATGCTTTCTCCTACTACATGGCTAGATCATCAGTCGTAGAAGTAAGAACAGTTGATTCCTCTCGATCTGAAAATGTATTCATTTCTTGCTCAGCAATCAATACTTCTTATGTCGCTGGCGGAAAAGCGGTCTTCTATCTCGATGTTTTGAATCTTGGCAACAGAACAATCCATAGAATTGACTTTACCTTAAGAGTCACAGCTCTGTCTCTCTTCGGTTTTCGGATCTTGGAAACAAATGATTACCCGACCAGGACGTACGTGAAAGGCAATACTGAAAGAATAGTCATCGAAAGAGACTTGCCCACTGTTACTCCATCAGGCTTTTTCGCTCTTCAACTCTCAGCCAAACCTGAAGGGCTTGATCCTCTTGAACCATGTGAGCTGGTGATCTACGTCAGTAGGTCCAATTACTTCATGAATCTCCTCCTATTGCTTTTGGTTTCTTCTGGAACCTTCTACGGACTCACTAAATCAGCATATGTAAGAAGGGTCGGAATGGAATCTGCAAGGCCTCTCTACAGGATGGGCGCTTCACTCTTGATCTTGATTGATCTCTCTATGGAGCGTGCAGAGAATAAACTGATAGGTGTTCTAAGTAGCTTTTCAATTGGCCAAAAGTTCATCTTCTCAGCCATCTGCATCCTATTTCTTACAGCGATGTCTCTCACACTTCGTATACAGGGTCTTGCTGATCAATTAGGCATT
>CAZRDQ010000047.1:0-8031 GCA_964598945.1 uncultured Candidatus Bathyarchaeia archaeon
ACATAGATGCGCTTGTATGTCCCTGAGAGTCTCATCTGGGAGCAGCAACCCCCTCCGCCACCTCCACCAGGATATCCTTTACCTCCTCTCTAGCCTCAAGCGGGTTGAGACTTCCGCCCCTCAGAATCAATCTGTGATTGAAGACTAGATTCATCACTGACTTGACGTGATCTGGTGTGACATAGGGGATACCTTCAATGGCTGCCTGCGCCCTCGATGCGTAGAGGAGGGAAACCTCTCCACGCGGACTGACACCCAGCGCGACCCTCTCATGTTTTCTCGTAGCCTCAGCAAGCTCCACAATATACCTGAGGATGGATTCGTCAACGTGGACTTGGCGCGTAGAACCCATGACGTACGGTACGTCCTCGACTGATGCCACCTGATCAATCTCCACATCCTCGCCGCGCAGGGTCTTCTTTGCCAAGATCTTCATCTCGGTTCCGGAGTCTGGGTAACCAAGCAGTGTTCTGACGAGGAACCTGTCGAGTTCAGCTTCTGGCAGAGGATACGTTCCCTCCAGTTCTATGGGGTTTTGCGTCGCGATCAGCATGAAGGGTCGGGGGAGCGGGTAGCTCACACCCTCCACCGTCACCTGCCTCTCCTGCATAGCCTCAAGAAGAGCCGACTGCGACCTTGGAGAAGATCTGTTTATTTCATCTGCAAGGACTATGTTTGCGAATATGGGTCCCTTTCTGAACTCAAGATTCCCGGTGACTCGATTATAGATGGTTCCGCCCGTGATATCGCTGGGCATCAAGTCTGCTGTGAACTGTATCCTTCTGAATTCCAGACCCAGTGAGCAGGTGAAGGCCTTTGCCAGATAGGTCTTGGCGATCCCAGGCGGCCCCTCAAGGAGGACATGGCCTTCGGTGAGGAAGGCGAGCAGGAGTGAACGGATAGCGTCATCCATCCCCACCACGATCTCATGAATCGCATCAGTCATTCTCTTAGTTATCTCTCTGACAGACCTCTGCACTTGCATCTGCTTTCACTTGTCTTTCTTCAGATTCTTCAGCGCAATCTCTACGGGATCCTTGCCCACACTCTTCTTCCCTCTCTTGACTTTCCTGCGCTTGGAAGGGTAGGATGGAACCAGGAGGGAAAGGAAAAACAGAAGGGCCCCGGATACTAGCAGCGATACCAAGTCCATGGCGCTCAACCCTCGACCTTGTTGAGGAGTTCTTCAATTGTCTGCAGTCCACGCCCGAAGGATGATGTCTCCTTTGGGTCGGGTGAATGATTCCAGAACCGAGTAGGCTCATACAGCCTGTACATTTCGTCAAGGACTTTCTTTGCGTTCTCCGGGAGATTCTGCTTCGTGATGGCCAGCAGAAGTTCCTTTGAGGTGGAGCTCCTGAGCGTACTAAGATCAGATCTGGATGCCACGGCCTCCAGAAGCATTGGAAGGGTCTCAGCGATCGCTTGTCTCCCTCCGTGAGATCTTAGGCTTTCCTCAAATCTCGATGTAATCCGGATTCGCGGCAGATTCTTCCTCTTAACCCTTTTTCTGCCCCTGAGCTTCTTGAGGAATCTAAGAAGGAGAATCCCAAATGCCGTGAGCAGCATTGCGTCTATTGTGAGCCAGAGCATAGCCTCGCTAGAGAGTGTGACCAAGCTGGGCCTCCTCCAAGAATACTCGCTCAATAGGGAGATAGGTCATCCAAGGGACCACGTATGCCGGCTGGTCCTTCACATCCATACTCTTCGTGGTTAGTTCTCCCCCTGGAACTGTGCTGCTATAATCGATCGATATGATGCTTCTTCGTCCACGTGCGATTCCCACCTCTCCCCAGAAGTTGCTCACTCTATCCGCTGGGAATCCTGCCGAGAGGCCTTCCCGATATATCCTAGCCTCGCCTGAAGGGGTGTAGTAGGTCATGATCGCTTTTCCAACGTAGTAATCCCCAGTATCAGGCAGCCTGAAGGTCAGGTCGACTAGCGCTGATGAGGAGACTGCCTTCACATCGGTCGTTATGTTGAGAGGTGCCAGACGATACAGCACACTATTCACTTTGAAAGTCTCCCTGTCCTCATCCACCTCGACATCGATCCTCCACCAATCTATCCGGTTCCTGCTAATGCTCAGAGTGTGATTTCCCTCAGGGACAAAGAGAAGTGCTTCACCTTCTCGATTCGTCAGTGCATACTTCCCTGCGATTGAAACTGTTATGTTGTAGGTGGGACCCAGAGAAAGATCTGACTCGTTGCCTTGGTAGTGGTCTGAATATCCCATATCAGCCGCCATTACCCTTACTCTGACAGTTGAGATCGGAGGTTTATACTCTGGCGGTGCGGACTCGGAGCTTGCAAGAGACTCTGTACCCTCATTCATCACATTTGAGGTCCCCAAGTCACTAGACATAGCTAGGGCCGAGGAAAGCAGCACGATCATGATGGAGAGGGCTGCGATACCTCTCTTGTCAAACCTCATAATATCCTGCCTCGAATCTTCCAAAGTGAGCCGATATTGTCTTCCTGATTCAACAATTTAGGATCCTTTTGGCTGATGCCCTGAATGCGAGAGTGCGAGTGAAAGAACCTGAAGTCAGGCAATGATCTGAGAAAGCCGGCTCTTAAAGGTGTAGCTTCCAGCATAAGGCTGGGTGGATAAGCATTAAATTTTCGGTAGTCCAAGTGATCAGTAGGCCTGAGAGAAGAATGAGAATTCTAGGTTTCGCCGGCAGCCTGAGGAAAGGTTCCTACAACAGACTAACGCTCGAAGCTGCGACAAGACTAGCCCCTGAGAATGTTGAGATAGAGGTCTTTGACCTTGAGGGAATCCCGCCATTCAACCAAGATCTGGAGGATAGGCCGCCGGATAAGGTGAAGGAATTTAAGAGGAAGATTAGAGAAGCTGACGCGATCCTCATCGTTACACCAGAATACAACTACTCGATTCCAGGGGTCTTGAAGAATGCTATAGACTGGGCGTCAAGGCCCTACGGAGATAACGCCTTTGACGGCAAACCTGTGGCTGTAATGGGCGCCTCAATAGGCACGATCGGCACAGCGAGGGCGCAGTATCATCTCCGCCAATCCTTCGTCTTCCTGAATATGCATCCTGTGAACCTCCCTGAAGTCATGATCAGCTCCGCACACGAGAAATTTGACGAGAATGGAAATTTGAAAGATGAATACACTAAAGAAAGAATCAGCGAACTCTTACAGACCTTGGCGGAGTGGAAAAGCAAGCTGAAGAAGTGAATACTAGAGTTCCTTAGGCCATTTTGTGCCTTCAAGGCCAACCCTTTCCTAACGCCTTCAGGATTTCTCTTTACACAGCGGATCCTGGCAAATATCCCATATCTCAACAGAAAGAATTAATACACCGACCCCAAGAAGAGCTTGCTTAAGTGTGAGTACCTACATGCCTGACGAATCTCAACTATTCTTGATCTGCTCCACTGGTACGTCAGGCACTACAGGAGGACAGTAGGTCACTCCACGAAAGAGAGATCTGCGATTTATCTTTCTGGAGGCGGCCGTTCTGGAGACAGTATTCAGACTACAAAATGTTTCGAAACCCTCGAGAGCCCTAGGAAATCATTCCTGCAAAGCCCATTCAAGAACAACATCAGCCAAGCTTGGCAAGATCATAACTCAGCTTCGTAGGATTGTTGGAAGAGACAATGTTCTGACAGATAAGGCAGAACTCATCTGTTATTCCTATGATGCCTCATGCTACTCAAACCTCCCTGATCTTGTCGTCTTCCCAAAGAATACAGACGAAGTTTCAAGAGTTGTGCAGCTGGCAAACAAAAGACACATACCAGTAACACCTAGAGGCGCAGGTTCATCCCTTAGTGGCGGCCCCATACCGGCTAGGGCCGGCATCGTCATAGTCCTGGCAAAGATGAACAGGATACTGGAACTCGATGAAGATAACCTAATCCTAACTTGCGAGGCAGGAGTGACCTTAAGGGATCTTAACAGATTCCTGGCAAAGAAAGGGTTCCACTTTCCGGTTGACCCTGGCAGCAGCGATGTTGCGGTAGTCGGAGGCATGATCGGTGAGAATGCCTCTGGGATGCACTCGCTCAAATACGGCAAGACCAAAGACAGAGTCTTGAGTCTGGAGGTGGTCCTCCCAACTGGCGAAGTGGTTCAAGTAGGCTCAAGATGCACAAAGTGCGTCAGCGGCTACAACCTCAAGGAACTCTTTGTTGGCTCAGAGGGAACGCTTGGCATAGTAACGAAGACCACATTAAAGATCTCTCCGATACCTGAAAACTATGCCGTAGCTTCAGCATCATTCAAGACCACGATCGAGGCTGGACGAGCAATATCCAAGATCGTGAGGGAAGGGATACCGATCTCCGCCCTCGAATTCATGGATAGATACTCGATAGATGTGGTTAGATCCTTCACTGGCCTTCCGCTGCCAGATGTCGCCGCGATAGTCCTGATTGAATGCACAGGCTCAAAAAAAGAGACGCGGAGCCAACTGGCTGACGTGTCGAGTGTTCTCCGAAAGGAAGGTGCTTTCGAAGTCAAGATATCCAGAGACCGTAGAGCCGCCGATCAGCTCTGGTATGCACGCAAAGTCACGTATGGGGCAATAAGTAGGATCAGACCAACAGCCCTGCAAGCAGACCCGGTTGTGCCGGTCTCCAAGCTTCCAGACTACCTAGCCAAGCTCGAGTCAATTGCTAGGAAGTACTCTCTCAAGATAGTCTCGTACGGACATGCAGCTGACGGCAATCTCCACCCCACTGTGATGGTGGATGAGCGAAGACCCAGAGAGATGAAACAGGCAAAGATGGCCTTGGGCGAAATATACCAGGCTGCCCTTGAGTTGGGTGGAACATTGACTGGTGAACATGGAATAGGCTCAGAGAAATCTGCGTACTTCAACCTCGAGTGGCCTAACAACGTGATTGCAATAATGAAGAATGTCAAAGCGGCCCTCGACCCCAACAACATAATGAACCCGGGAAAATGGGTGTGAGCCTACAGAATGATTCAGCAGACATGCAATCTCGAAGATGCCTTAATGAACTGCAATAGATGCGGCTTATGTCACGGCTGCTCTCCACTCTTTGAGATAAGGAAACTTGAGTCCGCAACAGCTCGAGGGAAGATAAGGCTGGCACGCAGCCTATTACAGGGAGAACTTGAACCTTCAGACACCCTAGCGGATAGAATATTCGAGTGCCTTCTGTGTGGACGTTGCAGCAGCGTGTGTCCTGCAGGCATAAAAGTTGAAGAGGCTATTCACTCCACAAGGAGATTTCTGACATCTGTGGGGAAGGCCCCCAGAGCAATGAAGTCTCTAGTTGCCAAGATTGATCGGAGTGGAAACATCTATGGAAGAAACATCGAGTATGCAAAGCCTTCAGAGAGCGAGTTGGTTTACTTCCCCGGCTGCCTCTCATCCTTCAAACTCCCAGAACTCGCCAACGCAGCGGTGCGCTGCCTAACCAAGGCTGGTCTGAAAATATCGATTCTTAGCG
This sequence comes from uncultured Candidatus Bathyarchaeia archaeon, assembly GCA_964598945.1. Taxonomy (GTDB): domain Archaea; phylum Thermoproteota; class Bathyarchaeia; order 40CM-2-53-6; family RBG-13-38-9; genus JAGTQV01. The sequence goes on from CAZRDQ010000047.1 coordinate 5,457, forward strand.
GGATCTGTTGCGGAGCCCCAGCTTGGGCGGCCGGATTCACAGAGACATATGAGAATTCGATGGAAAAGCTCCAGTCTATGCTTGAGGGCAAAGACGTAATCACCAGCTGTCCCCAATGCTACTACTTCCTCAAACTAAACCACATCCAAGTCCAACATGTCACTCAGGTCTATGCAGAAGCTCTCGAACATGAGAAGCTTAGAGCAAGATCTGTCAAGGGCTCGTTCACATATTCAGATCCTTGTTATTTGGCAAGATTCTCGAATATTCTGGACGAGCCGCGAGCAGCGATAAGCCAGATCCCGAAACTCAGGCTCATCGAGATGAGATCGAATAGGAACAACACGAGATGTTGCGGAAACGGCCTAGAAGTCGTTCAGACATCCTATCCCGAACTTGCTGCTGAAATTGCTGCCAGCAGACTGAAGGAAGCGATTGAGACTGAGGCAAAAACGATCGTGACAAGCTGCCCACACTGCTATCTGACTCTCAAGCAGACAAAACAAGAGAAAACGCTTCCGATAGCAATCAAAGACCTATCACAGCTCATAGCGACCGTATGCCTTGGGAGATCATAGACTTCGCGCGATGCGATCCACAGAGCACTATGGGAGCTTGTGTTCAACTGGAGTGACACATGCCAGACCGCCAGAAGCCTAGGCACGAGGCCTATGCCCTTAGCAACTTCACGTTGAATAATAATGATTCATCTATTGACGCTACTGAATAGGCGAGCTTTCTGATTTCTTCATTCTCAAGATCCTTGGCAAGCAGATCTTTCTTCAGTCTATCATAAGCCGCTCGGTCAACCGCTATTTCCACCTCATCGTCATTCTTCTTGAGTCTAAGGACAATATCCGGAGAGTCTTCAAGTTTCAGGCGCTTGTTTCCGATTGTGCATCCTGTTGTGAACTGGACTCCATCAACGGCGCATGAAAATGGGATGGAATACCTCAACAAGACGGTGGCCACTAGGCCAGGATCACCTCTCTTGGCCTTGAGCCTCTCTAGTCCAATGAGTCCTGCCCTGACGCCTATCACTAGGAATGGCCCTAAGTGACTGTGAAAAGCCTCGGCCTCGCCAAGTATCGATGCGAGCTTGCGATCGAGATCTCGCTGGGCATTCATCTTCTCCATACATCAGCACTCTCAGGTCATCAGGGATCTTCATGGTTTGTTCATGAGCAGAGTGATCCTTCTCGATTTGAGTGCACTAACGACAACTGTACCGATTACACTTCCAATCAGGCCGCCGACAGCATGTAGACCAGTCCAGATGAGAATTGGTGTGAGCGTCTTGTAGCCCATGAAGAAGCTGCCAATTATGAATCCGGCCACGCCGGCGCAGATGACTGAGAAAAGTATCAGCAGTAGAGATCCTCGGTAGTCTCTGTCGAAGAGGATTCTGTAGCCTGCGATCCTGGCAAGAAGGTCAAAGACTACACTTGCGGCTATGAAACCTAACATCTGCATTGATGCGGGTCTTACAATGAAGGTCAGTACTGCAGCTATTAGTCCAGTCAAAGAAGCTGATCCAAACCTTCTGGTCCAGAATAACACCAAGATCAATGATGCAAAGGTCAATATGTCGCATAGAAACGGCATGCGAGTAACCTGGAAGAATGTCGGTGCCAACAAAGTGTTCAGGACAAACCACAACGCCGAGGATACTGATATCGCTGCTATTTCATTACTTTTGAAGCGACTCATGCGATAACACTTTCTTTGTAGAAAGTATTATTTCACTATATATGGATTTCGATAGACTCCAGCTTCATGATCTAATCACATGGCAGGATTTCGAGGAAGAAAACTGGATTCTTTGAGAGAACGTGAACTTTATGAGACATAACGAGTTCAACAATTGCCCAAGATCTTGGAGGAAACTATCTTAGACGTCGTCGCGGAAGCTTTCGCAGTGTCTTTATTATCTGTCGCAGCGGCCGAGTTTGGAGATAAGACTCAGCTCGGCGTGATCACGCTAGCTGCCAGTCTCAGAAAGCCAAGAGCCATATTCCTAGGAATGATCGCAGGCTACCTAGTGGTGGCAGGCTCGGCAGTGTTGGTTGGACAAGCGCTCCTGGCGATTGTCCCCCTCACCATACTCACTCCAATATCTGGACTCGTCTTCATGATTGTGGGTTTGCTGATGCTGAAGGTCGATGTTGAGAATAACGTTGCTGGTCCACACGGAAGAAGCCCTTTTCTGGCTGCATCATTGATGATAATCCTGACTGAACTGGGTGACAAAACCCAGATTGTCACCATAGCCCTGGCGGCACGTTTTGCAGAACCCCTAGCTGTATTCGCAGGAGTACTTATAGCATTCATCATAATTGACGGCTTGAGCATCGCCTTGGCTGACCGTTTCAGTAAACATGTGCCGACCAGCAAAGCCAGGAAAGCTTCTGCCATAATATTCATAATTCTCGGCATCCTGACAATTCTAGGGATCTTCTAGAGCAAAGGACTCCGCAAGGCGCGCGACACCCAACATTGCCAGCAGATGAAGTGCAGGTTAGACGGATACAGAAGATCTCAGAAGCGAACGATAATTGGGACTCCAGATCAATGT
>CAZRDQ010000048.1:0-7898 GCA_964598945.1 uncultured Candidatus Bathyarchaeia archaeon
TCAACTTCTCATGGATGATCCAGCGTATCTTCCTATCATTCAACTTGGCCATAGAACAAGTCTTATCAGGGGTGAAATGATTTCTTGAAAAGAGAGTTTGCAGTCTGACCATAGAGCCGTATGATGTAGGACTGCCTACATCGTGATCACTGAAGGGAGTACTTGACGAAACAAACTTTTTCAGAGAGGTCACCCAGATACCCAAGAACAACCACTGTTGCTCTAAGTTGGAGTGTCGAGAGTTTGGCTCACAAAGCTTTTCGGTCGATGAGGGGGATGCCCTCTGGAAGGGATGCCCTCCGCATGATGCAGCGGATGGGAATGGAGACCAAGACGATCGAAGATGTTAGAGATGTCACTATCAGAACCGGTGACAAGAAACTCGTGATAGATGCGCCGGCCGTGGTGTCTATTGTGATGCAGGGTCAGACGATCTTTCAGGTTGCAGGAGGGGCAGTCAGAGAGGAGCCCCTGACGTCAGAGGTCAGACCCGCTATACCTGAGAGTGATGTTGAGCTTGTGGCCCAGCAGGCTGGCGTCTCTGCGCAAGAGGCGAGGAAGGCCCTTGAAGCTTCTGGGGGCGACCTGGCCCAGGCTATACTCTCTCTGAAGAAGGATAAGCCCTAGGCTTCCTCCTTCAACCGTCTCTTTATCCTCTTGAGGCGGAAGAAGTCCTCTCTTTCTCTCTCCTCAAGATACATCCTTATGAAACGTATCGTGTTGTCCATTCTCGGAATTATCACATACTCAAGGCTGTTGACTCTCCTCTTAACCGAGGCTATTGCCTCAGCAAGCTTTGTCACAGCTGTCTCGATCCCTGCCAGCTCAACAAGCGTCTTGATAGCCTCGACCATGGCCAGTGTGGCCTCATCCAGCCTGGCAGATGTGTCGATGACATCATATGGGAAGCTGGCCAGTGGCTTGACCTCAACCTGGACGCTTGGAATGGATACACCTATCACGCCCCGCGTCTTAGCGACGACATCGAACCTGTCCTCGACACCGTAAGATAGCTCTTCAAGCTTGGAGTATCCCATTATCATCTGTGCTTCAGAGAAGGCAGTGTAAGCTGCCGCCAGAGACTCCTGGGCCTTGGTCCTGAGCGCAGAGATCTCTCTCACAAACTCGAAGAACTCCATCATAAGGGCGTCGAGCTTCTCTCTTAGGAGTTCTCTTCCTCTCTCCGCAATCTCCATCCTCTTTCTGAGGGCAAGCAGCTCCATCCTCGTTGGATGGACGCTCATCAACTGCTCTGACATCTGCAGCCCTCAGGTCTTGGCTCTGTACTTGGGATGATAGATCTTGATCGTCTCTGGGTCTATTCTCTTCAGCTCGCCCTCAGGGAGTGTCGCGAGCAGTTCCCAACCGAGATCCAGTGTCTCCTCGATCTCTCTGTTCTCGTAGACTCCCTGCGTCACGAATCTCCTCTCGAACGTGTCAGCGAACTTCAGGTACATCTTGTCCCTTGAAGAGAGGGCTTCTTCACCAACGACCGCGACGAGGTCTCTGAACCCTCTGCCTTCAGCATAGGCATAGTACAGCTGGTCTGAGACCTCTCTGTGATCTTCACGCGTCCTTCCTTTGCCTATTCCTTCCTTCATCAGCCTTGATAGCGATGGCGAGACATCTATCGGCGGGTATACGCCTCTGCGATACAAGCCTCGGTCGACTATCATCTGTCCCTCAGTTATGTAGCCTGTGAGGTCTGGTATGGGATGTGTCATGTCGTCATGCGGCATTGTCAGGATAGGCATCTGGGTGACCGAGCCCTTGCTTCCATGCGTCCTGCCTGCGCGCTCATAGATGGTTGCGAGGTCAGTGTACATGTAGCCTGGGTAACCTCTCCTTCCGGGAACCTCTTCTCTTGCTGCGGAGATCTCTCTAAGGGCCTCGCAGTAGTTCGTCATATCTGTCAGTATGATCAGGACATGCATGCTCAGCTTGTTAGCGAAGAACTCCGCTGTTGTCAGGGCTATTCTTGGTGTAATTATCCTCTCTATAGCTGGATCCTCTGCGAGGTTCACGAATAGTGTGACATGCTCGAATGCGCCTTGCCTTTCAAAGTCCTCCCTGAAGAACTGCGCCTCATCGGCTGTTATCCCCATGGCTGCGAAGACCGTTGTGAAAGGCTCCTCAGTCCCTTTGACCCTTGCCTGGCGTGCGATCTGTGCAACTATTGTATTGTGTGGGAGTCCGGATCCAGAGAAGATCGGGAGCTTCTGTCCCCTTACCAGGGTATTCATTCCATCTATTGTTGAGACGCCTGTCTGGATGAAGTCTCTTGGGTACTCTCTAGAATAGGGGTTAATAGGTGCGCCGTGGACATCCAAGTAGTCTTCAGGGATTATCCTGGGTCCGCCGTCGATCGGGTCCCCGCTCCCGTCGAAGATACGGCCGAGCATGTCTGAGGAGACCGGCAGCTTAATTGTCTCTCCACTGAAGGCGACTTTTGTCGTCGGAATATCCAGACCAGATGTTCCCTCAAAGACCTGAACCACAGCGATGTCCTCGCCGACCTCAAGAACCTGACCTCTTCTCTCCTCGCCTGTTGGAGTTGTTATCTTGGCGACCTCGCCGTACCCGACTCCTCTGACTGCCTTGACGAAAAGCAGAGGACCGGATATCTCGCTTACCGTGCTGTACTCTCTTCCGATGACCGTTGACATCTACCGCATCCCCGCTGTGGCAAGAAGCTGTGATGAGAGCTGGCTGAACTGCTGGTCGATCCTACTCATGAGCTCAGTTGCGAAAGAGTCGAAGCCTTCAGGAGGCTGGATCTTCATCCTGGCGATCTCGTCTTTTGATGGAAGCTCAAGTATCCTCTGTAGGGGTACGCCGCTCTCGGTCGCCTTGGACATTGCCTGGTGGAAGTTCATTATCACCTTCATCATGTAGAAGCTCTTCTGGATTGGGCAGAAGCTGTCGACCGGATGAACTGCACTCTGCATGAGAAAGTCCTCCTTGAGCATCCTTGCGGCCTCAAGAGTCACTCTCTGGCTCTCAGAGAGGGCGTCTGGACCGACGAGCATCACTATCTCTCGGAGCTCCTCATCCCTTTGGAGTATCTGCATGGCCCCACGTCTGAGCTCAATCCATTCCTTGCCAACATCTTTGATGTACCATCTCTCAAGCGAGTCAAAGTACAGCGAGTAACTGGTCAGCCAGCTGATCGCAGGAAAGTGTCTTCTCTCAGCCAAGGCTTTGTCAAGAGCCCAGAAGACCTTCACGATACGGAGGGTATTCTGTGTGACCGGTTCAGAAAAGTCTGAGCCTGGTGGTGAGACCGCGCCTACCACGGAGACTGATCCGAGATCAGACCTGTTGCCTAGGACCTCTACTCTTCCTGCTCTCTCATAGAACTCTGCGAGTCTTGAGGCAAGGTATGCTGGGTACCCTTCCTCCCCCGGCATCTCCTCAAGTCTTCCCGAGATCTCTCTTAGGGCTTCAGCCCATCTTGATGTCGAGTCAGCCATCAATGCAACATCATAGCCCATGTCCCTGAAATACTCGCTCACAGTTATGCCGGTGTAGACGCTGGCCTCTCTTGCAGCGATCGGCATGTTGGATGTGTTTGCGAAGAGTATCGTTCGAGCCATCAGGGGCTGTCCTGAACGTGGGTCTTTCAGCTGTGGGAAACGTTCAAGAACCTCAGCCATCTCGTTCCCCCGCTCGCCGCAGCCCACATAGACTATTATGTCCGCGTCAGCCCACTGGGCGAGTTGGTGCTGCATCACTGTCTTGCCTGTTCCGAAGCCTCCTGGGATGGCTGCGGTTCCGCCTTTGGCAATCGGGAAGAGGAAGTCTATGATCCTCTGACCTGTGACCAAGGGCGTGTCTGAGGGTACCTTCCTCTTGAACGGTCTGGATGTTCTTACCGGCCATGTATGCATGAGTCTGGCAGTCGTTCTTCCAGCTGGGCCCTCGATCGTGCATATCTCGTCCTCAACAGTGTACTCTCCCTCACCGGCCATGCTCTTTATTGTGCCAAATACTCCTGGCGGTACCAAGATCTTGTGATCCACAAGCACGCTCTCTCTGACTGCACCAAGGATGTCTCCAGCCTGGACGCTTGCTCCTCTCTTCTGGCTTGGTATGAAACTCCATCCCTTCTTGCGATCCAGGGCGGTGACCGTGATCCCTCTCTCTATGAAGTCACCTGAGAGCTCTCTGATGACCGGCAGCGGCCTCTGTATACCGTCATATGTCTGTCCAACTATGCCCGGTCCCAACTCGACAGAGAGGGGTTTGCCGGTCCTCTCTATCTTCTCTCCAGGCTTGATTCCAGTGGTCTCTTCATAGACTTGGATGGTCGCTGTCTCACCCTCAACCCGTATAACCTCCCCGATAAGTCCAACATCACCAATTCTGACAAGCTCGTACATCAAAGACCCAAGCATGTCCTTGCCGACTACTACCGGGCCTGCGATATTCGCGATCTTTCCAAGCTTGAACAAGCATGTCACCAGAAACTTCTCAACAGCAACAATGTGAATGTCGCTCTAGATTCAGACAACCTGAATTAAAGTTTTCTAATGCAGCAGCTTCCAATCGTGCATGTCAATCGTGAACTCGCAATCAATTGCTCGCTGTGCCCGTACAGTCGTTTACTGATCGACAAAACAATATCTATAAGGATTGGATTGATCCCTCGTAGACTCAAGGAAACAAGCATCAGCTCATGGTATGCTGAAAAACTTCTCAGTTGGGACTGAATTGCAGACATACTATGCTCGCTGTGAAGGTTTTGCAGCTTTTGACTTGAGGAAGAACGTAAATGCAGAAGCGCTTGTGCTCGGGCTGCTTCTGCTATTTTCAAACTTGGTCGGTACATCAGCAGCGGCAACAGTAAACCATGCAACTATATCTATCCAAGGCTTGCCCTCAGCATTCTCGACGAAAGTCTATGTCAACGGTTCCTTTGTTGCCTCAGTAGCTGGCGGCGGAAGCCTCACTGTAGACTTCAATAGCTCTGCTGCAGTATCTGTCCAGAAGTATGTTCCAGAGACCTACTACAACTATGCTTGGAGTCCGGCAGGCGCCGCTGGTGGTGGGGTGGCGTTCTACGCCCCCTTGAGCACTAAGGATTTCACCTCAAGTGGGTCATTCACCTTCAGCTACTATGCCCTTTACTTTCTGAATGTACTCTCAGACTATGGACATCCAGTAGGATCTGGATGGCAAGTGGCCGGTTCATGGGCTCCAGTAATCGTCGAGGACATCGAGGGATCCAGTTCAACAGTCCGGTATAGATTCAAGGAATGGAAAGGAGGGCCCCTTAGGAGCAGTCCTGAGGATCCAAGTAATGCCATCTTCATGGACTCACCGAAAGTCGTCGAGGCTGAATGGGAGAACCAGTACTACCTCAAGGTCGAGTCTGATTTTGGCAAGCCCTCAGGTGAGGGATGGTATGATTCAGGCTCAACAGCAACACTCTCTGTCACAACACCTACTGAGGCTGAGGATGGGGTCAGGTACGTATTTTCCCGCTGGAGCGGTGATTACTCTGAACCGTCCACTGCCACAGTGACGGTTAACGGGCCGATGACGGTCGTTGCTGAATGGAAGAAACAGTACTATCTATCTCTTAGTCCCAATGGTGGGAAAGTGAGCACTGCTAGCGGTTGGTTCGATGAGGATAGCTTCGTTACTGTGTCCGCTGTGACTCCGGTCGAGGAGACCACCGATTCAAGGCTTGTCTTCAATCACTGGAAGGGCGCGCTCTCAACCTCTAACCCAACGGAATCGCTACTCATAGACGCTCCAAAGGAGCTTGACGTTGAATGGTCCAGGCAATACCTGCTCACTGTTCAGACACAGTTCGGAGCTGCTGTTGGAGGCGGATGGTATGATGCTGACTCCACAGCATACTTCTCAGTCGAGTCTCCAACTGTTCCAGCAGGCATCTGGGGCTGGTTCGGAGTGGAGTACGTCTTCTCGCACTGGTCCGGTGATTCAGACTCACCGTCCAGTGAAGCCAGTATCGTGATGCACGGGCCGAAAGGTGTCTCTGCCGCTTGGGCCCTCAGCCTCACCAAGTTCTATGTCCTCATCGGGATTATTGGAGCAGTTCTTGCAGTAGCGGTCTGGAAGAGGCAGCGCTTAGCGCTTCTGATCTCTGGTCTGGCTGACAGGATGAGGCAACCCGCTGGCAAAGCTTCTTCAGGTTAAGACTTGGATTTCACCACCTGAGGCACACCCGTCATCCGATCTAGCCAATCTATTTGGTGAGGATTACCAAAGGACTCAACGATAGCTATGGTCATGTCCTCGAAGATCCGTCCCGGAGTCAAGAGTATACTTCGACTTAATGTAGGATTACGCAGCGGTGAGACTCTGCTGGTTATCACCGACACACCCACCGCCCAGGAGTGGAGAAGCCAAGATCCTGAGAAGCTTAGGGACATGGTTCAAAGAAACATTCTAGCCAGAACGACAGCAGACATCGCCAGGACGGATTTCCCTGAATCAAAAGTCACCTTCCAAACATATTCCTCGGTTGGGAGGCATTCAGCTGAGCCGGGAAGAGATATCGGAGAGCAGATGAAAGAATCTGATGTTGTTCTGGCTGTGACGACTTACTCTGTAAGTTATACCGACGCGAGAGTGTCGGCTACCGAGGCTGGGGCGAGGATAGCAAGCATGCCAACGGTCCTGGCGGAGATGTTCCATCCAAGAGGATCTCTTGACGTAGACTACAAGAGGATTGCATCTGAGACTCTGGCCCTGGCGAAGACTCTCACCGAGATTTCAAGAGTGAGGATTCAGACCAGAGCGGGAACAGACTTGAAGCTGACCCTTGGAGGCAGGCAAGTTCAGGCTGATACCGGATTGCTCACCGAGCCTGGAAGCTGGGGTAACCTTCCGGCAGGCGAGGCCTACACAGCTCCACTTGAGGGAACCGCAGAGGGCATTCTAGTGGTTGAGAGAGGCTGGTTTCCCGGCCTGAAGAACAAGATGAAGCTGATCTTCGAGGCCGGTCAATTGATCGAGATACTTGGTGGCGGCCAGGTCGGAGATGAGCTTCAAGAACTATTCAAACCTCAGGAAGATCGTGAGCCGTACGTTCTCAGAAGGAACCTAGCCGAGTTCGGGATCGGAACAAACCCGAACGCGAGAAGACATGACAACATCCTGGAAGCCGAGAAGATCAGGGGAACAATCCATATTGCCGTCGGGAATAACTACCACATGGGCGGGAGAGTCAAAGCAGACCTTCACCAGGACTTCATCATCCCATTCCCGACGGTGGAGGCAGACGGCAATGTGCTGATGGCGCAAGGAAAGCTGAGGACAATACACAAGGTTCGTCTTCGGAAATGCTAGTCAAAGGTTCCTAGCTTGGTTCCGCACTTGAGGCTCTCCGTGCGGCAGATGGAGCAGTTCCTGAGTGCGCGATCTTTCCTTCTGCATAAAGAACAGATCAACCCTTTATTCCTGACCAAGGTACAGACCTCACAGAGCGCCATCACAAGCTGGGGCCTTGAGATCTTTCCGTCGACAAGCCTATCAGCCACTTTCTCAACCAGACTCTGGATCTCAGGGATGCTCTCCAAGTCCAAGGCCTTACCCCTGACCCTCCTCACGTACTTGCTTATGGCGGCTTGAGTTATCCCGAGGAGTTTCGCGGTCTCTTTCTGCTTCAAGCTGTATTTGTCCAGGAGCTTCTTGGCGACCATGGCTCTTAGGGCTGGGGCCACAGATTTGACGACGGCTTCGCATGGAACTGACAAGACTACCAGTAATGGTCTTGGCCATGTAGTATATATGACATGCGTTATCCGGCGCGCTCCCTGCCCACCGACGGGAGTAAGGCTATAGACAACTTAACTCCTTACTTCAGAGGGTACTGTAAAGTCTTCGGTTGATGGGTTATGAGGGTTCTGAAGTGTGTTCAGCAA
>CAZRDQ010000049.1:0-7166 GCA_964598945.1 uncultured Candidatus Bathyarchaeia archaeon
GAGGCGCTCAGACATTGATGAAGAACTCAGCCGTCGTCTCGGTAGAAAAGCTTCACAAGTCTTTCAGAGACGGTTCCTCCACAATCAATCTCTTCAACGGCTTAAGCTTCAGCGTCTCAGAAGGAGACTTTGTTGCTGTCACCGGAGCCTCAGGAACCGGCAAGACAACTCTCATAAACCTCATTGCAGGTCTGGACACGCCCACGAGGGGCTCAATCAAGGTTCTCGGTAAGGATCTGTCTTCACTGAGCTCCAGCGATCTGGCAGCTATGCGGGCACATTCAGTGGGAATACTTTTCCAGACCTTTGGGCTGGTGAGCGAGCTGACCGTTCAGGAGAACATCCAGTTAGCCCAAGATCTCTCAAGAAACAACGGACCAAGACGGGAGACCTACATCCGCGAGTTACTTGAGTTCTTCGGGATTCCAGACAAGGCCCACTTCAACCCCTCCAGCCTCAGCTTCGGCGAGGCCAAGAAGGTAGGGATAGCCAGGGCACTCGCAGCAGAGCCTGAGATCCTGCTGCTGGATGAGCCTACAGGCAATCTAGACCCGCCTTCGGTGAATGTTCTGCTTCCGATTCTCAGAGGGCTGAGGCATATATACGGAAAGACCGTACTCATGACAACCAACAGTCTTCGCGCGGCCAAGATGGCTAACCGCGAGATTCATCTTGAAAGACCGACGATAACTGTGAATTAGATAATGTGATCCGAAATGTTCAGGTACAAACCAACATGGGGAGAAAGAATCAGGGAAGCCGTACGCCCGACGCCGGTAAAGCGGCGGCTTAACCAGACCGTACACAGACTCCAGGTTCAGATGCGGCGATTGGAGACAAAGACATACCAGCTCCAAGCTCGGGACAAGGCCCTCTACCAGAAATGTGTCTCAGCGGTGCAGGCAAAGAACAGCACCCAAGCTTCGATGTACGCAAGCGAATGCGCAGAGATCAGGAAGATGGTACTCATCACTCTGCGCAGCCAAATGGCCTTGGAGCGCGTACACCTAAGACTCGAGACTGTCAGGGACTTTGGTGAGATCGCATACGCGATGAGTTCAGTAGGGGGCGTGTTAGGCAAAGTCAGGAACGACCTCCAGAACCTCATGCCTGACATATCGACGGAACTCGCTGAAGTGAATGATACGCTGCAGTCGGTGGTCCTTGAGGTTGGCCAAGCAACCGAGCAGAGCTTCGATTTCAATGTACCCACAGAAGAGTCAGAGGCGATATTGAAGGAAGCCGCAACCCTGGCCGAGCAGAGGATGCGTGAGAGATTCCCTGAGATGCCAAAGATCCCGGTAGCAGAACCAGGTTCCTCTCTGCCATGACTAGGTGGAAACACAAGGCAAGATGACACAGCTCTCAGAGTCGGAGCTCAGAAGTTTCCTGGGTAAGGGGACAGCCGACTTCTACGGTCGGAACCTAGGAAAGATCATAGGAGTCACGCTGAACGACTATGGCGAGATGGAGGCTGTCGAGGTAGAGAAGGGGACCGGCGAACTGGACAGGATCCCAGTAGACCAGCTGACCTTTGACAGAGATAGAGTAATAGTCGTCTCCAAATGGAAGATCGAGGTCGAGTCTCTGCTCAAAGAGATCGATTCAGCACAAAAGCGGCTTAACGCACTCAACACCCTCCTCAAGAACCAAGAGATCCCAAAAAGTCTGTACGATGAACTGTCCCAAAAGCAGCAGGACGAACTGGACAACTTGAAGGCCAAGAAGAACCTTGCAATGAACATATTGCAGAGCAGAGGCAGGGAGCTAGACATACAGATCGAGGAGTTGACAAAAGTACTCATCGAGATTAAGGCAGGAAAATGGTCCAGCGACTTCTCAAACAAAGCCTATGATGTCGCCTCGAAATCCATCGAACCGAATCTCAGCTTCGCGACAAAGGAGAAGAAGGAGCTGGCAGATAGCCTCGCCAAGTTGACCAAGATGCTTTAGCTGCCGCAAATGCCAGTAAGCTCGAGGATCTTGCTGCAGCGAACCCGGAAACGGTGACCTCGGGGGCATTACTTGCTCGGACAAGAACCTTTTAGATGAACCGCTCAAGGCCGACATTTGTCATGCCTTGTTTCCTTGAACGACCAGTGCTATGAGCGAGGAGCTCTATCTTCCCGTACACGCCATCATAGCCCGGCGTCACCTTCACTCTATTCTCCCTGACCCTTACGATCGCCTCAGCTAGGTTGGTCTCAACAACTTCTCTCAGTGCTCCTGAGTCAGAATTCAAGAGTACATTGTACTCACTACCGAATTTCGAGACAAGCCTATTGTAAACTTGCCACACCCTCGGACTCGATGGCTGCTCAACACCGATGACCGCGGCGATGACCTCGGATAATGGCAGCAGAGACACGAAACCCGGAACCCCTTGAGGTTGATAACCTTCGGGTCTGTCAGAGAGCTCTTCAACCCTCTGCTCTACACCTCTAGTCAATGGTCGATGGCACTTGGGACAGATGTTCTTGACAGCAATTGCCTGGTGTGGGGACATCGAGACCCCACAGTTCCTATGTCCTGTCCAGTGATACTTGCCATAGGCAGGATCCGTCTCTATTGTGAACTTGAGTCTGCTGCTATCCTTTTTCCTTATTGTATCTGTGATCTCTTCAAAAGTCGGTCTTTGGAGTTCGAAGACGTTGGCCTCCCTGCCCATCCTCCAAGGCCATGCTGAATGGCTGTCAGAGTTCGAGACCAAGGTATAACGGTCAAGCTTGCTCAGCCTCCAGTTCATTCTGGGATCTGAGGAGAGGCCGGTCTCGAGTGCGAAGATCTTGTGGGAGGCGTCACCATAACACTCCTCGATAGAGTCAAACCCGAAGTTTGCAGCGAGCACACTAAACCAAGGTGTCCATGCATGAGCGGGAAAAACAATGTTCGCGAGCGATGTCTCCATTATCTGTTCGACAATCTCAGGAGCCGAGATACTTAGTATCGGCCTTCCGTCTGCTGATAGATCTCCGAACTTCTCCAGCCTGTCAGATATCTGCTCAGCAGCCTCTATCGAAGGTGATAAGATGACATGATGAACCTTCTTCGTCTTGCCTTTAAGGTCAAAGATGGTGCTCAGTTCGGTTGTTATCATGAAATTGACTCGCCTATTGCCTGAACGCAAGACATAGAGCCCCGTGTCCTCCAGCGGCTCCAGCTCTGTCTTCAGCTCTTTTATCCAGAGCGGATGAGTGAAGTCTCCGGTACCTACCACGGATAGGCCCTTGATCTGAGCGTACCTATCGATCTCTTCTAGATTCATGTTCTGGCTTGTAGCCCTGCTGAATCTTGAGTGAATGTGAAGATCCGCGATCACTCTCAACTATTCAACCACACATGACAGATTCGACAAGATCGTACAGTCACCAAACAGGTTAAATCATTCTGAATAGTCTTTCCCAGACGTGATCGGGGCGCTGGCCATCTTGCCCTGTCCGACGAGTCTCTCCACCTCAACCTAGCAAGCGGGAATTTATATCTTGCAGCCCAGCAAATAGTGGGGCCAGCATACATAATGGATGCGCCTATTCCAGTTCACCTCTCAAGCAAGTCGGGGATGGCCTAGAAGATATGAGCACAAAGGACATCGGGATAACAGTCCGCAAAGTACAGGACTTCTCAGAATGGTACACCCAAGTAATAACCAAAGCAGAGCTCGCGGACTATTCAGTCGCCAGGGGTTTCATGGTCTTAATGCCTTACGGCTACTCAATATGGGAGAAGATACGCGAGTTCATCGATGCAGAAATCAAAGAGACAGGTCACAAGAACGCCTACTTCCCAGTATTGATCCCCGAGAGCCTTCTAAAGAAAGAAGCTGAACACTTCGCAGGCTTCATCCCCGAGGTCTTCTGGGTGACTCATGCAGGCGACGGCGAACTTGGGGAGAGGCTTGCGGCAAGACCGACCTCTGAGACGATCGCCTACTACTCCTATGCCAAATGGATAAAGAGCTGGAGAGATCTTCCCCTGCTGCTGAACTTCTGGAACTCTGTTCTCAGGGCTGAGATTACGGCGACCAAGCCTTTCATAAGAACCAGCGAATTCCTCTGGCAGGAGGGCCACACAGTCCACGAGACAAAAGAGGAAGCAGACAAGGAAGTCATGATGATCCTGAACCTCTACCGTGAGTTGATCGAGAATCTCCTAGCCATTCCGGTGATCGTCGGTAAGAAGACAGAACGTGAGAAGTTCGTCGGCGCACTCTACACAACAACACTCGAAGCCATCATGGGCGATGGCAGGGCGCTCCAGATGGGAACCTCACATAATCTCGGACAGAACTTCTCACTGCCGTTTGAGATCAAGTTCCTCGGCCGGGACGAAAAGGAGCACTACGCATGGCAAGCCTCCTGGGGCGTCTCATGGAGACTCATAGGTGCGTTGGTCATGGTTCATGGCGACGACAGAGGTCTGGTTCTCCCACCCAAGATCGCGCCAACTCAGATAGTGATAGTCCCGATCTTCTTTAGTGAGGAAGAGAAGAAGACGGTCGATGCCAAGGCAAGAGAGGTACAAAGTAAGCTCAAAGCAGCACAGCTCTCTGTTGAATACGACTCAAGAGAGCAGTTCACACCGGGATGGAAGTTCAATGAGTGGGAGATGAAAGGTGTTCCCTTAAGGATTGAGATAGGACCAAGGGATGTCAAAGCAGGAGAGGTTGTAGCAGTAAGAAGAGACACAGGAGAGAAATCCTCGGTTAGGCTGGAAGACTTGGTGACAGAGGTCCAGAAACTTCTGGACACGATCCAGAACAGTCTCTTCCAGAAGGCTAGACAATTCCTTGAGGAGCAGACGCAGAAGATCAGTGGCTATGAAGATTTCAAGCAGACCCTCCGGGAGAAGGGCGGATTTCTCAAAGCCTGCTGGTGTTCACGTCAAGAATGTGAAGACAAGATAAAGGAAGAGACCGGGGCCACGATAAGAGCCATCCCATTCGAGCAAGAGCAGGCCTGGTCCGCCTGCATCTGCTGCGGGAAACCCGCTGACAAGGTTGCGTACTTCGCCCGCGCATACTAGGGTTTGCGGCCACTAAGGTGGCACAATGTTTTAAGGAGTCTTTCTAGAAAGGGTATGCCCGATTCAAATGACTAAGAAGAGAAAATCCGGTGGGAGAAGCGGAGGCGGCAAAGGCCGAAGTGAGGTTATCCAGTGCACAAACTGCGGAATGCTTGTCCCGAGGGATAAGGCCACGCGCGTCACAACAAGATACTCACTCGTCGACCCATCGCTTGCAAGAGAGCTGAGGGCCGCCGGAGCATACCTAGCAAGGCCGTCAGTCTTCAAGTATTACTGTGTGTCATGCGCTGTCCACTTTGGTGTCCGCAAGGTCAGATCCCGAGACGAACGCCGCAGTATCTGATGCAAAC
Source organism: uncultured Candidatus Bathyarchaeia archaeon (assembly GCA_964598945.1). Taxonomy (GTDB): domain Archaea; phylum Thermoproteota; class Bathyarchaeia; order 40CM-2-53-6; family RBG-13-38-9; genus JAGTQV01. The sequence goes on from CAZRDQ010000049.1 coordinate 5,373, forward strand.
CTCAACGCAGACTGCCTAGCGGAGACTTCTATACGCATGGAGCAATCTCTGGACCACAGTGACGCATGAGAGAACCCCTATCAGGATGATTCCGTACTCAATACTTCTAAGCAGTAGTGCAGCGACCAGAACAAGCATCCTCTCAGGCCTCTCTGCAATTCCAACGCCAGACATCCTGACGCCCTCAACCTCTGACCTAGCTCTGACATAGCTCACCATCAAGGAAGCCGATATCGCGACTAAACCCCAAGAGAGGCTCGATAAGCCTCCCAGAATGATGCCTGAGAGAATGAAGATCTCTCCAAGTCTATCAAGTGTGGAGTCAAGAACCCCGCCATACTTCGTGGCTCTCTGACTCATCCTGGCTAGTGATCCGTCAATCATGTCGAAGAATCCGGAAATGAGGACAAGAAGCGGCGCGACCCAGAAGGTTAGGAGATCGGAGACTCTTGAATAGAGCAGGAATCCCGCCGCCACCGCAAAGACTAGTCCGAGAACGGTTGAGGAGTTTGGGGTCAGGCCGAGTCTGTGGAAGCCAAGCGCTAACTGGTCAAGAATGAAAACCACCCTGTGCCTCAACGAAGAGAGCAATCACTCCACCAGCCCGTCAGAAGGCCCTGATCTCGGATTTAAGCGCTTCATAGATTCAACAGTTCTCCAGCTCAATACCTCAATGTAACCCACACATTGTGAAACCATAAATCATGGTTGCATTGATCAAGGAGGGTGGCAACTAGGATGGGCAGAATCGAAAAAGGCGCGAAATGCAGCGTCTCCGGATGCAGCAACCTCGCAGCAAGATCCTTGGCTACTGAAAGAGCCACAAGGGCAGGACTAAACTTGGAGAGCTCAAGGAGAGCCTACCTCTGCAGAGACCACTATAAGGAATTCAAGAAGAAATCGCAAAAGGACAGACTCCTAGAACGTTGGCGAATGATGAAGTAGCTGTTAACACAGAAGGGGGCCCCAAATCTGAGAATTCTGTTGATCCATGCAAGCCACTTTGAGTATGAAGTAAGAGACAGAGCCATCGATGAAGTGGAACCGATAAGTGAGAAAGAGAAGAAAGACACTGTGGACGAGGCTCTGGTGGCGTTCTGTTCTGTGGAGAAGGCTGATGAGCGTGACGCAGAAGCCATCGCCTCGAACGCTGCGGCGGAGATCTCCAAGGTCGCCTCCGCCGTAAGAACAAAGAACATAGTAGTCTACCCCTACGCACACCTCTCAAGTGATCTGGGGCCGCCGTCAGTAGCGATCCCTCTAGTCAGGAATGTGGCACAGATCCTTGCTTCTGAAGGGTACAATGTGAAGCGGAGCCCCTTTGGATACTACAAGAGCTTCAAACTGGAGTGTAAAGGCCATCCCCTTTCAGAACTGTCCAAGACAATAACTGCAGAGAAAGAGAAGAAAGCCCCAATTATCGAGACCAGATACATGGTTCTTGAGACCGACGGAAGGCTCGTTGAGCCTGAAGACCACCTCAAACATCCCCACCCCGAGTTCAAGTTTCTTGTCGAGAAGGAAGCTCTAAGAAGAGAACTTCCTGGAGGAGAGCCGAAATACCTAGAATATTGCAGGAAATTCGGTGTCGAGTGGGAGCCGTACTCTGATGTTGGCCACATGCGGTACGGGCCTGAAGGCACCTTGCTCTTCGAACTGATCTCAGAGTACGCATGGATGCAGGCTAGCATGCTCAAGATACCGCTGCTTCGAGTCAGAGGAACGAATATGTTCGACCTCTCAATACCGGCCGTGAGAGAGCATGCCCAGCTCTTCGGAGACCGACTATACGAG
>CAZRDQ010000050.1:0-6935 GCA_964598945.1 uncultured Candidatus Bathyarchaeia archaeon
TGCGGGGAGTGGGATTCGAACCCACGAACCCCTACGGGATAGGCTCCTGAAGCTTACGCAGCCTTAGACCTCTACGCCTTTGACCTGGCTTGGCAATCCCCGCAGACACACGGCGGTTACCTTAGAGAGACACTTCAAGATAACGTTGATGCTGCCAAGAGCGATCACATTCTCTCTGAGATCCTTATTCAAGAAGCACACTAAAGTTTTAATTGGCAGAGCATCTATCATTTCAGAGTTTTCATGATGGAATACTCCAGCGCTGAACGCAGGGAACCAACGCTTCCAGCAAGAAGAGTCGTACTTGCAATAATCGCTCTCTTCATGCTCTTTGTCGCCTGGTCAGTGGGGAGCCAGCTGATCTGGTTCTGGCTCAACATGGAGGAGTTCGGTGAACTCTTCGTCAAGCCTGTTTACTTCGAGATAATGGGCGGGGTAATACTTGCAACAATAGCATTTGTCAGACTTGACTTCCTGAACAGACGATCATTGACTTGGTGGTTTGTCCAGCTTGTGATCAGCCTCTTCAAAGGCTACGGCGAGATGCAGCCAAGCCGGATAGACTTCAAGTCCTTCAAACTCTCGCCTGCAAGATTTGTAATCTGGCAGCTCACCAAGATCTTTCTCGGCATGCTACTGTTCCGAGACTACGTCTTCGGGATGGCCGTCTGGGCCATGGCTCAAGGCTGGGATCCCGGCCTGAATCTGGTTTGGGGAGTATTCAGTCTACCATTCATAACCCCACCTATGGACGGGTCATTCGCCAAGACGAACGTTATACCAATGATCCCCGCGCTTACGTTAGTTCTCGGTCCGCTGCTTGGAGCTGTTGGAACCCGCTTGATCTTACTCGTGGGAGTGACCCAGCTCGCACGAATATTCACCCCAACACCAGACGAGGCAGTGGGAGCGAAGCCTCTGAGCATGAGCTGGCGTGTCGCATCCTTCGAGGGTCTCCTCTCAGTAGGACTCTTCTGGTCAATGTTCAACAGCTTCTTCTCACCCAACATAGACTACAACACACGATACATGATAGTTGGCCTAGGCGCAGCTGGCGCACTATTTGCATTGTTCTTCTTCCTCGACTGGCGCTACTCAAAGGGATTCTCAAGCCTGACACGCCGGAAGGCCTACATCAGGGTTCTCGGCCTCTTCCTCATAGCTCTCGCAACAGGCTCAGTGATGACGATAAACAGCAGCATCGCCGACACGAGAAAGATCGAGTGGCTTGGACCATACACCGCCCAACAGATAGCAGTCAACAGGTATCTGGCCGAACTGGACACCATCAAGGAGATACCGTTCAACTTCAGCTTGAAACCAGTCTCACCCGACGAGATGCCGAGACAGATAGCTGCAAACCGAGAGTTGCTAGACAGAATCCGGCTCTGGGACTGGGACGGAGCCTTCGCCAAGCTAAAGCCCGAGATCGGCCTGATACCTTACCTCGACTACGAGGATTCAGACATCCTCAGATTCAACGGTACACTCTACTGGGCCTCCACAATGAAGCCCATCCTGCCCAACACCGTCAGACCTCAGGACAGATGGTACGCTGAGCACTTCGTATATACTCATGCTCCCGGCGGCCTGCTGATGCTCAACGCTCACGATGGAAGGATAATGGATACTGAGAGCTTCTTCAAACAGAGAAGGATCTACTACGGCGAGGGAGGACTGTTCTCGGCAACATGGGCGGGATACCCGAAGGACCGCGACAGAAGCGACGAACTGGACAGCTTCTTCTATGATGGCCGGGGAGGAATTGATATCAGTCCGCCGCTCAGTTGGATATTCGAGTTCAACTTCTTCCTTGCATACCGTGACAAGGCGATCCATCTTCTCCGATACAGAGACATCTATGAAAGAGTCAGCATGCTGCTACCCTACTTCGAGTACTACTTCAACAAGACACCGATCGACAGCTTCCCAGTTACTGACGGACAGAACACCTACTACGTCATCCCCCTGATAGTCAGACTCAATACAAACAAGGTTCCCTGGAGCAGCAACAACCCGCTCATGAGACATATCGGCTACATACTTGTAGACACATACAATGACGACCTGAAGATCATCGTGCTCGGCCAAGACTACTTCAGCCAACTCTTCAGGATGCTCTATGCCGATCATATCAGCGGGGAGGTGCCGGAGTGGCTCCACAAACAGCTCAGATACCCGGAGGAACTATTCAACTGGCGGGTCTCAATGTACAATTACTATCACATGACAGACCCCGTAACCTACATAGTCGCTAAGGAGTTCTTTGAGGTGCCCTCTGGCCTACAGACCTACTACATCATGACCCGGCCGCCAGGGTTCGATAAGCCGGAGTTCATGGGTCTGTTATCCCTTGAACTGCGTGGAGCACTCGGAAGAAACTTGGCCGGCTACATGGTTGTCCGGAACGACTACCCACAACTTGGCGAGACAATATTCTACTACCAACCGCCAAAGGAATCAAGAATCAAGCTCCTAGGACCCACCGGCGCGATTGAGGCCCTAGAGAAGAATCCGGAGTTCGCCTCACTAAAGACCCTGCTTAGACAACCCAGAATAGGAGACAATATCCTATACAGGATCGGAGAGGATGAGGTATACTTCATCCCGGTATACACAGCCGGGGCCGGAGGGGTCGTAACCGAACTGGGCGTAGTAGCCTGTGTGGGCGCAGTCTTCACAGGAGAATACTATGTTGGACTTGGGAGTACAGCTGAAGAAGCCTATAGTAAGTACCTCGCCGAGGTCTCAAAGATAGAGAAACCTGAGCCTAAACCAACTGAAAGCATAGAGCAGCGACGGGCAAACGTCATCGATATCTTCACGAAAGCTGGAATAGACCTCTCAACCCCGAAGGCGTTGAACCCCGACGTATCATACAATGAAGGGGCAGCAGACTACAAAACCATCGAACAATGGAGCAGCACCAAACAGATGGTGGATGGCTTCATTACAAACTGGGCGTCCAAGGCGGACAAGACTCTTATGTGGCAAGAAGAATCAACCTTAAACTTCGGCGTCCTCCTAAATGTTAAGGGAATAGTTGAACTCCACTACATATCCGTGAATCTTGGAACCTGACAAGTATTGAGGGCCATGCATTGAGTCTTTATAAGAAACGGCGGGGCCCTGAACTCGATGTCGCAAACATAATTGCAGTCTTCGTTGGAGTGATAGTCACAGCAGTGATACTTACCTTGCTGGTGCGTCTGCAGAGAGGACTCTTAGGCATCATACTCGGGAGCCTAGCCGCGATTCTTGCTGCCTACTGGATCATGGATCTACGAAGAACCATAAGGAAAGAGTTCAAGATCAAGCCATCTGAGAGCAGAGGATGGGGCCCCGACATAATAGAGTACAAGACTGAGATCTTGGTGGTTGGCAGAGTCCCAGGTCCCCAAGAGAAGATAGAGGTCCGCCTCCACGATAATCTACTTGAGGTCAAGGGCGGTTTCCACTTCCGTGAGCTCATCAAGCTCCCGACAAGAGCAGTCAGCTTCAACTCTGCGTACAATAATGGTGTACTTGAGGTCAGGCTGAAGAAGTGATTCGTAATCCAACAGATTGACTTCTATAATCTGAGTATCGCTTTTGGAACAATCCTTCGCCCTACAGAAGCAGGGAGTGAGGCGCTGAAGAGGTCTGTGTTCTAAGATGCGTTCGGGTAGGATCTTGGGAGGCCAGATGGTCGTAGTAATAGTCACATGTCCAGATAGAGAGAGTGCGGACAGAATTGCGTCGTCTCTTACATCAAAGAAGCTGGCTGCATGCGTAAACATAACACAAGAGATCAAGAGCGTCTACCGATGGAAAGGAAAGATAGAAGAATCGACAGAGCTGCTGCTCATAATAAAGACGCGGAAGGAATTACTGGACAGGATCATTCAGGAAGTGAAGCTAAATCATCCATATCAGGTTCCCGAGGTAATTGCCCTGCCAATAGTTGGAGGCTCACCGGAGTACATGAAGTGGCTCATCCAAGAAACCTGTCAAGAAGACTGAGATGCCTGTAAGGCGGCTAGCGATGGTAATAGTACTCAGAAAAGTGGACTTGGACACTATTGTTCAGCACTGCCAAGACAGTTTTCCAATAGAGGCCTGCGGCATCCTTCTAGGAACAAAAGAAGATGACAGCAAGATGGTTACGATCGTCTTCCCAGCAGACAACATTCTGAGGTCAGAGACAGAGTACGAGATCAACCCTCAGGAGCAGCTTGATGTCTTCATGAAAGCCGATGAACTATCTCTTGAGGTGGTTGGGTACTACCACAGTCACCCGTACTGGCAGGCCCAGCCCTCAAGTACTGACAAAAGCAGAGCGAACCAGCTCAACTGTTCTTATATCATCTACTCGAATATGGATGATGAGGTCAGGTCGTTCCACTGGGACGGCCTTGAGTTTAGAGCCGAGGAACTCATTGTGTCTGAAGGCTGAACAGGATCCGTAGGACTCCTTCGAAACATAACCGACTTTAGGAGAAGTAAAAGAGATTTACCGGTGAGTGTCTTGAAGAGCCTTGCTGTAACAAAGTTCGGCGGCAGCCTCATAGACTTCCCTGGAACAAACATTCCGCTGATTGTCAAGCGTATCACTGAACATAGGGGTAGGAAAGACGTGGGCCCGGTGGCTGTATTCTCAGCTCCAAAGGGTGTGACTGATAAGCTCCAAGCTATCGGTGAGGCAAGAGCATTACGGCAAAGTTATGATCTGAACTCCGTATTCAATTCATATTCTGTTCTGGCATCGACCTACGTTAGCAAGAAGCTCATCCAAGAGTTCCAGAATGAACTCAATCAGCATAGACGCGACGTGGAGGAGGCCTTAATGAAGGTCGATAGACGCTTCAACGGTTCAGCCAGAGCAAGAGTCCTGACAAGTGGTGGCGAACTTCCCACTGCAATGCTCATGAGCTATGTCCTGAGGTCACAGGGTTTAGAGTCATGCCATCTCGAAAAGAAAGGGTGGCCCTTGCTAACCGATGATAACTTTGAGAGCGCCGCGCTAGATTTCGATCTGAGTAGGAAGAGGCTGCCAGAACTTCTTGCTCCTCTTGATGATGAGAAGATTGTATCGGTTGCAGGTTTCCTTGGTGTCACTCATGACGGTTTAGAGACACTCCTGGGAAGGGGCGGATCGGATCAGACAGCAGTCTTCCTCTCATGTCTTCTAAGAGAATACTACGAGGTGGAGACAGTTCTTCTGAAGGAGACGCCAGTCCAGAGCGCCGATCCTGCTATTGTCAAAGATCAGCCACTCCAAAACATCCCTATCATGACATATAACGAAGCTTCGAAAGCAACCGTTTCAGGCATGACGATAATACAGAACGCTGCAGTCAGACTTGCGATGGCGCATCGGCTGCCGATCAAGGTCGCTCCACTCCAGGACCCTGAAGCCGGAACTACCATTCAAACAGAAGACCTGAGCCCCCAGATAGTCAAGTGTGTGACAGGACTGAGGAACTGCGCCATAATAACAATGAATAGCGACAGAAGCAGGTCGCTTGAGGATTGCCTTAGACTTTGGGAGGGTTACGATAGTTTCCTTGATCTTGGGACAGAAGTGATGGAGACAGGACAGGTTATACGGGACTTCCTTGTCTTGGACGCGAATTTCGTGAGAAGACATGAGGAGCAACTGCGATCGTTCGACAAAGACATGATCGTTGAGTATGGTGTGGGGATAGTTACCCTCATCGGGGACAAGATGAAGACCTCTGCCGGTACAGCCTCCATAGCGATAGGTTCCATCCCTGACATAAACATAAGACGAGGCGTCTTTGCCCCTCACACCTCACAGATAATCCTCATAGTCAACGAGGAGGATGTCACAGAGACCGTCAGGAGGGTTCATTCTCAACTGAACAGGATCAACAAGGTCTAGAAGATCGAGGTCTTGACTGCCTAAGTGCACATGTTCAATGTCAACGTTTAAGAATATGTTGTCTAGTTTCTTCTGGCCAATTCACACCTCAGATGTGACCTAAGATATGGAAGCTCTAAAGAAGATCGAAGTCAGAGAACTCCAGGTTCCTCCGGTAATTGTTCCACCAACCTACACGATCTCGAAGATCGTAGGAACGCTGAAGGACCTCGATGCTTACGAGGCTTTCATAGTTGAGAAAGACAGGGTTGGTATGGTCACTATGAGGGACATTCTCAGAGTCTCCCAACTTGAGAGCACCAAGACCTCTACAATTGTAAATTATCCTACGAAGCTCGCGCCGACAACAAGCCTCGGGCAAGCTGCCAGAATAATGACAGACTACAGGCTCAGAGCTCTGCCGATAGTCGAGAATGGAGAAGTCGCAGGCACAGTCACAGCAAAGAGAATACTTGAGTTCCTGTCAGAGAAAGCTCCTCTCAACTTCCAAGTGAAATCCTTGGCTTCCGGCAGCCTGACAATGATATCTGAGGCTGATACTGTCGCGAAGGCTAGAAACCTGATGGTTGAGAAGAAGATCGATCATCTACCAGTCACATCTGACAAGAAGGTATCGGGTATCGTTACGTCAAACCAGATAGTCTTCCATCTCGTCCCCAGAGAAAGAATCGGAAGTGAAACCTTAGGTTTAGAGGGCCAGAGAAACCTGGGGTTCCAGGTCAAGTCTCTGATGGACTCAGAACCTCTTCAGTTTCCAGCCGAGAAAGAGGCCTCAGAAGTTCTGAGAGGCATGTTAAGAGCGGGCAGAACATATTCCCTGGTTACTGTCCTGGATATGGTTCAAGGGATAGTCACGCCGAGAGACTTTGTCAAGCTTGTCGCCGAGCCTGCGGCAAAGCCAGAGATCTCAGTCTACATAGTCGGATTACCTGAGGACCCATTCGAGTCTGAGGTTGCCAAGTCGAAGTTCCTCAACGCGGCAGTAGCGCTGAAAAGGGCTTTCCCAGAGATCGAGGAAGCCCGATCGATCATAAAGACCTCGGAGTCTGTT
>CAZRDQ010000051.1:0-6408 GCA_964598945.1 uncultured Candidatus Bathyarchaeia archaeon
TTGAAACACCCATCAAGGCTTTCCACAGGAAATATCCACCAGACAGACCGATCCACACTCCACTGGAAACCAGGGTGAAACGATTTTGAGAAACAACACTTTGGTGATGGCTCTAGAAACCTCTAAATACGTTGGGGTGTGACACTCTAGACCGGTTGATCGAGTATGCCAGAGGCCTTCAGTAGAAAGACCTTGCTTGATCTTGCTGGTATATTCTTCCTGCTTGGATCTGCGATTGTGCTCATAACAGCGATCCTGACTCTGCCAATATCAACGGTGTACCCATTGAGGCTTCGGGAGCCTCTTCCGTACGTGGCGTTGGCGGCTACCATTATCGAGATAGTGGGAGCGATACTTGGGTTCGACTGCTTCGGTATGGTGACCAAGAAGAAGCTTGCAAGTGCGGGGGTCAGAGGCCTGGTCATAGGCGCTATACTGCTCAGCACAGCCTGGATGGCAGGCTCCCCGATGGTCGGGGTGGGAGCTGTCCTCATCCTGATAGCGAGCGTACTGTGCTACGTCTACCGAGAATGACGTTAGTGTTGTATCTGTTCTCGTGTAGCGCATGCTATTCAAGTTGATTCATGGCTTCTCCGCGAGGAACAAAGTGTTCTCTCTGTTGAGCCGCTCCCTTCGAGCGTCGGACTCGCGGATTCAGATAGCCGTTCAGGAGCCTGCGGTGTGTGTGCCATGCTCAGCCTGTGGAAAAATTCTGGCGCGATCACTAGCTGGCAGGAGGTGTTGAGAAGAAGAGGACAAGAGATCCTAAGAAGGACTATGGGGGAGAGCATGTCTGGATTGCTTGACATGAGGCTTTCTAACTTCATGGGCGATGATTACCACTGCCGCATTGAGGCGGAAGCAAAGAGGCGATTCTTGGATCTATTGAAAGAGAGATTCAATGCGGGTGTAGAATACGAGGGCAAGACGTGGCAGTGGGATACAATCATTCTTGTTCCTTCAGCCGATAGCTTATGTTAGTGCTCAAGATGCAGGTGACTACATAGTAGCAGAGCAGCTTGCCTCTGTTCTCTCCCGGATTACTCCTGGCGGTGTCAGAACCGTGATATACGCGTTTGCAGCAGGCGCCTGGCCTATGCGTGTTGCCATTTATCCTGGCCTACCTAGGCCTGTCGGCGGCATCGTGATGCCAGCAAACAAACTTGAGATCCTAACGCCCTACCTAGCACTGGCAGGACTAGTAGCAGCAATATCTACGGTCGTAGTGATTAAGAGAAGAAGCAAAGACTAGACAAACAATCTTCCCTATTTCTCCTATTTTTCCAGGATACTTCCTTTCTCATTGTCTTGCCGAGCGGAGCGAGGCATTAGAGTCTCGTCGTCGTCATAGCTGGTGAGAGCATCAAGATTTGAACCGCTAGATTATGGTTGTTTTGCGTGCGGCCTTTCAGGGTGGCGGAACCAAATTGAAACTCGATGCCTGGACAACAAACAGCATGTCTCCTTCAGGATCGGTTCCGCTACGCCTCTTTTGAGGACACCGATATCTTGGTTGCCACGGCATGCGCCATGTCAAGTGTGCTGCTGCTGCCACCCATGTCGTAGGTTCTCACTCTTCCCTCTGCGATAATCTCCGAAACTGCTCGTTCAATGTCGCTTGCCAGTGATTGCTCTCCCAGGTACTCGAGCATCATCATCACCGAGAGTATCATGGCCATCGGGTTGACCTTGTACTGGCCGGCGTACTTAGGTGCAGAACCGTGGGTTGGCTCGAAGACCGCGTAGTCGTCGCCAATGTTTCCGCTCGGCGCGAACCCAAGCCCCCCAACCAGCTGCGCACAGAGGTCAGAGACTATGTCTCCGAAGAGGTTCTCAGCCACAAGGACCGAGTAATCAAGAGGGTTCTTCAGCAGCCACATGCAGATAGCGTCTATGTTTCTCTCCTGAAGCTGGATCTCAGGATAGCCCTTCGCGACCGCTCGTGCTTCTCTGAGGATCAGGCCGCCGGTCTCTCTGAGTATGTTAGGCTTCTCCACAACGGTAACGGTCTTGTACTTTTTCTTTCTAGCGTACTCGAACGCCTCGGTGAGGATCTTGTTGCACGCCTTCTTTGTCATTATTCTCATCGAGACAGCCATCTCATCCGCAGGTGTGGACTTGAACCTCTTCATCTTCGGGTGATGTTCAAGCAGCCAGTCCTTCAGCTCCTGAGGAAACGGATGGAACTCCACCCCACTGTAGAGGCCTTCAGTGTTCTCCCTGAAGACGACTATGTCTATTCCCTCTCTGTAGTTGAGCGGATTCCCCCTGTAGCTCTTGCATGGACGAATGTTCGTGTGAAGGTTGAACTCCTGGCGCAGCCTGACTATAGGACTGTAGTACTCGTATCCTTTCCCCTTAAGTCGAGGGTCGAGTTCCTGCTGAGCCTCATCCTTAGGTTTGGATGTGATGGCTCCCATCAAGCAGGCATCGGTCTGCTTGAGCATACTCAGGGTTCTCTGCGGTAGAGGGGTGCCTTCTTTCCTCCAGAACTCCCATCCGATATCGCCCTCAAGATACTCTGCATCGAGCTTGATCTTGTCAAGGACTATCTTGGCTGCGTCCATAACGTCCTTGCCGATCCCGTCTCCGGGAAGGATGGCTATCTTGTACTTTGCCACATCGGTCACGGCAGCCCAGTCTTCAGAATACGCTGTGTCAAGTGTGCCGGGTTCAGTCTTTGGAGGTCTTCATCCGGCCCTTTATCAGGGTCTTGTTGATCCCCTCGATCATCGCCTCGACACTGGCCAGAACCACGTCTTCTCTGGCAGACCTGGCTGAGACGATGTTGCCCTCACGGTCTTCCACCTTGATGAGCACCTCAGCCAGAGCATCTGATCCGCCGGTTGTCGCCTCGAGTCGGTACTCTTTCAGCTTCACATCAGCAAGTGGGCCGATTATCTTGTGGATGGCCCTTATGGCGGCGTCAACTGGGCCCACCCCAGTCTCTGCTGCAACATACTCCTTCCCATCAACCACTATCTTAACAGATGACGTTGGCACAAGCGCTGTTCCAGTGACGACTGTGATGTTCTTCAGGTCGATGATCTTCTTCTCTTCAGAGACTCCCCCGATTACTGCTGTTGCTATTGCAGAGAGGTCTGCGTCGGTCACCATCTTTCCTTTATCGCCTATGTCCTTGACTCGCCTCGTTATCTCCTTCATCTGCTCCTCTGTTGGGTGGAGGCCGTCTTCAGCCAGCTTGGCGGCGAGGCCGTGGCCGCCTGCGTGCTTGCCAGCTTGGAACCATCTTTTGCGGCCGACCAGTTCCGGGTCGATCGGCTCGTAGGTTAGAGGGCTCTTGAGCATTCCGTGCGTGTGGATTCCTGATTCATGGCCGAAGGCGTTCTCCCCTACTATGGCCTTGTTCGGCTGCACAGGCACGCCGGTCAGTCTGGAGACGAGCCTTGAGGTCTCGTATATCAGCTTGGTATTGATCTTCGTCTTCTTGTTTTGGAGCAGGTGCAGCGCAACAACGAACTCTTCAAGAGATGCGTTTCCAGCCCTTTCACCAAGCCCGTTCACAGTGACGTGGGCCTGCAGTGCTCCTGCTCTGATGCCTGCTAGTGAGTTGGCAACGGCCAGGCCGAAGTCGTTGTGGCAGTGGACACTTATCGGTATCTTGACTGTTGATACTGCTTGGGATATCATCTGGAACATACTCTCAGGGGTCGCGGTGCCGACTGTGTCGGGCATGTTGATTATGTCTGCTCCAGCTGACTCGGCTGCCTTTAGGATCTGAGTTAGAAAGGCTGGGTCTGTTCGGGTTGCATCCTCAGGGGAGAACTCTACAGTGACTCCGTGATCCTTGGTGTAGGCTACCCACTTGGTTGCTGCTTCCAGAACCTGCTCTCTGGTCATCTGCAGCTTGTGCTTCATATGGATCTCTGAGGTCGCGATGAATACGTGAACATATGGAACCTCACACTCCAGAGCTGCATCGACGTCCTTCTGACGCGCCCGAGCCAGACCGCAGACACTGGCCTTGAGTCCCTGCTTGACCATGAGCTTGGTGGCCTCAAGCTCACCCGCCGATACTATGGGGAACCCGGCCTCGATCGTGTCAACGCCCAGCTCATCAAGCTTGAGAGCTATCTCCAGCTTCTCCTCTGGGGTGAGTGAGACACCCGGGGTCTGCTCACCATCCCTCAGGGTCGTATCGAATATTCTAACGGTACCTTCCTGGATCTTCATCCATTATGCCTCAAGTATTCTCTTTGCTATCGCCTCACCGACCTCTAGGGTCTTGGCTCTTCCACCAAGATCAGGAGTGGTGGCGCCTGACTTTAGGTTATTGATGAAAGCCTCCTCAACAGCTCTGGCAGTTTTAATCCATTCTTTGCCTCCCGATTTTTCACTAAAGTATTCAAGCATCATCTTTGATGAGAGGATCATTGAGCATGGATTAGCCATCTGCTTTCCAGCGATATCCGGGGCTGATCCATGGACTGGCTCGAATAAAGCAAGGTTTTTTCCAGTATTTGCGAGCGCGCGCGTGTTTTTCTTATAACCCGCCTGCAACCATATCGCCGACTTCTTCGGTGGTATATCCCATCTTTCCTGCTGAAAGGTTTTTTATCTTAGTCTGAACAAGACGAATCACTGTATTCTCAACGGCCTTGCCGGCTTTTTCTTCACCGATATTTTCCAGAAGCATCCCAAGGGCGCAAATCGCTGCAAGCGGATTAATAACATGCTTCCCGGTATACTTTGGTGCAGATCCGCCGATCGGTTCAAACATAGAAACGCCTTCCGGATTAATATTGCCCCCCGCGGCGATACCCATACCGCCTTGCACCATCGCTCCAAGATCAGTGATAATATCACCGAACATATTATCAGTAACAATCACATCAAACCATTCCGGATTTTTTACAAACCACATGGTTGTTGCATCAACATTCACATACTCGGTTTGAATGTCTGGATATTCTTTTTTCACTTCATCAAATGTTCGCTGCCAGAGATCCCATGCAAATGTCAAGACATTCGTTTTTCCGCAGAGCGTGAGTTTCCTTTTCTTGCTGTTGCGTTTCTTGCAGTATTCAAACGCAAAGCGAATACAGCGTTCAACGCCTTTCCGTGTATTGTGCGATATTTGAATTGCTACTTCATTTTTTGTCCCTTTATTTTCAAAACTGCCGAGTCCTTTGTAGAGGCCTTCGGAATTTTCGCGCACAACGACGAAATCAACATCTTCCGGTTTTTTATCCTTTAAGGGACAATAGGCTTCATTATAGAGTTTCACCGGACGTAAATTAATATACTGATCGAGCGCAAATCGTATCTTGAGAAGAATTCCTTGCTCCAGAATTCCCGGTTTCACATCCGGATGTCCGATTGCACCAAGATAGATCGCATCGAACTTTTTCAATCCTTTCAGTTCTTCATCGGTAATTGTTTTTCCGGTCTTCAGGTACCGCTCACCACCGTAATCAAACATTGTCGTATCATACGAAAAACCAAATTTACTCGAAGCTGCTTTCAGGACTTTTAATCCTTCTGCTACCACTTCCGGACCTGTACCGTCACCGCCAATTACTGCGATATTATATCTCTTTCCCATCGTTCTTCTTTTCTCCTTAGTATTTTTTCTCTTATGCTCTTAGCGCGCGCTTCTAAAACCTTCAGTGTAGCTTCAGTCTGTTCTGGGCCAATACCATCGCCAGGTATAAGTGCGATACTATATTCTCTCATTTTTTGCCGATCAGGCCTCTAACATGCGGGATGAGACCGCCTTCCTCGAGCAGTTTGAGGATGAACTCTGGCAGAGGAGAGGCTCTCAGGGTTGTTCCTCTTGTCTTGTTCTGAATAGTTCCGGTCTTCAAGTCGACTGAGAGGAGATCGCCTTCAGTGGTCTTCTCTGAGATCCCTTCGCACTCCAGTGCGGGGAGTCCGATGTTTATCGCGTTTCTGTAGAAGATCCTTGCAAATGACCCGGCCAGTACGCAGCGTACGCGTGCGCTCTTCAGCGCTATGGCGGCTTGCTCCCTGCTTGAGCCGCATCCAAAGTTTTCTCCTCCTATGAGTATCACTCCTTCTTTTGCTCTCTGCGCGAACGTTGGGTCCAGTCCTTCAAGTGCATGCCTTCCCAGTTCTTCAGGATCGATCAGCTCAAGGTACTTACCTGGAATGATGACGTCTGTGTTTATGTTGTCTCCGAACTTGATTGCTTTCCCAGCTATCGACATCTTCATCGCCTCCTGAGTTCGTTCGGATCTGTTATGCGGCCTGTTATTCCTGATGCTGCGGCTGTGGCGGGGTTGGCCAAGTAGACCTCGGACTCCGGGCTGCCCATGCGTCCTATGAAGTTGCGGTTTGAGGTGCTGATGCAGACCTCCTTTGGAGCCAGCAGCCCCATGTGTCCACCAAGGCATGGGCCGCATGTAGCGTTGGTCACGATCGCAC
>CAZRDQ010000052.1:0-6111 GCA_964598945.1 uncultured Candidatus Bathyarchaeia archaeon
GCTTGATGTCGATTGTGTCGTGGCCATATTATACCTACTTCGAGAAGAGAAATGATCAGACTCTTGGAAAGAAAGCGATGCAGATCAAGACTGTCTTTAAAAACGATTCCAGATGCAGCCTAGTCCAGATCGTGCTGAGGAATGTGCTACAGACTAGGTTTTTCCACAAGCTTCCTACATGTCGTGATTGAGAATAATGTTCACAGTAAGAGAAATTACACCGGCGACATCTTCGCCAAAAACACTATTGTGTGTGCATAGAGTGTTGAAATTTCCCACGAGGTCTTCATCGGGACACGAGAGGTAGTTGCGTTGGTTTTGTTGGCTTGTGGGCCGAATTCAGCTGGTTTGGGGACGAGACTCGCTGAGGAACTTCAGGTCAGGAAAATCCTTGTTGAATCGAAGCTCTTCGCTGATGGAGAATCCTATCTCAGGTTTACCGAGGATCTCAGAGGTCAAGAGCTTGTGATAGTCCAGTCCTGCTACCCGCAGCAAGATAAGAAGCTCGTCGAGCTTTTTTTCATGATTGGCGCTGCCAAAGAGCTCGGAGCAGAGAAGGTAGTTGCTGTTGTCCCGTACCTTGCTTATGCCAGACAAGACAAACGCTTTCGAGACGGGGAGATCGTGAGCAATGCATCCATCGGAAAACTGATCGGTGCCTTAAGGACGGATGTCTTCCTAACTGTCGATGTCCACCAGAAAGACTCACTGAGAAACTTCGGTACTGAGACGATAAACATATCTGCAATGCCTCTGCTCGCAAAACACCTCAAGAATCTAGAACTCAGCAAACCATACATTCTAGCTCCAGATCAAGGAGCCTCAGCGCACGCACAACTAGTCGCGACTGTTCTGGGAGCCGACTACACCTACTTCACAAAACACAGGGATCGAGTAACCGGTCAAGTTGTGACAGCTGACAGAGACCTCCAACTTCAAGGCAGGGACGTCGTAGTACTCGATGACATGATATCGACCGGCTCGACAATAGCTAACGTTGCGAGAATCGCAAAAATAAAAGGTGCAGCAAGAATCATCGCGGCCTGTACCCATGCCCTGCTAGTTGGAAAAGCTGAGGAGTCAATCAGAAAAGCAGGAGTGACTGATATAATAGGCACAGACACGGTACCCAGTTCAGTGAGTAAAGTATCTGTAGCGCCGGCGATTGCGAACTCACTGAGGCAGCTCTTGTGAGCTCAGACCTTTTCTTCCTGCTCTCCGGTGAACACGACACCCTCCCAGCGGCAGAGGTTCTTGCAATACTGGAATCAGAGGACTTCGCCTACCACAATGGGAGGCTACTTCCAAAACTCCTCACTCTGGAGGCGAGTCAGGATTCTCTGCAGAGAGTTATCGAGAGAGCGGGGATGTGTGAGGCTGCAGGCCAGCTAATTTTTGCGTGCAGGAATAATCAGGATGAGATCCTCAAGTCAGCTTCAGAAACCCCATTCTCCAGGTATCTAGAAGACAGAAGCAGGTTTGCGGTCAGAGTTCGCAGAGCCTTTGGATCCGCCAAGCATCTAAACAAGATTCGATTAGAGTCCGAGCTCGGCAGGATGATTCGGACCTCCGCAAAATCAGACGTGGACCTCATGAGGCCTGAGAAGGAGTTCCTAGGGATCATTGGTGGAGGACACTTCGCCTTCGGACTTATTAGCGCAAAACGCAGGGATGATACAGTGGACCTTCGTCGGCCAAAACAGAGGCCTGCCACTCATCCCTCAACTCTCAAGCCAAGACTGGCCAGGTGCTTCGTGAATCTCTCCAGGGCGCGAAAGGGCGGAGTTTTGGTTGATCCTTTTTGCGGAACTGGAGGGATATTGATTGAAGGTGGCGTCATGGGTTGTCGAATCGTGGGCTTGGATCTGGATCCCTTGATGATCCGGAGAGCACATCGGAATATCAGGCATTTTGGGATCAGACCTGAAGGTTTGATATTGGCAGATGCCAAGGCTGCCCCATATTCACGAGTCAGATCGATAGCCACAGATCCCCCTTATGGTCGCGGGGCATCGACGATGGGCGCTGATCTCGCGCGGCTGCTCCGGGACTTCCTGAAGGAGACCCACTCGATCTTGGAAGAAGAGGGGTTTGTATGCCTGGCAAGCCCAGCAGGCACTGATATCCATGCGCTTGGCCTGGAGGCCGGTTTGAATCTTGTTGAGAGCCACATCGCAAGGGTCCACAAAAGCCTCTCAAGAGAGATAGTAGTCTTCAGTCGTAAGAGAATAGAACGAAGAGTGAAGGTGCCGTGGAGCTCGTATTCTTAGGAACTGGCGGTGCCATGCCGACAAAGGACCGAGGCCTTCCGAGCGTGGTATTGCGCAGAGGATCTGAGCTCCTCATGTTCGACTGCGGCGAAGGTTCACAGAGACAGATGACTATGGCAAAGCTTGGGTTCAATCGAAGGATGAGAATATTCATCAGTCACATGCATGGCGATCACGTCCTGGGCTTGCCCGGTCTTCTGCAGTCAATGTCTTTTCTTGGCAGAGAGAAGAGACTTGAGATACATGGTCCTGAGGGGATAGCTGACTTCGTCAACGCAGTAAACAGGACCGTCAAGTTCAATCAAAGATTCGCATTGGAGGTCTACGAGGTGAAGACAGGAGTGGTCCTGGATGAGAGGGAATACACTGTCGAGGCAGCCGAACTGGAGCATGGGACTCCCTGTCTCGGTTTTGCACTCACTGAGAAGAGCAGGCCTGGGAGATTCAATCCTGTCAAGGCTAGAGCCCTCAAGATCCCTGAAGGGCCCGTATGGAAGAGACTGCAGATGGGGGAGAAGATCAAGCTGGGAAGAGTTGAGATCAGACCGAGCCAGGTTCTCGGACCTCCAAGGTCTGGCTCAAAGGTTGCCTACGTCACTGACACGAGACCCTGCTCCGCTGCGGTCAGACTCGCTCGAGACGCCGACGTATTGATGTATGACTGCACCTTTGACAACTCAAAGAAGGAAAAGGCAATGGAGTACGGCCACTCGACTGCAGAGCAGGCCGCCAATCTTGCCAAGGAGGCGGGTGTCGGAACACTTGTGCTCCTGCACGTAAGCGCGATGTATGAGGATGCGACTCCTCTCCTCGGTGAGGCAAAGTCTATTTTCAAGAATAGCATCTTTGCTCATGATTTGATGAGGCTAACGGTCTAGGCCTAACATCTCATGTGCCTTCCTGTAGCTATCGATCGGCTCGCTAGTGCTCTCGACGATCAGAAAACCGGAGAAACTCTCAGTTTTGAGAAATCTGGAGACAGCGCCCCAGTCGGTGGTCCCTCGGCCGATCTGATTATGTTCGTCACGGCTCCCGTAGTTGTCGTGAATATGCATATGTATGATCCTGCTACCTAGTCTTGTGAGGAACTCGCCGACTTCATCGTGAGTATTGGCGTGACCGACATCAAGAGTCATCGCTGCATCCTCCATGGTCTTCTCTGCGAAGAAATTTGTGAAGTCTTTGGAGGATCCAAGGAGGAAACGGCCGCGTGGCATGTTCTCGATCCCAACGCAGAGCCCGACGCCCTCGGCCTACTCCCTCAAGTCTTTGAGAGCCTCAAGGTTTAGGTTCCATTGGTGTCCGGGATACGCCCAGCTGAGGCCGGAATAGAGGCCTGGGTGCACTACCCATAATTCCGCATCGACCTTGGCTGCAAGCCGGATTGACCTGGAGAGTTCATCGATGGCGAGTCTTCTCAGTTTGGGATTAAATGACGCGATGTTTAGGTCCTCAAAAGGTGCATGAACAGTATAGCTGAGACCTTGTTCTTTCTTCAGCTTCAGCAGACTCCGCGCCCGATCCTCATCGAGCCTATGTGCGCTATCATCCACTAGCTCCCACTTCTTGACATCTGATGAAGCTATCGAGGCCAGCAACGCCTCGAATGGCTGACCGATTAGGTGGAAGGATGAAAGGCCAAGCTTCAAGGTGATGATGTCCTCCCAGCGTATTCTTCCACGGAACCTCGGCGCTGAGCTCGAGATGAAGACGTCATTGTGAACTTTTTGTTTCAACTAGCCATTCGATGAGGTTCTGGGGCTGCTCACATTCTATTGTGACCGTTATCGGTCCCAGCGGCGAATCCCTCGGGTCTGATGCGAATGAGATGTGGCCGACATACGCTGCTTGCTTGTTTAGGTGCATTTGAAGACGAGAATTGTGTAGAGAGGAATGCATCATGGACCTAGCTGCGGCTCTAATTCTTTCCTTCCTCAGTAGATCTCGAAATTCCAGGAGGGCATCAACATCTTTGGCGTGTCCAGCTGTTTTCGTTCGCTCTGGGGATTCCACCGTTTCCAGCTCGATCAACGGAAACAGTCTCTTGATCGCTTGCTCAACCTTGATCTTATCCTCTGTGGGTAAGACTTCTGCCTCGACGGTGAGGTGAAGGGTGTTCACGAGAGAATTTCCTCGTAAAGCCGCTTCAGTTTCAGTTTGAAGGATTCGATTGTTGAGTCATTCACCAACAGGTGTTCTGCCAAAGCTATGACAGAGCCTACTCCCAGATTCAGCTCACGATGATCTCTCCGCGAGAAGTCTGTTGCATTCTTGGGGTCGTCGCTCCTTCCTCTGCGGAGTAGGCGTTGAAAACGTTGCTCAGGTGGAGCGTGTATCGCGAGGAGCCTGGTCTTGAATCTCTTCTTGAGAGACTCATATTCATCAAGACTCCTTAAGCCTTCAACAACGATGTGGCCTGAACTTGCCATGCCTATTCGCGGGAGCAGCCTCCTCACCATTACATCGGGGCCTTCCTCCTCTCTCATCTTTAGCATTAGACTTCCCAAGTTTTCTGGGGATGGCGGAAGCTTCCTTGAAGAAGCCTCTTCCCTCACAACATCGCCGCAGACAAAGACAGGGATGCTGCGCTCTCTGGCCACCCCTGATGCGACGGCTTTACCGGAGCCAGGCATGCCTGCTATCGCGATCACTGTCTTCACAGGTTTCAAGAGTCAATCACGCAATCCAGCAGACCAAATCACCAGTCGATGAAGTCCCCACCCTTAAATCATATGGGTACTACTTAATCTACCGATATCAATTGGAAAAAGTGAGGGCCTTCATAGCAGTTGATTTAGAAGACGAGGCTCTAAGACAGGGGATCAGCGACTTCCAGCAGAGCCTCATCAGTGAGGGGGCAGACGCCAAACTTGTCGCACCGCAAAACCTACACTTAACTCTCCGCTTCCTAGGAGAGATCGAGGAGGATGCTGTACAGAGGGTCATTGATGAGATGCGGGGGCTCAGCTTTCAGCCTCTTGAGATTCAATTCAAAGGCGTTGGAGCATTTCCGAGCGCCACGAGGATAAACGTGGTGTGGGTTGCAGTCAGCAGGGGGCAGGATGACCTAAGGGAGATAGCTGAAGCGCTAGAGCCAAAGCTTAGAAAGATTGGCATACCCAGTGACAAAAAGGGTTTCAGCCCCCACCTGACGGTTGCCAGAATCCGAAGCGGACGGAACAGGGAAAAGATCACGAGACTCCTCAGTCAATTGCGCGAAAGGGACTTTGGAGCAATGAGGAGTGAGTCTGTCAGGCTCAAGAGGAGCATCCTGACCCCTGATGGCCCAGCATACTCGACGATATTCGAGGTAAGGCCTTGAATCCCAACACAACCGAGATCCTCGAAAAAGTACTTAGAAGAATAGTGCCCAGCACCGTAGAGAAGGAGAGAGTATACAGTCTCTCAAAGAAGATCATGGAGAGAGTATCCTCGGCAGCTCGGGAGGCCGCACTCAACGCAGAGGTCAGCCTTGAGGGGTCCGTCGCAAAGGATACGTGGCTCTCCGGGGAGGCAGACATAGACATCTTTCTCAAGGTTGAGAGTAGTCTTGACAGAAAGGAGCTGGAAACCACCTGCTTGGAAGTTGCCAAAGAGGCCACAAAAGAATACACACCGATTGAACGCTTCGCCGACCATCCCTACGTTGAGACCTTCATCGGAAATGCGAGAGTGAACATAGTGCCATGCTACAGAGTAGAGAAGGGCATGTGGAAAAGCGCAACAGACAGAACACCCTACCACACCGAGTACATGAATAGGCATCTTTCCCCTGAGCTGCGGAACGAGACGAGGCTGCTCAAGAAGTTTACCAAAGGCACAGGGACGTACGGTGCCGAAA
>CAZRDQ010000053.1:0-4339 GCA_964598945.1 uncultured Candidatus Bathyarchaeia archaeon
ACCCTTAACGTGGTGGGCCGGGTGGGATTTGAACCCATGACCCCACGGTCTCTCCACTGTTCCGCGTTTATCAGCCGTGTGCTCCTCAGCGCTACCTAAAGCAACTTAACCAAGCTGAGCTACCGGCCCGCCTTATTCGTGAGCGTCTCCCAGACTTATTAAGACTTTTTGGCAAATCTTATCACGATTCGCAGGGCAGGAAGCGAGGATGCAACAATTGTACGTCGGAAGACTCTGCCTTGTGGGCATATCCACTACAGGGGCCGCCGTGGTGGCCTACATGCTATCAAGTCGAAGCTTTACAGAAAGGATGATCGATATTGAGGGCACGACTGCTAAGGTTGTGCCTAAGAGAGGATCAGCCAGGTCCTACCCGGCACACCTCTATTACGACTGCATCAAGGTCATCAACCTCAAAGGAAGGACCGTGCTGCTGGTGGGAAATGGCCCCCACACAGACTACATTGAGACCATGGTCCCACGGGAAAGCGACCTTGAGGAGCCTATCTCAGAGATCCTGGGAGTTCTCGGACATGAGAATGATGAACAGAAGACACCGAGAATAGTCGGAATAGCTACCGAAGATGAACTGATCCTTGGTCTAGTCAGTGAGAAGGGACTTGATATCAAGAGGTTTGAACCTCAGCCAGGCAGAGCATACTATGTCGCAACCTACCAGATGCAACAGGTGGGAAAGCACTCTATTGAGAGATTCACGGCAATGAACGCTCTCGCAACGATCAGCATCTTGAAGAAGGAAGATCCATTCAGCAACTTCACAGAGTACCTCGGTTCAGCTGCAGCCAACTTATCTCATGGGAGACTTGATCTAGCCTGCGACTGAGCTGCGCTGAAGCTCTCTTTTCGGAGTTGAGTGAGAAGTGAATAGATCAGGGGGCACGAAAGGATTGATCCACGTATATACAGGAGACGGTAAAGGCAAGACAACAGCAGCCTTGGGCTTAGCTCTGAGGGCCGCGGGACACAGAAAGAGGGTCTGCATGATAATGTTCCTTAAGGGAAGATACAGTTATGGAGAGAGGTATTCAGGAAAGAATATTCCAGGCCTAGATATAACGGCCTACGGCCGCAGACACATCATCAAGGGTAAACCTACTGAGACGGATCTTGAGGAAGCCCGAAAGGCCTTCGAGCATGCAAAGCAGGCTGTCAAGGGAAGCAAGTATGATATTGTGATCCTTGACGAGCTGACGCACGCAATCAACCTGGACATGATCAAACTCAGTGAAGTAAGGAAGCTCATCGCTGAGAAGCCCAGAGAAATGGAATTAGTAATAACAGGAAGAGATTCGCCACAAGAACTTCTTGAGGTCGCTGACTACGTGACCGAGTTCGTTGAGAGGAAACACCCTTACAGAAGAGGAATCAGATCAAGAAAAGGAATAGAGTACTAGTCCAAGCTTTACATGAAGATTCAGCTGCGCGCGCGTTAGTAAGTCTTTACTCGCTGGACAGATCTCTTGGCAGGATCTGAAGAGTCTTCTGTGTCGATAATTTAGCCGCTACACCATGGACCGTTCACGAGATCGTTCAGCCGCCATGTCTTTATCTCTGTGCACCATAAAGTCCATCTATGCTTGTAACCGCGAAGCTGTTTGCACGACTGCGTGTAGCTGTTGGTAAAGATGAGGTCCAACTGAACATAAGCGGCAACAGAATATCTGATCTGATTCGGCAACTTGCTCAAGATTACAGAGTCCAGGAAATACTCTACGACGAGAATGGAAATGTAGCTCCGATGATCATTGTGATAAACAACTTGCAGACAGCCCGCATCACAGAGGCGAATACTGCTCTTGGGGGCCTTGATAAAGAGTTGAAAGACGGGGACGTTGTCTCCATTCTAGAGCAAGGCTGCGGTGCATGACAGAGACAATCGACCGCTCTCACTGATCGTTCTTGGCCTCTTGCTGCTCAGTTCTTGCAGGATCGAAGTAGGCTCTCTCAAGTTCTCGTATTTCATTCTGATCCTTTGCTTGACCATAGTCCGTAAGAGGGTCATGGTTCAGTGTCAGAAATGTTGCTCCCCACTTGAAGATCTCCAGCAGCTTTCTTCCATACTCGCTAAAGCCTGTGATTATCAGGCTGGCTGCTAATGCTTCCAGTGAACTCAGCCGGCCGATTCGTCCATAGCTTACGGGGTTTCCCGGTAGAAGAAGTGGCAGACACCGGTTCAGTCCGGGGAACCTTGAGGGGAAGATCTCCTCTGACCTATTCCATGAGCAGTCAATCGCCACTAAGCCGCCATGTTCGATGTGTTCTCGGTCTGAAGGTAACAGAACCGCGTAGGCGAGAGGGTTGAGAACCACGGCTCTCCTTGGAATCATGTGTCTGGAGCGTATTGGTCTTGCCAGACCTATTCGGACAAGCTTGGCAGAGGTGCATTTCCTGGGGTCGTCTTGCTCCATCACATAGACAAGTATCCTTGGTCGTCTTTCAACTTCCAAGGTACTTTGCATCTCTATGGCTCATCGGGTCATTCATGACGCGTGGAATCTGATCTATCAGATCGCTTGCCAGAAGATGGAATCCCTTCCCACAATATGCAAAGTCTCCGGCGGCACCGTTTATGAAGGCCCCCGCGACAGCAGCCTCGAAAGGTTTGGAGCCTTGAGCCATCAATGAGGCCACAACGCCTGAGAGGACATCGCCTGTACCACCGGTGGTCATGCCGGGATTGCCTGTCCAGTTAAGTTTGACTCGCGATCCATCCGAGACTATGTCAACTCTTCCCTTAAGCAGGATGACAGCCCCAAGCTCCCTTGAGAGACTTTTCACCTGGGCCGTTCTCTGGTCAAGCTCAGCTGAGACCTTCTTTCCTGACAATGCTTCGAACTCGCCTGCATGTGGTGTGAGGACCGTGGGGAAAGACAACTCTCTTTTTGATGATCCGAGTGCTTTCAATGCATCAGCGTCAATCAATGTAGGCTTTCTGAGTTGCTCAAGCGTACGAATGAGCCTCTCAACTGCATCAAACGATTCCTTGCTCATCCCCATGCCTGGACCCACTGCAACTGCTGTCGCCCTCTCAAGTAATGGTTTGAGTTGAGCTACATTGGCAGGGTTGAAGTGTTCTCCACTCAGCTTGACGGTTATCAGGTTTGGCGACATGGAGGAGATCGCTTCAGCGGTACGTGTTGGAGCTGCAACATAGGCGAGGTCTGCTCCGGCGCGCAGAGCAGCCAAAGCCACGAATGCCGGGGCGCCACTGTAGGTCTCACTTCCACCGATCACCACGACACGGCCGAAGTCTCCTTTCTTGGACTGCGGCGGCCTGCTTTTCAGGATTACATCAACATCACCGGGACCGGCGTACAGCTCAGCCTCAGGCGGGATCCCTATTGTGGCGACCTTTACCTCTCCGACGTATTCTTTGGCTTTGGCAAACCCGGCCTTCGGAGCATGAAAAGTCACTGTCAATTGGGCTCTGACAGCCTCACCTTGAACCTCGCCGCTGTCGGAGTCGACACCTGTAGGAACATCAACAGAGACAACGAAGCCACTGAAGCGGTTCAACGTTCTTACTGCCTCAAGAGTCGGTTGCCTCAATGCTCCTCTAAGACCGACACCAAGCATCGAGTCTATGATCACGTCTGCGTGAAGCGGCTGGAGATCCGATGAGTCCGAGAAGACTTGGATCTTGACGCTTGAGGACATTTCTTTGAGTATTCTCCAGTTGAGAGAGACACTCTCATCACGAATACTTAGTTCGGAGCCGACAAGGTACAGGCCGACATCGTAGCCCATTGATGCAAGATGCCTTGCAGCAACCATCCCGTCCCCACCATTCCTGCCAGTCCCAGCAAGAATGAGAACCTTGGATCCCTGCTTGAAGCGTGAGGACACCTCGACTGCCA
Organism: uncultured Candidatus Bathyarchaeia archaeon; assembly: GCA_964598945.1. Taxonomy (GTDB): domain Archaea; phylum Thermoproteota; class Bathyarchaeia; order 40CM-2-53-6; family RBG-13-38-9; genus JAGTQV01. Next base: position 3,879 of record CAZRDQ010000053.1, read on the forward strand.
CAGCCCTACCGGCATTCTCCATTAGTTGCGGTGTGGAGACTCCCAAGTACTCAGAGTTGAGATCAAGCCGTCTGACATCGGAGGAGGTCATGTAGCCCTCGGAGAGCTCCGTCTCTAGCACACTCCTGATATGATGTAGCTCAAGCGAGGATAGCAAACTCGTGAGGGTCACGAGTTTGAGATCCTAGATGCATCGCAGGAGTATATTAGGTCTAAGGATGGAACGTTCTATGGTCTAAGCAAGGTACATGTGTGCGGGGAGCTTCATCTGGAAGGAACATGGCCGCTGCCTGATAACGACCTCAGGATCAAGGAAGTCCCCGAAGCCACACAAGCTGATTGTTCAAGACACTAGGCGTCTGATCGATAAAGCGGGTATTCGGGCTTTAGATCGAAGCTGACACCCTTAAGAGAAAAGGCAGATCGGCTGTCAGCTCCAAGCTGCACAGGAAGAGACAGAC
>CAZRDQ010000054.1:0-4015 GCA_964598945.1 uncultured Candidatus Bathyarchaeia archaeon
GGAGACTCTTCCACCCATTCTCTCGACGCTCCTGAGAGTCTGATCAAGCCTTTCTCTGCTCTGCTCATCAGCTTCTCTGATCGTCTGGTCGGCGACCAGTATTCGTTCAACTGCTCCGCTTGAAGTATCGTCGATTACCTCGTCCAAACCAAATGAGACATCGCCTCTTGACAGGCCAATACGCTTGAGGACCTCCTCGACCAAGGCAACCTCCTCGCCAATTCTGGCGTATCTGTAGACCTTGCTCAGTAGCCCCCTTCGAATGGCCTCATGAACCCCGGCCTCTCCTGCACTGCTAACGCCGTAAACGGCAGCGACTCGTCCGGCCACGTGCTCTGATCGCTCCTTGATGTAACGCGTGAGACTGTCCTTTGCGAAACCAGGCCCCACAATCACAATCTTCGATTCCTCCTTGCCTCTCATTGTAGAAAGTAGACCAAGTATCTCAGAATAGTACTTGGCTGCGGCCTGTTCTCTCTTGCTGGGCTCATTCTTTCCAGGAAGCCTCGACCTGATGATGGCCTTGACTTCAATCCCAAAGGAACGCACGGTCGCAACTGCTGCCTCCTCCATATCAAGTGCCACTACGGTGATCGGCGGTTCTCTGATTACGGCCCTTTGCAGCCGCTCCAATTGATGCTTCTGCCATCTCTCCTTCCTGACAACAAGCTGATTCCCAGGCGCTACGCTGACGGCATGATGAGAACCCTGAATGTGGAAGTCCTCTGGGGCTTCGACAACGGTTCCGAGAAGCCTCACCCTGCTTGTCGCCTTGTCAAACTGCACCTTCTCAACCCTGAGCGTCAGAGATATCGGCTTCCTCCGACTCGATGGACGTCCCACACCCTCCACCTTCACCTCTCTTGTGCTTCTCGCGCCAACCAGATCTCCGGGCTCCACCAGATTGTACAAGGCCCATAAATCGTCAAGATTCTGGACTAGCAGCTTGACCAGGCCATGTTTCCTGTCTCTGCTCAGTATCCTCAAATCTGCGTACTCCAGAAACGCTGAACCTTGCTCTTCAGAGAGGTATGTCTCAGCACGTAATCAGCCTTTTATAGAGTCAGCTGCGTATCTCAGCCAGCCGTGAGATTGATCCTTGAATCCTGAGGAAGAAGACAGTGTCTTAGAAGCAATGGAACAGCTGAGGATAAACTTCAACCTCAGGCAGTGGAGAGTATGCGCCCTTCTCTGCGACTCTTTGGCAGACAAATTCAGAGGCCTGGTTGAGAAAGAGACGTAGCGCCTCTACAGCGCCTTAAGCCGCTCATAGAACTCAACTAGAGCCTTCGTCTTCTCCTCTTCAAGATTCAGACAGAGCAACTTCATACCGCGGTCGAACCTCTCATATGATAGAATTCGATCCCTAACAAGGGGCTCGATGACCCGAGCCACCGTGGAGGGCGAACAACCTAGAAAACGGGCCAAAGCGGCCTGATTAAACACCTTGCTACGGTTCGCAAGCAGATACTCCACCAAGCGCGTCTGCATTCGTGACTGAAACAGGTCGACAAGTCTAGTCAAGTGAATTCCTCAAAGGACAGACGGCCTCAAGAAATCCATTATGCGGCCGCTAGACCTCTTGGATCTCGCACCTTATCTGCTTCAGAGCCGCTTCAGCTGCCAAGGGCTCTAGTCTTATCGTATATAGCTTGCTGGGGGTTCGTAGCTTCAGCTTCACGATATCTTTCAACCTCTTGACCCTACATGCCACAGCATTCTCCGAGAGCTTGACAAACTCCTCGACATCAAAGATCTCAGCTGGCAACCAGCGATCACCGCAAGTGCGACTTCATGGCTGACCCAATCTTAAAAATGTTGGTTGGAGACATCACCCACCAAGTTGCGACTATGCGTGTCTCGTCAATCGGTCGGCTAATCCTTCTGGGCCACTGACCCAGTGAAATCATGCTGGTATCGAATTGCTCTATCCTGATTTGGTGGGCCCGGGGCGATTCGAACGCCCGGCCAACAGGTTATGAGCCTGTCGCTCTCTCAGTCCTTCGAAACCTGGCTGAGCTACGGGCCCAATCCACGATTCATCATTTGTGCAGGCTTTGCTTATGCGTCTTTCTAAGTTGACATCAGACCGATGAAGCCATCGACGAATTCTTAAATACGCTCGAACGCCCAGTCTGATTCTGCCGCCGACGAACGAGCCGCCGTTTACATACGCGATGTAGACGAGAGCTCAGTGGTGGAGCAGCGGACTTGATCCTGCTTGATCAAGGCTGAAGCTGTTAACCCGTTGGTCGAAGGTTCGACCCCTTCCGGCGGCGCCAAATCAATCGAGAAGATGCCAGAGTTCTGACTCGCGTATGGCTCATCTTAAAGCAAGATATATCACAAATGAGCCTAGAGACGACAAATCGAAGTGACCGTGATGCAGAAACCCCCCAAGATCTTTGGGACGCTGCTTGCTGAAGTCGTCAGAACCGGGCTGTGCATGTACTGTGGTGCATGCATAGCATCTTGCCCTGTCAACGTAATAGCGAGAACAGAAGACGAGGTGCCAACGTTGTCAGGAATCTGTGTGCTGTGCGAACTGTGCTACTATGGATGTCCGAGGGTTGAACTTCCGATCAATGAGATTGAGAGGCAGATATACGGCCGGACACGAGATGTCAACGAGCCATATGGTGTGAAAGTGGGAGTATACTCCGCGCGGGCGACAGACCCCGAGATTCTTGAAAGGTGCCAAGATGGCGGCGTCGCGACAACGATTCTACGGCAGGCACTGAAGAGAAATGATGTTGATCGAGTGATAGCAGTTGGCACTGACGCCAGCACCCCATGGAAACCGATCCCGATAGCGGTCGGCGCTGAGCTGGAGCTTCTCAAACATAGCCTCTCAAAGTATACGGCGACAGGATCGATCAGTTGTCTCGCGGACGCAGCTGTTGGCTACCCTGAGGAGAACTTCGCCTTTGTCGGCGTACCCTGCCAGATGCAAGCGCTCAGACGACTCGCCACATCTCCACATGGCACCAAGAAACTTGCAGAGCGAGTGAAACTGGCGGTTAGCCTGTTTTGCTACAATACGTACAAGTACAAGCCTCTCTTTGCGGAGTATCTTGCAGGACAGCAGGGAGTCGATCTCAGTAGCCTCACGAAAGTGGACTGCAAAGCGGGGAAATTCAAGTTTTACGAAGCAGAAACGGTGGTCCACGAGACATCAGTGAAGACCCTCGAAGGCTACACACATCCTGGATGCAGTAAGTGCCAAGACTTCTCAGGAGAGTTATCTGATATCTCCATTGGACATGTCGGCTCAGATCAAGGGTGGTGTACAGTCATAACCAGAAAGCCTGAGGCCGACCGGTTCCTAAAGCAAGTAGCAGAATCAGGCGCTCTAGAACTTAGTGGCGTGCCACACGTCGCCGAGCTTTCGAAGCTCTCTGAGGCGAAGAGGAAGCGCCCAGCGCCATACATACACACCTAGACAGTGCTCGTATGGCGAAGACATAGGATTCGGTGTCGAAGTTCTTGCTCAACTAGTCGATCTTGGCGTCCTCGTGACCGATAACAAGGCACGACTCCTGAGTTGTGAGCCCGTTCAGTGTCTGCTCGAATCTTGAGAGTCTATGTTGGGACGGCGCGTCTGTGACTGCGGTCGCCTTTGAGTGAAACTGAGACAGCCTTTGATCTCTTACTTCAGGATCATTTCTGATCTGTCCGTCCCCGCTGACTCGTACTGATCGGTCAGCTCTATCGCGCTTGTAGGGCACACATCTTCGCATTGGGCACAGTGCGTACAGCGATCCAAGTAGAACATTGGTCTCTTTCCTTTCTCGTCTTCAATCATCTCTATGGTTTCAGATGGGCAGACTCTGGAGCACATTGAGCATCCAATACAGCGTTCTCGATAGAACCGGATCTTTCCTCGGAAGTCAGCTGGTATGTGAATCTTCTCTCGGTCCCTGAACGGATAGACTATTGTCGCTGCCTTCTTGAAAGCGTTCTCCAGAAGTTCCTTCTCCATCGCCATATCTAGTCCCTCTTGCCTGCGTAGTGT
>CAZRDQ010000055.1:0-2879 GCA_964598945.1 uncultured Candidatus Bathyarchaeia archaeon
CTCTGGGGGATTGAGTCAAGGCTCTTGCGATGAGTACACGTTGCCTCTCGCCACCGCTGATCTCCGTAACGACCCTATCAGCGAGATTGTTTACTCCAGTCTTTTTCATATTCTCCTCAGCGATTCTCACGTCCTCGGCAGACTCCATCTTGAACCTGTCCAGGTAGGGGTTTCTTCCCATCAGAACAAGATCTAAGACTGTGAACCTGAAGGGTACATTACTGTCTTGAGCGACGAACCCGACCTTCTTCGCCAGATCCTTCTGGCTCATGTCTTGAACATCGATGTCTTCAAGTAGAACAGCGCCGGCTCCGGGCTTCAGGACCTTACTGATCACTCCAAGCAGAGTTGACTTCCCGGCACCGTTAGGGCCTATTATCCCTACGAACTCGCCCTGCTTTATCTGGAAACTGATGTCGCTCAGAGCCTTCAGTGAGTCGTATGTGAAGCTGACATTGTCTATCTTGATGCAGACCAAGCTCGCCTCTCCCCTACATTGCATACTTTCCTTTGCTCTTTCTGAGCATGTAGATGAAGAATGGGCCGCCGAACAGCGCTGTTATTATGCCCACGGGCAATTCTGTGGAGCTTGAGATCGATCTTGCGGCCGCGTCACAGAAGACCAGGAATATCGCCCCGGTGAGGAACGCGCTTGGTATCAGTACTCTATGATCCGGGCCGACAAGGATCCTTGCCAGATGAGGAATCACGAGTCCGACGAATCCGATCAGGCCGCTTACTGATACTGCTGCTGCTGTCATTAGAGAACCTAGTGCAAGCAGGATCTTCCTTGAACTCTCGACATTGACCCCGAGATGTTGAGCCTCCTCATCACCCAAAGTCATAATGTTGAGATCTCTTGCGTAGAAGTACACTAATACGCCTCCTACAAAGATGGGCGGAAGAACGCTCATAGTGTCTTTCCATTCTGCGTATGAGAAACCCCCCATCATCCAGTAGACAAGCCGATGGAGCTCCTGGCCTGAAAAGACCTGAATGAGTGAGACTATGGCAGAGAGAAAGATGCTCACCGCAACCCCGGCAAGAAGCAAAGTCACCACGGGAGCTCTCGGACCGATCCTCGATAGGTTATACACAATGAACACCGTGAAGACAGCCACAAGAAACGAGAAGAACGATACAGCGTTGACACCGATCACCGAATAGCCGAGCCTCATGATTATTGCCAGGGCTGCGCCGAGCGCTGCGCCTGAAGAAACCCCTATGATGTATGGGTCAGCCATCGGATTTCTGAAGACACCCTGGAAGACGGTGCCTGCGACGGCAAGTCCCGCCCCGATCAGAGCAGCTGCAAGAATCCTTGGCAACCTGATCTCAGTGATAATGATCATCTCTCTCTCACTAGGCCCAGCAATCCCAAGTGCCTTACCCAGAAAGGGCACAGACTTCAGAAGAGCCCTGACGACACTCACAACCGAGAGACTCGAGGGACCAAGTGTCAAAGATGCGAAGAGCGTCAGCGCCAGTAGTCCCGTGAGAACCAAAACGATAAGCCACCACCGGCGAGTCCTGAGCAGGAGATTTTGGCTCTGAGTTGCATCCAAGGCGACATCAGTACTCGATTCTGCTTGTCGTTGAGGTTGGATGGAGTATCCAACCAGCTTTTAAACCTCGGCCACGATATAAGCCTTCGACATCCGAATGCTAACATTCATGATCATAGGCGATGGGATGTCCGATCTTCCTCTGCAAGAGCTGGACGGACGTACCCCGCTGGAGGCCGCTGACTGCCCAAATATGACGAGGCTCTCCTCCATAGGCCAGTCTGGACTACTCGATCCTCTAGGTCCAGGCACCGTCGCCGAGAGCGAGGAGGCGATCATGACGATCCTCGGCTACCAGGATGTCGCAGAGCAGATATCAAGAGGGCCCTTGGAGGCGCTAGGAGCCGGTCTGATCCTACAGGACAATGACTTGGCCCTAAGATGCAACTTTGCGTCTGCCAGTGAGGATCTCAGAATATTGAATGAGAGGGCAGACACTTCCGGAATAGACTACAAAGCATTCTCTGAATCGTTAAGAGATTACTGTTCACGCTCGTGGGGTGTTGAAGTCCAGTTCATGCCAACCTGGAGGTTCAAAGGTGTCTTGGTTCTTCGCGGAGATAATCTATCAGGAAGAGTCTTAGCCCCGATCCCGCAAAAGGGCGAGAAAGCATCGAGAGTTCATGCTAAGGACGAAAGTCCTGAGGCAAGGAGAACAGCAGAGATAATCAATTCAATAATCAATCAAAGTAAACAGATCCTGGGAGTGGCTTCCTCAGAAATATCGGTTAGCGCAAAGAACCCTGCCAACATGATGGTTCCTTGGGGAATAGGCAGACAGCTCACCACTCAATCGTTTCAGTCAAAATACGGACTAAGAGGCTTGTGCGTCGCAGGAGCCACCCTTGTGCGAGGCATAGGCAATCTGTCGGAAATGGACGTTCTTTCAGTGCCTGGTGCCACGGGTGGAGTGGATACAGACACGGAGGCGAAGGCAGTTGCAGCACTTGAGTCTCGCAAAGATCATGATTTCATATTGATTCATGTCGGAGGTCCAGACGAAGCAAGCCACGACGGTGATGCGGCCTCGAAGATAATGATCATAGAGAAGATCGATTCAATGCTCGGTCGAGTTCTCGATGGAGTGGATTTGGATCAGACGATTGTTGTTCTTCTGGCAGACCACACCTCATCGACAGCCTGGAGAAGACACACACATCATCCAACCCCAATGGTAATCGCTGGCGGCCCAGTCCAGCCTGATCGTGTCAGGGAGTACAATGAGCAAGCTGCTGCAAAAGGTGGCCTTGGGCGATTGTCTGGAGCGGAACTGCTGCATTCAGTACTAGCTCAGGTCAGCTAGTGGGCCGGAGG